>JAPKCI010000043.1 GCA_028823035.1 Rubripirellula sp.
TTCCGCCCTTTCCATCCTTCCCGCCTTTTCCATCCTTTCCGCCTTTTCCATCCTTGTCGCCAGATTTAGACTTGCCAGATTTAGACTTCTTGTTCTTTTTCCCGCCTGGTCCTGGCGGTTCATTTCCTTCCGACTCGGCGGGCATGACACAAACACCGAGCAGTGTCTTGTCAGTCATGAAACTGGGTGCAAACCAAGACACGTCGGTGTAGGGCACGCTGACATTCACCGAAACGGTCTCGAAGGGTCCCAATTCAGTTGGCGGATCTGGCGAGACGGTAACCGTATAGCCCGTCAGGTTTGCCATATCCATGGCAGTATCGACAATCTCGATCACATCGCTCTTGTCACTATATTCAGCAACTGCAACCCGACATCCAGCCCGGGCAGCTTCCTCCAAAACATGTTTGACCATAACGGCACGCCCGATTTCAATGCTACCGAGCAGAAAAACAAGCAGGACAGGAATAACCACAGCCAACTCGACCATGGCGGCGCCGCGTCGCTTAAGCAGTTTGCGATAAGAAACAATCATGGAACGTCCCAGATACTTTTGCGGGATTATGAAAAGTGATGTCCCTTGGACATGCCTAGTTGAACGCTATGCTGATCTCAGATATTGGAAGCGATTTATCATGTTTATATCCATCTGTTTTTCTAAAGATGGGTGGAATTTGCTGGTTGCAACGATTACATCGGTCGCATAAACGGGGCAGCAAATCCCTCTTTCCGTCAGCTGATGATTTCATGAACAACCCGTCCCAGTCCGTTGGTCGCGGTCTGTTCACGACCACCGAACTGATAGGTAAGGCGTTCCTCATCGATCCCCATCAGATGCAGCACGGTGGCATGCAAATCAGGCATGCTGACGGAATCCTGGATTGGCAAGTATCCAAATTCGTCTGTTTCGCCGTATCGGAACCCACGTTTCACTCCACCGCCAGCCATCCACATCGTGAACCCATAGGGATTGTGGTCCCGGCCATCCTTGTCTTGCGACACCGGTGCCCTGCCAAATTCTCCACCCCAGATAACGAGGGTCGAGTCAAGCAACCCACGTTGTTTGAGGTCTGCTAACAAAGCGGCAATCGGCTGATCTGTTTCGTAGCAGTTTTTGGCATGTCCAGTGACCAGGTCACCGTGCTGATCCCAGTTATTCTCGTATCCACCGTGATAGATCTGTATGAACGGCACTTCCTGTTCAACCATCCTCCGTGCCAACAGACACTGCGCCCCAAAATACTTGCACTTGGGATCGTTGATCCCATACTGATCCAGAGTAGCCGCAGTTTCGGATGACAGATCAGCCAATACGGGTACGGAAGACTGCATCTTATAGGCCGTTTCAAACGCTCTAGCCCGAGCCTCCAACTGCTGGACACCGGAGTAACGCTCAATTGAACGTTCATTGAGCCAATTCAGCAATTCCAACTGTGCTTCCTGCGTCGAACGCGAGAGACCATCGGGACGCTTAAGATGAAGAATTGGATGCTTTCCTGATCGGAACAACGTTCCCTGATTTTCCGCAGGCAGGAACCCGGAACTCCATAGATTGGCACCTCCCTCGGGTGCGCTTCGATAGTCGTACATGACCACATATTCGGGAAGATCACGTTTTTCGTTAGCCAATCCATAGGTCGCCCACGACCCAACATTGGGTGCCCCAACCTGCTGGCGTCCGGTATTAACAACGTAACAGGCTGGGACATGATTCTGTTCGTTTGAACCACACGCATTCAAGAACGTGATTTCATCAACGTGCTTGGCCAACCGCGGAAATACACTGGACACAAACTGTCCACTCTCACCGTACTGCCGGAACTCATAGGGCGATTTCATGATATTGCCGGGATAAGGAAACAGTGTCCGAATCTTTCCGGGGAACGGCTTGCCGTCCATCTTCGTCAACAATGGCTTGGGATCAAACAGATCGATGCCGGACGGGCCACCGTTCATGAACAACCAAATCACTGATTTGGCTTTGTTTGCCGGAAGATGGACATTGGTGGAATTGGCCGCACCTTCACTCTGCAGCATTGACGAAAGTGCGAGCATCCCCATACCGCCCCCAGCGCGCGACAGCAGTTCTCTGCGGGTCAACATGGTAAACAGACTCTATTCAATGCGGAAAAAACGGGGATTGCGATCAATTGAAGTACCAGAGTTCATTACTCATCAGCAGAACCTGTACAAAATCACCGATTCCATTGCCCTGGTCCAGGAACTGTTGCACACGAATGATTTCTTCTTCGTCAGCTCTTCGTCCCAACAGACGCAAGAACAGGCGTTGTATGGCGCCCTCGACCTGGTACCTGCTGTCAGCAAAGGCGCGTTCTGCAATCTGCTCTGACTGCGTCCGAATGAAACTGTCATTCCACAAGGCAAGAGATTGGGTGGGCACCGTTGTGTCGCGACGCTGAGGACACGAGATGATGCCTCCCGGGAAGTCAAACAGGTGAAGAAAGGGAAGCGGGTTGGTTCTTTTTTTTATGGCGTAAACGCTACGACGCCAGATTTCCGGACGATCAATGATCACTGAGGGCCAGGTTGCATCAGGATCATCTGCATTACGATTCAAGATGGCAGCTCGTGGTATCGGCGACTGAAAACCAGGCCCATACAAGCGATCGTTCAAGGCACCGCTTTGATATAGCAGCGAGTCGTGGAACATCTCTGCCGTCAAGCGTTGTCGCCACCACCTGTGAAACAACGCGCGATCAGACTCCTGAGCTCCATCAGATGCCTGACGGTAGGTCGCACTGCAAAGAATCAAGCGGTGGATATGCTTGATGTCCCACCCGTGGGAAACCAACTCATAAGCGAGCCAGTCCAGCAGGTCCTGATGACTGGGAGCAGCCCCCTCACGACCCAAATTGCTGGGTGTGTCGACAATGCCTTTCCCGAAGTGATGCAGCCACACCCGGTTCACTGCGACTCTTGCAGTCACAGGACCTGCACCCGCGTGCAGATCCGTGATCCAGTTGGCAAACGCTGCACGGGGTCTCGCAACGTCTGCCCCAAAGTCCCATGCTTGCCAGTGGTGATGGATCTGGCTGTCCTCCGCGATTCCAATTGATTCTGGAAATCGAGGCCCCACTTCGTCACCCGGTTGGTTCAGCGATCCGCCCCAAAGCACAGGTGTCATTTCAACGCCACTGCCATTGATTACTAATCCCTGTAGCGGTCGCTCGGGAAGACTGGCATAGGCGTTGTCGATTTGGCTTATCAGAAAATCATACCGCTCGCGATCTTTTTCAAGCGGCTCTGTATCATCATCGATGAAGGAATCATCCACGAACAGGCAACGATTACACATCGAGAGCAACCGCAATTGTTCCTTGTTATTCGGATCCAGAGGCAGACGCAGGATTGCTTTCTCTTCATCCGAAAATTCGAGTTCTTCGATGTTTTCATCCCGCGCACTGAGCAGCCGCAACTGCCGGATCTCTTCCTCGTACGCATCCACGTCCCGAAACGCTTGACCGGCATCTCGATCCAAATAGCCAATGTCCCGCTGCGTCCCACGAAAGACAGAAACGAGCGCATAGTACTCGTCAATGGCGACGTCATCGTAGGGATGGTCATGGCAGCGTGCACAGCCAATGCTGATCCCCAGCATCGCACTACCGATGGTCGACACGACATCGTCTAACTCATCAAATCTTTCGGACTCTTGAGGCATGAAAGTATTGAAAGGAGCCGCCGTCAGGAACCCGGTCGCCGCAACCGCTAATGGATTTTCACCAGCCAGTTCGTCCCCGGCAATCTGCCACCTCAGAAATTGGTCCCAGGGCAAGTTGTGATTCAATGCCCAGATAACGAAGTCCCGGTAGGGATAGGCATTCGGGCGCAGCTCATCTTCTTCATAACCGTTGCTGTCAGCATACCTTGCAAGATCCAGCCAGTACTGCGCCCAATGCTCGCCAAAGCGATGACTATTGAGTAGCTTGTCAACCAAACGATCGAGTGCTTCACCATTGACCGATGGAGAGTCGGAAAGTTCTGTGTCCAAGGGTGTCAGCCCCGTGATCCCCAATTGCAGTCGGCGAATCAAAGTTTGCTTGTCGGCTGGTGGCCCGAGGGTTTTCCCATGCGATTGCAGCTTTGCTTCGATAAAATAATCAATGGAGTTACGCGCATAGCGATTGTCGCTAGGTGGAACAGTCACACGGTCGAGTGCTTGAAACGCCCAATGACCATCGACACCCCCAGATACCGTGCTGGCAAACGGCGACTCAATCGCAGCCGAATCGACTCCGGTCTTCTGCATCCGCTGGCTTGCTAACTCAATCAGGCGCGCCCATCTCTCGGTTTCAATCAGCACTTCCCTGTCTTGAGCGGCGACTTCGGCAAGTCGCTTAAGGTAGGGGCGTTGTGCCACAGCCTCACGCTTCGATTTCACGACGGACGTCAGAGCCGAATGGAACTCACCAGCCTGCAACCTAAGCAGCCAATGACTGACAACAAAAAAGATGGAACAGACACCCACAAAAATGATCAATCTTCGAATCGCGTTGTGTGACGGAAGATTCATGGATCGAACAGAATTGTTAGCAGGAAACCGTGCAGGCTACTTCGCCCAGAGTCTCTTAGCTCATTCCGATAAGATGTCAAAGGTTAACCATTGTGAAGGGACGTTTTGTTACAAGAATCGCATCGACGAGGCACCTTTTTCCAACTGGGACACCTGCATGCCCGCCGTTTGCCGCCGTCAACCGCCATCAGAGAACCACAAGCAACTGGCTGCAGCAGTTGCCCAGCAACTTGATCGAAACCAAACTAAACGACACCCACCAAAAAGCATGGTGACACCGCTAGGGCTGCAACCACCGGGGAATTTCAAGTTCGTTCGCGTCGCCGCCTCAGTCTGCCAACAGCTGTGACCGGTTGAACAATCGTGCTAAACCCGACAACCGGAAAAACCGGAAAAAACGCACAGTCAACTGAGACGAACGCCTGTTAGCCCCATGACACGAATGACAATCCCTATAATCCGCAAGGCACCCACCGATGGCTGATCCGCAAGGCACCCACCGATGGCTGAAATCCGTCAGTTGCACCTAAGGATACGGGAGTCGAAACAGGCTCTGAAGTGAAAGCAATGCGTCCCCTGTACAAATTCCGCTCCACACACGGGCAATACCCGTTCTCCGTAGAAAATGCTGATCACTTTGGCAACCCTGCACTCCAGGACGCGACAACCTGAAACGCAGCGAACCCAACAACCTGAAACGCGGCGAACCCAACAACCTGAAACGCGGCGAACCCGACAACCTGAAACGCGGCGAACCCGAAGCTCTGGCCATAAAAGCCCGCCGTCGCATATCCAGAAATGACCCGTCCGAAATCGCAAGGCCGAGTTCGATCGACCTTTTCATCCTGATCAAAGTTCCGACCTGATGCCACTTATCTACACCCTTGTGTTTCTGGGATTCTTTGCCAGCGCTCTTGTATCTCCGGTGCTTTCACCAATGTTCCTGCATCCGTCCGAGCATGGTGTGCTGGCGACTGGCACTAGCACTGCCACCCGAGCCTTTCTACTTGGGCTCGCGATGTCGATGATGCGACTTGGCGAGTTCATCGGGTCACCGATTCTGGGTCAGGTTTCTGATCGCTTCGGCAGAAAGCTGGTTCTGGCCGCTGCGATGGCCATCACTGCTGTTGGCAATGCCGTCATTGCATGGTCGATTCAGGCAGACACCGTCTGGATCATCATCGCGGGACAGTTTTTCATCGGCTTTGCCGGCGTGCTGCTGGTGCTGGCCCAGTCAGAGGTAGCACACTGGTCGACCGGTGCCGAAAAGACCCGGCGATTCGGCCTGATCTACATGGCAAGCAGCATGGCTTACGTCTTCGCACCAGTACTGGGAGGCCATCTGGCAGACAAGAAGCATTTCAGCTTTGCGTCTTACTCCCTGCCTTTCTATGCCGCTGCTGCCATCTGCGGCCTGTGTACGCTACTCATCCTGTGGCGTTTCCCGTCGTCAAAGCCAACCCCGACATCCAAAGGACGGATTCGTATCGTACAAGAAATCAGTGAGATGGGAGACGCCTTTCGACTGGCCCCGTTTCGATCACTCCTGCTGGTCAATTTCTTTTTGTATCTGGGTATCGACTTTGTCTTTCAGTTCAACCCGGTCTACTTTGTGCAACAGTGGCAATTCACTTCATCGCAGGTGGGTTGGCTGATGTCTTACACCAGCGTCTCCATGGTTGCCACGCAATGGTTGTTGATCAAACCCATCGGCAAACGCTGGACACCACGGATCATCACAACCGCCACCGCAGTCTCGCTGGGTGTACTATTGACGCTGCTGATCACACCGGAGCACTGGCAATGGCTATGTCTGCTGCTTCCCTTGATCGGTGCTTCAATGGCCTTGGGGACGACGAACATGTCTGCATTGCTGTCGGATACCGCTCCTGACGAATCGCAGGGCAGGATGCTGGGCGTTTCCCACTCGGTTCGCGTATTGGGTTCCGCTCTGTTGTGCTTCGCGGGCGGAATTCTGGCCGGACTGTCGCCACAGTATCCCATTCTTGTGGGGGCCGTTGCATCAGTGATTGCAGCGATTTTACTGATCGCGGGCAGTCGCAAAGCCAGCAGACCGGTCGCAGACAGCGGTTGAAGACTGCCGCATGCGTTGCCAGCTTTCACAAACGATGACATGAAGAGTTTTCTGCCATGCCGTCATCATGCAGTCGGTTCAGGGCGAGTCCACGGAATGCGTTACCCATTTCACAAAAAAACCCCGCCCGAACTGCGGGCGAGGTTCAACGCATGAATTGGATCAGCAGAACCTACTGGTTCAACTGTTCTTCAACCATTTCGTTACTGGCCTTGGTTCCCAAAGCGCCCCAAAGACCGTAAGGGCTTTCTCGGCCGACGCCGCCATCCGGACCGCGTCCATCACCGTTGTCGCGTCCATAAATCACATGGTTCTGATCACCAGCCTCGATCGAATCGGTGATGAAGATCACCGCTCCGTCGCCCATCAGGATGTGAGCCCCCCCTTGGTGATAACTCGAGGCGCAAAAAGCGCCAGCCTGTCCATGCCATCGCTGAATATTATAGCTGTTAGGCGGAGTGATCGTGTGGAAGGAACTGAACTCCAAACGCCCATCAGACCAAAGGCGACCACGTTGATGGGTGGGGTTATTCTCGTAACATGGTTTTCCGCCGCAGGGCGACAGGCCGCCGGTGGCGGGGTTGGTGTTAATGTAAGCAGGACGCTCGGGGTCGAGATACTGTTTGAAATACGCAGGTGGCTGGTCCCACGAAGTGTTGTCAAACTCTATTTGAGTCGCGGAGGCTCGCAAGTCCCGTGCCCCGACAACACACTCACCACCCATGATGGTGTTGGAGAGACCATCGGTGATGTCACGGAATTTCGTAAAGTGCCGAGTGCGGAACACACCACGTGCCCAACGCTCGGAATCTTCTTCGCCCCAAACACCACCACTGTAGGCTTGGCCTTGATTGTTGACACCGCTCTCGCTCTGCTCGAAGAAGGAGTCTCCTGCACAAGCTGTGTAGTTATTGAACGCAACTCGGGTTCCAACCGGTTGAGTGGGATCGCTCGGACAGCGGAAGGTTGGAACCTGGGTCAACCACGGTTGGTAGTTCTCGTTCCAAGGGGCCGGGCCCATCGCTGGATAGGGCGGATTCCTGATCGCACCGGTCCGGTTGACGGCGAGGGGGTTTGAAATCTGCTCCCACAAAGCCTGTTGCTCAACGAACGGGGTAATCCCCACCAACCAACTCAACCAAAAAATGTTGCTATTGTCAGCACCCATGCCAGCTGTTTCATGTGTCCCACCAGCCAGCATTGGCAGGTTCTTGTAAGCAGCGTGATAATTATGCAGGCCAAGGCCAATCTGCTTGAAGTTGTTACTGCAACTCATACGGCGAGCCGCTTCACGGGCCGCCTGGACGGCGGGCAGCAGCAACCCAACCAATACGCCGATAATGGCGATAACAACCAGCAACTCCACGAGCGTGAAGCCGTATCTTGGATATCTCGATTTTGACATGTAAAAATTCCTGAAAGTTTTCGAATGGAACAATAGAAGGCCGAAACAAAAAACAAAACGATCAGTTGCATCTCAATGCATGATCAAAGGGGACAGGGTTCCGAACAAAATCCCCTAACGCAATCTCGCCACAGACTCCCTTCGCTGAAGTTCGACTGGCAAGCTTGGAAGCTCGTAGGGCTCCCCATGAATTAATTTCACAAGAGCACTGGCAGCAGCCTCACCCATCTCGACTGCGGGCTGTCTCATCGTTGTCAGTGGTGGAGTCACAAATGCGGACTCAGCCTGATCATCGAATCCCACCAGAGAGACATCCTCTGGCACACGCAATCCATGACGATGCAACGCAAGCCTGGCACCAAAGGCAACCATGTCATTGGCAGCGAAGACCGCAGTAAATTGAACCCCGCGGGAGATGAGCGAGTTCACCGCCATCACTCCAGATTGCGCACTGAAATCGCCCTGAAAGATCAGATCCGGATCAAACTCGATCCCCGACTCGGACAACGCCTTGGCATAGCCTTCAAAGCGTTGGATGGCGTCAGGATGCTGCTTGATTCCCCGTATCAAAGCGATTCTTGAGTGACCGAAATTGACCAAATGATTCGTGGCCTCGTAACCAGCCCGAACGTTGTCCACATGAATGCACTGGTTGTCCCAGCCAACAAGTTCACGAGCTACCACAATCGTGGGTAGCCGATCCCTTAGTTCATTGAGTTGCTCGACCGGAACATCACCTCCGATCAGAAGCAATCCGTCCACACGCCTGCCGATCAAAGTACGAATCAACTCAGTCTCGGTACTTTGCTTCCACTGACCATCGACAAAGATGGGTGAGTAACCGCTGCCCGCAAGCCCATGGATGACCCCTTGGGATAGTGCATCATAATACGGGCTACCAATGTTCTGAGTGAGCACTCCCAGAGTCATCGACCGACCGCCAGCTAAACTTCGCGCGACCACATTGGGCTCAAAACCGAGCTTCTTCATGGCCTCCGTGACAGCAGTTCTCTTGTCTTCGTTGACCGAGGAACTGTTATTCAGGACGCGGGAAACCGTACTTTTTGACACACACGCGTGATCCGCGATGTCCTGAATCGTTGCTTCACCCCTCTGTTGCATGTTCAGCCTTTTTCTTTTCTCGTCCCAACAAAACCGACTCAATACCAGCACGCCGAGGGAAATCAGTGCGATTCTTCGAGACCAAATTCGACAACACCACCTCCGCAGAGGGATTCCGGGGATCGAGTCTTACCCCGGTAGGGATTTGGGCCGCGAGAGTGCTGGTACGCGGACATCCCAACCATTACAACTAGAACCTAGCGTGAAACCGGTTTCACGGCAAGTGTTGACTTTCTTCTTTTTTACGGAAATTATAGAGATGTTCTCTGAAACCGGTTTCTTTGCCCCGCATCCATTCTCGCTCCCCACTTCACGATAGACGCCAACCCATGGCCTCAGAACGCGCTCCAGCCGATCCTGATCAACGCCTGTCGATCCGCGAAAAAGTTGGCTATGGGCTTGGCGACACGGCCTCCAACCTGTTTTGGAAGACCTTTGAGTTCTTTCTGATGTACTTCTACACCGATGTCTTCGGGATCAAGGCCGGGGCTGCCGGCACCATGCTTTTGATCACCCGCATCTGGGACGCCATCAACGATCCACTGGTGGGATACTTCGCGGACCGCACCCGTACGGCGTGGGGGAGTTTTCGGCCCTATCTGGTCTGGATGTGCATCCCCTTTGCGATCACTGGCATTCTGACGTTCTACACACCTGACCTGGGTAATGAGGGCAAACTGATCTACGCCTACGTCACCTATACCTTGGTGATGATGGCCTACACCGCCATCAACATTCCTTACGGCGCTCTGATGGGTGTGATGTCTGCCAGTTCGCTGGAACGGACGAGTGCCTCAACCTATCGATTCATCCTGGCCTTCGTGGGCGGCATCATCGTTCAGTACTTCACTCTCGATTTGGTCGGAGTTTTTGGTGGCACTGAGATAGTGATGGTTGATGGGAAAGAAACGTATCAGGTCGTCGACGAACAGGCTGGATTTTTCTGGACAATGGTGGTCTTTTCCATGGCTGCCGTGATTCTCTTTCTGATCACTTTCGCAACCACGAAGGAACGTGTGCTTCCGGAAGTCCAGAAAAAATCAACGTATCAGGCTGACCTCCGATTCGTGTTGACAAGTATCAAACTGCATCAAGTCATGCTCGGAGGACTTGCCATACTTGCCATGCTGGCGACCCAGTTTTCAATCGAAAAAATGCCCTGGATCATCGGTTGCTATCTCGCACTGAGCATCGCTGGTCTTTTGCTGCGGTTCACCGTAAAACAAAAAGAGTCATCGACGGAGGTTGCGGAGTCCACGCTGGAACTCGACTTCAACGACCTGCTCGCCAACCGTCCCTGGATGGTGCTGCTCGGCTTTGGGCTGCTTCAACTGATGGGAGCCTTTGTACGGGGCGGAGTGATTCTCTACTACTTCAAGTACTACTGCAACAACGAATCCATGGTGCCAGGTTTTCTGGTCGCAGGCAGTATCGCAGCCATTGTCGGGATGTTGCTCACCAAGCAATTGACCAGAATCTTTGGAAAAAAGTTGCTGATGATCTCCATGAACATTGGTGTTTCTGCAACGACGGCCGCGTTCTTTCTGTTGGAACCTGATGACACGATGTGGATGTATGGCCTGTACATTGCCTCCGCCTTGATCGGTGGCCCAAGCCCGGTACTGCTATGGTCGATGTATGCAGACACAGCCGATTACTCAGAGTGGCGCACCCGACGTCGTGCAACCGGTCTGGTGTTTTCAGCAGCAACCTTCTCGCAGAAAATGGGTTGTGCCGTCGGCGCGGCCATGACGGGTTTTTCTCTCGAATACTTTCAATATGCTGAACCCATCGACGGGGTTGAACAGGTTCAGTCAGAAACCACTTTGAATGGTTTGTGCATGATGATGAGTTTGATTCCAGCAGGTTTCTTTCTGCTCGCTGCCTTCTGTCTGGTGCTTTACAACATCAGCGACAACGTTTTGAGCGAAATCGAGCATGATCTGCAAACGAGAAAAGCAACTGAGACCTCCTCGGGCTAACAGCCGAAACTACCTCGATTGGCGAGCAACCCAACTGCTCGCCCGACCATGGATACAAAACCGCTACCTGATCAGTATTAATGAATCACGCTACCTTCACCTCCCATGCAACTGACAGTGTCGCAACTGATGGTTATGTCATCATCGACAATGAACCCTGGTACCGGATCTCGTGTGTCCATCGGATGCCGGAGTTCTTCGTCAGTCCGGTGAGTTCCGGAGATCACTGGATGTTCATTTCCAGTCAAGGTGCTCTGTCAGCGGGACGAAGGAATCCCGATTCTGCTCTGTTCCCCTACTATTCGTGCGACAAACTGATCGACCAAGCTGCCTTCACCGGCCCCAAAACAATCATTCGGCAATCGATCGAAGGGGGAGAGGTTCGAACCTGGGAACCCTTCACAGGACGAGTTCCACCCCATTCATCGACTTCGCGATACCTTTACAAGAATTCTCTTGGCAATCGACTGTTGTTCGAAGAAGTCAATCGTTCGATGAACCTCGCTTTCAGCTACAGTTGGACTTTCGGTAACCGCTTTGGTTTCATTCGCAACTGCCAGTTACGCAACCTCGGGGCTGAATCGACCCACGTTTCTGTCCTCGACGGCATCCAGAATCTGCTACCCGCAGGTATCGACCAGAGTTTTCAACTGCGGTACAGCAATCTCGGCGACGCCTACAAAAAAGCCGAGTTGTCCGATCGAGAGAAAATTGGGATTTTCTACCTGAGTTCCATTCCAACCGACCGGGCCGAGCCAAGCGAAGGGCTCCGGGCGACGGTCGTGTGGCAACAGGGGCTCCACGATCCAACGGTCCTGTTGAGTTCGAAACAACTGGATCGTTTCCGGGACGGCATGAGCGTTGCGGAAGAACATGATATCCGAGGACATCGGGGCGCGTATTTCACCGTTTCGCAACATGAACTCGCCGGCCATTCGGTTCAGCCATCCTCAACTGAACCTCAGGTAAGCTGGAACCTCGTCGCAAACGTGAATCGAGATCACACCGATGTGGTCAATCTGCAAAAGCTTCTGAGCGAATCAGCAGGTATCGAGTCCTTGATCACGTCAGACGTTGCAGAGAATGAGCGGCGATTGCTCGCCATTGTTTCCGCAGCCGATGGCAGGCAGGCTGGGAACAATCAACTGCGTGTCCAGCGTCACCAATCCAACGTTCTTTTCAACGTGCTGCGTGGTGGCATACCGCAACACCAGTATTCGATTTCCGCAAGTGATTTCCACTCCCACTTGCTGCAATTCAATCGTGATGCGGCAGAGCGGAATCCCGAATTTCTGGCACGTATTGCCAATGAGCCAAATCTGAACCTTGACGATCTGATGGCAGAAGCCATCCAGACCGGGGACCAGGACCTGCAGCGGATCTCGTTGGAATACCTGCCACTGACGTACAGCCGTCGACACGGCGATCCGACACGACCATGGAATGCTTTTTCGATTGACTGTTTCAATGCCAACGGTACCGAAAGTCTCTGCTACGAAGGCAACTGGCGGGACATTTTCCAGAACTGGGAGGCACTGGCGCTGTCATTCCCAGGCTTCTCACGCAACATGGTGTTTCGTTTCCTGAATGCTTCGACAGCCGATGGTTATAACCCGTACAGAATCAGCGAGGACGGTTTTGAATGGGAAACACCAGACCCCAATGACCCGTGGGGAAACATCGGCTATTGGGGTGACCATCAAATCATTTATCTGTTGAAACTGTTGGAATGGTCCCAGCGGTTCCACCCCGCTGAACTCGATCGGTATCTGGCCACCGAATGTTGCGCCTACGCACAGGTCCCCTATCGAATTCGCGACTACCGTTCGATTCAGAAGAACCCTCAGGAAACCATCGACTATGACTACGAACTGGCTGATGCGATCGAGCAGCGTGTTTCCGAAATCGGTTCCGACGGTCAATTGCTGGCCAACCACCGGGCATCACCCTACCACGTGACGATGCTGGAGAAGCTTCTGATCCCCGCCCTGGTGAAAATCACCAATTTCGTGCCCGGCGGTGGAGTGTGGCTGAACACCCAACGGCCGGAATGGAACGACGCAAACAATGCTCTTGTTGGAAACGGGTTGTCGGTTGTCACAGCCTGTTACCTGCGACGGTATTGCGATTTCATGATCCAATGGCTTTCCCGCAGCGGTCTCCCCGCGTCCATTCCGGTATCCCAAGAGATTTGCACCCTGTTACAGAACATTGGCAGGACTCTTGACACAAACGCGGAAGTCTTCAGCGGGACGTTGAATGATAGCCAACGCAAACAACTGGTAGATGCCCTATCCCAGGCAGGATCAGACTATCGCCAACAGCTATACGCGAATGGTTTATCGGGAACCAAAACCGAGCTTCCGTTGGTGGATTGTGTGCAATTACTGCAACGATCCCTCGAAATGATCGATCACACGATCCGATCCAATCACCGCTCTGACGGTCTGTATCATTCCTACAACCTGATCACGTTGCAGGACGAGGGTTATGGCGTCACAACGCTTCACGAAATGCTCGAAGGTCAGGTTGCTGTACTAAGTAGTGGCCTGCTCAACGCCGAGGAAGTTGTTCAAACTCTGGACGCCCTGCAAGAGAGTCCGATCTATCGAGAGGATCAGCAAAGCTACATGCTTTATCCTGATCGGCAACTTCCAGGATTTCTGCAGAAGAACATGGTTGCAGAAGAATCATGGAAGCGTTCGCAATTGCTGAAGAAACTTGTCGCCGAGGGTGACACGTCGGTCGTGCGGCAGGATGAAGATGGGGGCGTCCATTTCAATGGAGACTTCCGCAATGCTACAAACCTGAACACCACGCTTGATGCGTTGTCGTTACTGCCTGCCTATGCCGACCTTGTATCGCGTGACCGACGTCTGATCGGCGAACTCTATGAAAACACCTTTCGCCACAAGAGTTTCACAGGTCGCAGCGGCACCTTTTTCGCCTACGAAGGTCTGGGTTCGATTTACTGGCATATGGTCTCGAAACTGGCTCTGGCTGCCATCGAAAACTGTGTCTGGTCGAAGCAGACAACGGACAAACCGGAACTGGAGAATCGCCTACAGCAACACTACCGCGATATCCGTAACGGTATGGGGCTGACCAAGTCGCCCGCACAATATGGTGCTTTTCCAGCGGACCCCTACTCACACACGCCCCAAGGTGCTGGTGTCCAGCAACCAGGCATGACAGGACAGGTCAAGGAAGACATTCTTTCGCGTCTGATCGAATTGGGAGTCCGAATCGTGAATGGCCAACTTGCATTCGATCCATTCATGTTCGAAGCCTGCGAGATATTGAAGACAGATTCCAGGATCCAGTTCATCAATCTTGAAGACGAACATGTTGAACTCTCGCTCCCAGCCGGCAGTTTCGCTTTTACACTCTGTCAAACCCCCATCATCTACCATCAGTCGATGAATACCAAAATCGTAGTAACACGAGCCGATGGAGCCGATGAACGGGACACGTTGACTCTTACCAAAGATGAGACGGCGAGCATTTTCTCACGCACTGGCCAGATCAAGCGAATTGACATTCATTATGACTTTCAGCAAGTCCCTTGACCCCTTCACGACTTTCCGGTTTCATTCACACTTCACGACTTTCCGGTTTCATTCACACTTCACGACTTTCCGGTTTCATTCACACTTCACTTCACTGTATTGGCACCGATCGGATGATGACTCACCAACAGACACACCATCGGCAACAGCCTGTCACTGGAAACCTACTGCAAAAGGCAACTTTCATGATTTCATATTGCTTCCCAAGACTGTTCTGTTCATGCGTTTGCTTGACAGTATTTTCGCTACCGGCTGCTGCTCAGGATAGATCGAATACTTCCGATCGAAAACTCGTATGGGAGGACAACTTTGATGGTAACTCTCTTGATTATTCCAAATGGGGCATTGAAGTGAATGCTTTTGGTGGCGGAAACAGTGAGTTGCAAATTTTCACAGACCGAAAAAAGAACGTTCGTGTCGCCAACGGCACACTGATTCTCGAAGCGCGGCGTGACCATGCCAACATCATGGGAACGACTCGTGAATACTCCTCGGGACGCGTCCGCACAAAGAACCGCGGCGACTGGAAATTTGGACGCATCGAAGTCCGCGCCAAACTGCCATCAGGAGCTGGCCTCTGGCCAGCGATCTGGATGCTGCCAACCGAGGACAAGTATGGCGGATGGGCCAAAAGTGGTGAAATCGACATCATGGAATTCCGCGGACAGAACACGAATGAGGTACTCGGCACGCTGCATTACGGAGATGCGTGGCCCAAAAACGCCTCGTCGGGTGACGCTTACAAACTTCCAAGCGGCAACTTCACCGATGACTTTCATACCTTCGCTATCGATTGGCAGGAAGGCAAAATCGAATGGTACATTGACGGAAAACTGGTCCAGACTCAAACAAAGTGGAGCACCACTGGCGGGCCGTTTCCCGCCCCGTTTGACCAGAAATTCCACCTGCTACTGAATCTCTCGATCGGTGGTGGATTCGTTGGACCCGTCGGTGCCAACACCAAGTTCCCCGCTCAATACCTGATCGACTACGTTCGCATCGATCAGTGATATGATGAACTGCAGTCTGCCGTAGGAAGCTTGCCGATCGATTGAATCGGCAATCGCTTTGATCAAGCACGGAACCCAGAATGAACTGGCGGGTCATTTGGCAGAGGCATTCCTCGTCAAGCCCCGCCTGATCAACATTCCTCGTCAAGCCACGCCTGATCAACATTCCTCGTCAAGCCACGCCTGATCAACATTCCTCATCAAGCCCCGCCTGATCAATACGACCGGATTCGGTTCGCAAATGACCTACTCTGCAAACTCCGTAACCACACGCCCCGTTGGCAGGCAGCAACCGTTTTCTGGCAGCAGGTCACGAGCAGCGACATCTCTCAAGTGCTGTTGTCTGCACCGCCGGGTGACGCTTCATACCAGACACTGAGAGTGGCCGAGGCGTTTTTCAGATCAATCGACTGTACCTGTACCCGCGAGATGGGGATGCCGGTCCGCTGAAGCAGGTCTGCCTCTAGCTCGAATTGTCGGTCGGGTGCCAAAAGTTCCAACCGATCATATTCCACGGTATGTTTGCGAGCTTTCTTCGGCGTCGCCACAACACCAGTATGAATCGTCTTTCCTCTTGCCACAAATCCCTCTTTCAGCATCGCTGCAAAAAGAATCAACGAATTGACTGCGACAAGCTCGACGTAACTTGTCTTATGGTTGGACAACGAATTGATCACAGCGATTCCGATCACAATGAACAAGTACGTCATTTCCTTGATTGGCAACGAATTCGTTCGATATCTGAGCACACCGAAAATAGCAAACAGTCCCAATGCCATTCCGATGTCCAATTCAAACTTTTTCAGCGTGAAGCAGATGAAGAAGACCGTGATGTTCAACATACTTGCAGTGAAAGCGAACTCGCGATCCTGTTGGGTTGGTAAGATTGCAAAACGAACAATCAGAGCAAGAAAAAACAGATCAAACGCAAAACGGATGAACATCTTGTAAACGTCATCATCGTAAAGCGGGATTCCCAAAAACTCCATCGAACTGTTGCTCCTGTGCCTGTGGATGCTCCGAGACCCCGACTTGGCGGTACTGCCAACCATGCCAGTTGACAGAGAACCGTGCCAGTTGACAGAGAACCGTGCCAGTTGACAGAGAACCGTGCCAGTTGACAGAGAACCGTACTGGGTACCGAAGGACTCTACCGGGTGCCGAAGGACTCTACCGTGCGTCTGATCGCAGTCGGCAGTGCTCCTTCATGTGACACCTCAACTAAATAACCTACCACACAACCATGTTGCATGATTTGTACTTTGGCTTGAACACCAACAACGGCATTGAGTTTCACGAAATCACGCACATTGGAACCAAAGATTGGGAATGATCGTGGTTGACGGATTGTGCATAAGATTCCGACAAACCGGATACTCTATTCGTTCTGACCAACGGTTGGCCCTGCTCCAATGCCATGGCACAAGTGAATGACGCTTGCTTAGCGATTCAGTAACGATCGGATGATCCGGCAGGCACGGCGGAACAACGACCTGCGTTGGGTCTTTTCCTGCGGCCAAGCCTGGACCGGATTTGCAACCACGATGGGGCGACTAAGTCCCCAACAAAAAACAAAAGGGTGCATCCTCGAGACACTGCTCCATGAAGTCGGCAAAGTTTGAGGCATAGTCCTTGTTTGACATCCCGGCCTTGGATTGGCGCAACTTGTGGCGGGCAGGCTCTAGTCCAGCAGGGTTTTCCGTTCGGCCTGGGTTTTCCGTTCGGCCTGGGTTTTCCGTTCGGCCTGGGTTTTCCGTTCAGCCTGGGTTCCAGTCAGCCTGGGTTCCAGCCCATTCCTGTGTAACCCGTCACCTAGCCAATGTCCTTCAACATGGACGTATACGTCACGAAACGAGCGGGCAGTGTACTGTGGATGTTTCCCGCTTCCGCCAACCGTCAAATGTGTTGCCCTGTCAAGATCGCGGTCCGCGAAGGCCCACAGGTCGGGGCATCACAAACATCATACGTGAAACGGATTCCCTCATCCGCAACACGATCCAACGCGGGCGTCTGAACCACCTTGTCGCCATTGCCGCCGGTGTGTGCATAACTTTGATCATCCGAAATACAAAACAGGACATTTGGACGTTCAGCCTGCGTCCTTGCCAGGGGCGCAACGGGCATGCACAGAATCGCGGCCGGCATGCACAGAATCGCGGACATGTAGGAACAGCCTACGACCGCGAAACGCGGCGGACGAATCAACGCAACACTCGGCGTTGAATCGATGGTCAAGACAACTCCCAACGGCCCCGGTGCTGCGGCACACGGTTGGCTGGCCGTAAAAGACAGCAGCGACACAGCAGATTCCATCGTGTCAGCACGATAAGCCGTTCGCTGCAAACGATGCACCTCTCCCCACGGCTTGCGCCCGTCGCCATGCAGTTCTTTCAATTGCCGGGCGACCTTGCCAAGAGCAAGCAACTGTTTTTGACCATCGCCCTCGTCTTCTTTCAGATTACGAAATCCCCTACCACTCTTCGTACCAAGCAATGCACAGCAGGTCAGTCGTTGAGCCCTTGTCGGCATTTCCGTCCCACGCTACCAGGGCATCGACATAGGCCTGCAACTTTGCTGCTGTCTGAGGACCTCGCCTTGACTCATCGAAACCGGTTCCAAGTCAACCGAGATTGTCAGGCAAACGATCACCCGGCCCAGATGCCGATCAGATCCAATCGCTACCCACCGTGATCATTTGAGCGATTGGATTGGTTTCAAGAGGCTTCGGTAATTGGCCCCCAAAATATCTTTTTTCTCTTTCTCGCCAATTTTGGCAGTGGTCACCTTTGACAGTTCCGTCCCCAGAGACCGCGAGGGCAGATGGCTTCCAAACACAATCCGTTCCGAACCGATTTCACGAATGGCCATTTCTATAAAACCGGCTGTGGCATCAAAACCGGACGTTTCAATCAACACATTCGAGGACTGTCGAACCGCACGGATACCACGTTCCCATTCCCCACCTGCGTGGGCACAGATAAAGCGTTGCCTGGGAAATTTCGCTGCCAGCGTCGCCAATTCCGCGGGTGTCGATTCATGAGGGGCACGCTTGCCACCAGTCTTGAACCACGTGTGTTGCATGATCACACCTTTCAATTCTGACACACGTTCCACCAGTGTTGCAACATTGGGATCCAGACAGTTGGCTGCCCCCGGCCCACTACCCGGAAAATAAACACCCAACATTGGGCCATCACGCAACCAGCGATCCAAGGCTGTCAGCGAACCGGAAACATCATTCGCATTGAGTTGAATCATCCCCAACAACTGGTCGGGCCAGCGGTTAAGCGGTTCCAATACCAATTCCGGCTTGGCACGCAGTAAGTCTTCCAATGAACGATCAGTCGTTGTACCAATCCCAACGTGAGCAAAGTAACAAAGCTTTTCAAAATGCCCCGTTTCAATCGCAGGCATTGCCCGCTGAATGTCAGCTATCAAGCGACTGCTACCGTCGGCTCCTGGATTGGAAAAAGACGGCGTGAAATACGAATCCCAGATTCGATATTGTTTTAACGTTTCAGCAGCGGGCAATCCAAAACTCATTTACATTACCTGCCACTGTCCGTTGGTGGTGAAACGGACACACGACGAAAGTGGTCCGGGTTTTCCTGCATGATTGCTTTGACGATCGAAGTGTCCAAGTGTGATTCAACCATACGAATGCAGGCTGCCTCAGGGATCAGGAACGGCGCATGAGATCCATACAAAACGCGATCGTCACCCACAGCGCGAACCAGATCTGCAACTCCATCAGTTCCATCGACTCTGGACGTGTCAAACACGACGCGTGGAATTGCAGCGAACTTTGATTTTTCTGCAGCCCCCGGACGACTATTCAGAATTTGAACTCTCGCCTTGGGAATTTGCTGCATCCAATGTTTCAATGGTCCTGGATCGACCTCCGGCACTCTCATCAGCGGGGACTGCGTGCGTGTGTCTTCCATGGCAACAGCGATCTGCACAAAACCTTCCTGCCCCGATACTTCAGCAAGCAATTCTCCGAACAACGGATCATTCAGTGCATATCCGTGATAGCCCGGATACAACCGAACTCCCGGCATCTGAAAGGTTCCCAGGCATCGCTGCACGTCCTGCCTCCACCCCGGCAGCGTCGGGTTGATCACACCGATCGGAACCAGTTCGGGACGGTTCTGACAGGCTTTCAACAACCTTTCATTGACACTGCTCAGGTCACGGTGAAGCAGGCCTTCAAAACTACCCGCCCACGCCTGCGTGATCCTCAATTCTTTAAGCTTGTCGCACAGGCCATCGACCTCATCCAAGGGGAGTCGCCGAAAAGGCCATTGAAACAAACTGACATTGGTATCGATGATTCTGGATGGCATCGGGATCGCCGCCACTGACTGGCCCGCGTTGGCGGCCAGCACCGAACCGGCCCCCATCGTCATGACGCCGTGAATCAAGTCCCGTCGGTGAAATACCACAAATCGCTCCTCAAAAACTAACCAAGGATTCCACGGACAACCTTGGGGACTTCGACTCCCGTCAGTCTCTCTTCAAGCCCACTGCGGCGATAGAACAACTTTTGATGATGGAGCCCCATCAGATGGAGAATGGTGGCATGAAAGTCGTGAACACTGACGGGGTCCTCGACAACCTTGTGCCCAAACTCATCAGTCTTGCCATAGGTCAAGCCACCCTTGACCCCACCACCAGCCATCCATGAGGTAAAGGCTTGCATATTGTGATCACGTCCAGTGTAAACATCGCCTGACCTTTGCGAGGTTGGCGTGCGTCCGAACTCTCCGCCCCAGATCACCAGCGTCGAATCCAGCAACCCCATACGTTTCAGATCTCTGAGCAATCCTGCCACCGGTTTGTCAGTCCGCGTGCAAACCTCGCGGTGGTTTGCCGCGAGGTCAACGTGACTGTCCCACGGCTGTTCCTCGAGGAAAATTTGCACAAATCGCACGCCTCGCTCAACCAGTCGTCGAGCCAACAGACAGCGCCTTGCGTAGGAGTCTGTGTGGGGTTCCCCCACACCGTACATCGCCAGAGTTTCGGCACTCTCGCGATTCAAGTCCAAAGCTTCGTGGGCGGTCAATTGCATCCGTGCTGCCAGCCCATAGGACGCGATACGTGCATCGAGATCGGCACGATGTGGTCGCTTGGAACGATGGAGTTCGTCAAGTTGCTTCAGCATTTCTCTCGCTGTCGCAGAAACGGCCGAAGGCTGCTCGTATTGCTTCTGAAGATTCAAGATGGGAGAACCGGTCGGTCTGAACGGTGTTCCCTGATAAACCGGTGGCAGAAACCCGGACGTCCAATTTCGCGTACCGTTTTTGGGTAATCCAAGAGGGTCTCCCAGTACGACGTAGGCTGGCAGGTTCTGGTTTTCCGAGCCGAGTCCATAGGTGGCCCAAGCACCTAGAGTCGGATAGCCCATGAACAGCCTGCCACTGTGAATCTTGTAGAGGGCGTTATCATGGTTGGGATGATCAGTCCACATTGAATTGATCAAACAAATGTCATCGGCAACCTGTGACGTGCAGGGAAGCGGATCGGCCATCCACATTCCTGATTCACCATGACGGGCAATCGGGTACTGTCCTCCCATCATCACGCCGATATCAGTGACGCTGGTATTGCCGATTTCCTCGACGCTTCCCGGATAAGGTTTGCCATCCATTTTTGCCAAGGCCGGCTTGGGATCAAAGAGATCCATCTGGCTGGGGCCACCATTCATGAACAACTGAATGACAGAAGTTGCCTTGGCGGGGTGGTGAACCGGTTTCGCATCAAGGTTGTAAGTTGAGATACGGCCAGCATCGGACAATTCGTTTTGAGGCGACGATTCGCTTTCCGAAGCCGCCTGTTCCAACGGCAGTTCACCGCCAAACAGGTCGTCCGTCAGCAACTGCAACAGCGCTGCACCGAACAAACCATCGCCTGCTCGCGAAAAGAAGTCACGTCGGGAAGTACCTTTGATTGAGGACAAGTTCATTCAATCCACGTAAATGAAGGATGCGGAATTGAAGACCATGTGACAATAAGTTCCTAGAGCTTCGGTTGTCTTACCCTGCCAGACTAATTCCAGCTTATTCAGCATCCCGGTTCCGATTGCAAGTTCCTGTTCACTGGGGACACGACTCAGGGCCAGTCGCTGAACAAGATCGACTCGCGTGCGGTGGTCATCGACCAGGCCCTGACTGTCAATCATAGCCAGTATACGGCCCGCAAACGCTTCAGCCAAATCATGCACATGACTGTCGTTCATCAGCATCAATGCTTGCGGTGAAACAGTAGAGACGGCACGATCAATGCAGTTTGGCCCCATTTGCGGATAATCGAATGTATCCATCATCGTCGGAATTTCGGTGCGGCGATACTGCAGGTAAACACTCCGCCGCCAACCACCTCCGCGAGTTGGATAAACACTCACCAGTCCATCACGATTCACCGACACAGCATCCGGTATACCGCCTGGAACCGCGGCCAGATTACCGGAAATCAGCAGCAACGAGTCACGCAATGCTTCCGCGTCCAATCGTTGCAACGGCATGTGTGCAAGCAGACGATTCTGCGGGTCAATCCGTTGATGTTCGTCAGTCACTCGACTGGACTGCCGATAGGTCCTGGAATTCATCATCAACCGATGCATCGCCTTGATGCTCCAATCACTCTGGATGAATTTTAACGCCAGCCAATCGAGCAGTTCCGGATGGGAAGGTGGATCAACCTGCCTGCCAAAGTTACCGAGTTCGGTTGCCAACCCCGCTCCAAAGTGTCGGGAAAAAATGCGGTTCACCATCACCCTTGCCGTCAGGGGATGATCGGATTGCGTCAGCCAACGGGCAAACGCCAGACGGCGTCCCGTCTTGGTCCGCCCACCGGATTGCTCAGCCAACGCGGCAGGGGCAACTTCAAACGGGGTCTTGCCGTCAGTCAACACGGCGGGGACGCCCGGACCAACAAGCCGCCCCGGCTTATCATGTTCACCTCGACGCAGAATGTAGGTGGGGGATGGTCGCCCCATATCCCACAGGGCGCGAATGGTAAGAGGTGCAACCATCTGCTGACGCATTTCATGCAGATTCCTATTGATCTGCTCTACTTCCATCCGCCCATGTAGTACCGACTCGGGTTGGCTGGAATCTGCCAGCAGCTCTGCTTTCTGTAACCGCTCGACAAGAATTTTTTCCGGCAGCGTGCGATTGTTATCCGCCGTCCTCAGAGCTCTGAGCGTTGTTTGATTGTCGGTGTCGGATTGCTCAGGATGATGGTGGCGCAACAGATTCAGGCGGATGTCCGTATCGATTTTCTTTTGACGGGCAAGCAACGTCTTGACCTGCTTTTCCAGCGGCGGGTTGACCTGCGCGACACGAGCACGATGCTGTTCGGTGGCGACATCCAACGTACGTTGTTTGAAACTGCTCCAGTCATGCTCATCAAACGCGCCCTGAAAAATGGCTTTCAGCCGATAGTAATCACGCTGGGGGATGGGATCGTATTTGTGCGAATGGCAGCGAGCGCATTCCATGGTCAAACCCATGATGCCTGAACTCACGACGACAAGGGCATCTCCAATGACTTTCAGCCTTTCGGGTACAAAGTTCATCGTTCTGGAACCTGTTTCGTCGATTCCCATCCTGAGAAATCCAGTGGCCACAAGATGGTCAACCATCTGATCATTCACCGTTCCCGCATTTTCAAAATCTTGCAGTTCATCCCCCGCGAGCTGCTCAATCAGGAATTGATCGTAGGGTTTGTCGTCGTTGAAAGCCCGGATCACGTAATCTCGATACTTCCATGCAACAGGCCGAATGGGGTCCGCACTGATCCCACCCTCCGAGTCGGCATAGCCAGCAAGGTCAAGCCAATAGCGTCCCCAACGTTCACCGTAATGAGGCGAAGCGAGCACATGATCAACCATCCTGCCGTACCAGCGTGGGTCATCGCTCTGTGACCAACGATGAAGTTCATCCAGTTCGGGCGGCACACCCAACAGGTCAAAATAAACGCGACGAATCAGAGTAAAGCGATCAGCCTGATCGGACCATGCCAGCCCCGCCTCAGTCAACTGCTGACCCACAAAGTCATCCAGTGACCTGCCTGATTCCGGCCATGTGGGTGGCTGAAACGACCAATGCTCGCGGTCACTGGCACTCACCAGAGGATCTGGGCTTGTGGTAGCGACGTCCGGCTGCACGTCACCTGTGGGTGCCCCTGCTTCAATCCACTCCCTCAGTACTTTGACCTCAGCCGAGGCAGGACGACGAACAAAGAATTTCAGCAACGACTCGCTGGGGGGACAGGCTTCCGTTTCGATGCGCTGGATCATCAGACTGGTATCAGGCTTTCCCGGGGTCAAAGCCGTTCCCTTCGTGCCTCCCCGTATCATTGCTGCACGCGTACGCAAGTCGAGCCCACCTTCCTGAAGTCTGGGACCATGGCAAGCATTGCATCGCAATAAGAGAATCGGCAGTACATCATGCTGGTTCAACTGGCGAATCTGAGCCACCTTCGCCGCCGATGGTGATCCTGCCTCTATCCATTGGCGGATCAGTTGCTGTTCCTGCTGGCTCAGCGGTGGCTCTCCCTCAGGAGGCATTTCGCCACTTTCAACCTGATGCCAAAGTGCGCTGTCGTCCAGCGAATCCGCCAGCAAAGAGTCCCCCGTCTCGCCACCATCGTGTATACCCTGCATGGATGATAGATCGAGGCCACCCTTGCGTTCCTGATCGCGGTGGCATTTCCCACACTTGGCCGCGAACAGTGGCTTGATTTTGGATTCGAAAGTCGGCCCGTCACTTTCTGCACCTGCAACGACCGTCGCTGCGAAACAGGTGAGAAAGACGAAGGCGAAACGGTATGCCATGTGAAGATACTGAGGCGGGAAACAGGTAGGAGGGTCAATTCAGAACAACCGGCAAGACCAGACCACCAAGCGGGGCCCGAATTTTGACAACCGGCATCAACCCCCATTCTAGGAACAGATCGTGAACAACACAAACTTGCACGGCTGAGAGCAGATAGCGTTCAAAAACAAGCCCAGTCGGCCTCCCCGCGGGCCTCCGTGATTTGCCACCACCCGTAAAAACCGATCACTTTCCAGAATAACGCTCGGCGTACTCGGGCAATGCAGCAGCAGCATCCTCTGGAAAACGATTCACAATCATCTGCAAACGCTGCCGACGCACTGGAAATTTTTATCGAGAGGACTGACTTCGACCTACTGCTGCGGGTCTTGCTCAAGATCGTGAAAACTTCCCTGATTATCGATAACGAACTGCCAGTCTCTGATCATGCGAACATCACCGTACTGCGTATAGATCCAACTACGTTTCTCGAACGGGTCCTCGCTGCCACGCAGACTGGGAACAAAGCATTTGCCATCCAGAATGGTCTGTTCAGGAATTCAGGAACCTGCATGCCCGTCAGTTCCAGAAAAGTGGGATAGAAGTCGGTGAAGTCAATCAAGTCACGTGATGCTCGACCGCCCGCGGTCAGAAACGGAGCGTCGACAACAAGCGGCACATGGACACCCAGATCCACAACGCGACCTTTTCTCTTTTCGTATTCAAAATCACCCAACGTCCCAAACACGGCGGAACCGTTGTCACACGTAAAAACAACCATGGTTCTTTCGCACAGACTAGTCTTGGCAAGCCGACCACGCAGACGATTGGCGTCCTGTCGGACAACATCAAGAATGCTGGCATCTTCATTCAGAAATTGACGAGCCTGCTGCTTGGTCTTGGCGGGATTATCGACAAACAGATTGGCAACACACGAACCGGATCAGACTGTGTCGGTAAACGGATACCAGCACGGGACCACGAGAAACCTACCGAGCCAAGCAACATCGAAAAAACAGGGTAGACCGCCCGAGGTGCTCAACCAGCAACTGATCCAGAGACAAGCGACGCTGAGGGTTGTCCGTGGTGTTCTTCATCTCGACACCATTGAGAAACGTATTGGAACACCCGTGTCCGCCACCCACACCTGGATGATCCAGATTGGTAAAGGCAGTCATCTCGTCAGGATATGGTTGCAAGGATTCCAACAGCGAAGGCAGCTAGTGGAAAAGCAGTCATCCACAAATCCTCAATTCCATACTCTTAAGATCGCCTATCGATTTTGAAAAACCTCACTGCGGATCACTCCTAAAACGAGATCACGCAGCCCATAACCTTTCTTGACACATTCCGATGCGATTCGCTTGACTTCCGCATCATCTCGATAACTCAACTCACGTCCGGTCGCGTAAGCAAGCAACTTTGCTGTAAGTACTTCGGTGAAACGATCCTTGCGGGCGATCAGGAGTTGCTTGAATTCCTGTTCATCACGAAACGTTTCCCCCGAAACAAGCTTTCCCGAACCATCAACAGGTAGGCCGCGTCCATTGCGTGCCATGTATTGGGATCGATAGCCACCAATAGGATCGTAAAACTCGAGGGCAAAACCGGCGGGATCAATTCGGCTGTGGCAGTCAGCACAGGCTGCCACGTTGCGATGTTTTTTCAATTGCTCGCGTACAGTGACGGCTCCCCGCGTATCTGGTTCAAGAGGCTCGACATCTGGCGGCGGAGGTGAAGGAGGAGTCCCCAGGAGGTTTTCCAAAACCCAGACGCCGCGGACAACCGGCGAAGTTTCGATACCGTTGGCGGTCAGAGTCAATACGCTTCCCTGTCCCAGCAAACCCCCTCGGTGGTGTTGGGGGCCAAACCCGACCTTGCGAAACCTCTCACCCACAACACCCTCCACACCATAGTGTTTTGCCAGAACGCCATTAAGAAAGCTGTAATCGCTATTCAACAAGTTCACAAGCGCACCATTTTCCTGAAGCAAGTCCGCGAAAAACAGCCTCGTTTCCTGCTTAAAGAAAGTTTCAAGTCGATCCTTGTAGTAGGTTTCAAAAGTTTTTGGATCCGGTGGCATTGCACCCAGCGTGTCAATCCGCAACCAATGATCGGTAAAGTGTTCAATGAAGGCGTCAGACTTTGAATCAGTAAGCAGGCGTTCGGCTTCGTTCGTCAGCTGTTTTCCTGACAAACCGCCCACCGAGGCCGCCGAGGTCAATTTTTCATCCGGCATCGAACTCCAGAGAAAGTAAGACAGTCGGGTCGCCAACTCATGAGGTTCCAACTTCACGTTCTTCTGCTCGTCTCCTTCATCAAGATAGAGAAAACGAGGTGATGTCAGGATGGCTGCCAAACCAAGCTTGATCGCCTTTGCGGTCGCGTCCCCAGACTTGATTCGATCACGCATGAAGCTTACGTAGTGTTCGACTTCAGCAGTTTGAACAGGCTGTCGGAACGCGCGGGCGGCAAACCTGACAACCAAATCCTCGAGGTTGACTTTGGCCGCGTCGGTTTGTTCCCCGAACAATAACTGATGGCTTGCTGGCGGCCATTGCTCATGAATAGGACCGCTGATATCCATGGCCCAGATGCGAATTCGTGGACCATGATAGACTTCTGACAACAGCGGGCTGTTTCCATTATTCGCCAGCCTTTCGACCAAATCCTGGGCCGCTAAATCCCCAAGTTTCGCAGCATCCAATTCGGTATTGGTAGCGCGAATCACCTCCGGATGATACTTCAAAGCAACTCTGCGGATATTGCCTTTGGAACTGACGCCGTTGGCCCAACTCAGGAACGGAATCGCACCCTTGTAAAGCCAAACCCGTTCGGTGAACCATTCCGGATTCCCGTCGGGCAAATCCCATACTTTGGCCAGACGACGTTGATCAGCAGCAGTCTTCTCTAACAGTCGTGCTTCGGGAGCAATCCACAGCGCGATCTTCAACGGAGTGTTCCGATAACGCTCGAACTCAGCATGCTCATAACCGTGATCCTGGCGATTGGCTGCAGCCGCCCTGATCCGAATATTGTACCAACCGTCAGCCGGTACTCCGCCCTGCTTGACGAATGCTTTGACAAAATTCGGATGGCGTTCGGAGGGTTGCCCATGCCCAATCTCGATGAAATCACCCTCGCCAATTTGATCAGACTCTGATCCGGAATTGACGATCAACCGCCATGTGACGGGAGCCCGCTGGTAAGACATCACACCATTGAAGTCTTTGCCTGTATAGGACCAGTCCCGTGTCTCTGGACGTGTTCGATCAAAACAGATGGCCTGATCCAAATAGGATTCAGCGACTTCAATGTAGCGCTGCAACTGGTAATCAGACAATGTCAATGCTTCTCCGTTGTTATCAAAACCATGCAGTTTTGCATCGGGCGGAAAGTCTCCCGTTGGATCAAAGGATCTAACATCTATACCAAGCAGATCCCGCATAGTACGTACGTATTCAAAACGATTCAGACGCCGAAGAACCGTTGACGGAGCCTTTTGTTCGTTAGCCTTCCTTTCCAGATAGCTGGTGATCCAATGAATCACCGCCTTGGTTTCTTTTTCGGATGGCCGATCAACACCTTCCTTGCGTGGAGGCATCTCACCACGATTCAATGCATCCAACGCTTCCTCCAGCAGCTCCGTAGCATCATCATTGAGCTGCTGACCAGTCGTGAAGATGTCAAGACGGCGTTCTGCTTTTTGCTTTGCTTCTCCATGACAGCGATAACAATGTTGCTGCAGATAACGCTGAACATGTTGCGGAACACCCGCTTCCGTTGAACCGATTTCATCGACTGACTCAGCGGCAAACGAATGCTGTTGCCACGATGAAGAAGAGCAAATCAGCGTCACAAACAAAAACAGGATCAGCCCGGGAAGCGTCGAACTACGACAGACCTCCAGCATCTCGAAACTACCAGCGGTGAAATCCACCTGATTGTGAACCAAGCGTTGAATTTTCACGCCTTTACCTCCAAGCCATTCAAGGTACTCTTGGCCGTTCCAAAGCGGTCGGTCTGCACGCCAAAACGTTGCAACATGGAAATGAACAGATTCCCGGCGGGCGTGGCAACTTTATGAGCCTCATCCTTGAAATAGGATTTGTGTTCACCATGGCGAAAACCGCCTCCTGCCAACATCAGCGGCAGGTTTTTGTTGGAGTGTGAACTGGCATTCCCCATCCCCGAACCAAACAACACCATGCTGTTTTCCAGCAATGACTTGCCGTTGTTTTCCTGCACCGATTTCAAGTGTTCAAGGAACCGGGCAAATTGGCGTGTGTGGAATTGTTCAATCACGGACAATTCAGTGATGTAATCCGGCACCTTGCCGTGGTGTGTCAACTGGTGATAGCCCCGACTGATTTTGAAGCCACCATAATTTGCGCCAATATCGGCCAACCCCAAAGTAATCACGCGAGTGGAATCGGTTTCCAACGCCAGTGCCATCAGGTCGTAATAGAGAGGAACCCGGTCAACGAAGTCCATGGCGTCGGCAGCATCTGGCACCTCGTAGTCAACGCGTGGCTTTGCTTCATCCAACCATTGGCGCGACTGTGCCAACCGTCTTTCAACCTCACGAACAGATGTGAAGTAACGATCGATTTTCTGTTTATCCGCAACGCCCACTTTGCGTTGCAGGTAGTCAGCGTCTGTTTTGACGAGGTCGAGAATACTGACCCTTGCGGCCTGCTTGGCTTTCGTTGCTTGCCGAAGTTTCGGATCCATTGTTTGAAACAACAGCCGGTACAACAGATCAACCCGAGTGACGGGTGGAATCGACACCCCCGACGAGTTCCACGAGATCTGGTTATTGGGATCATTGCCGCTGGCAATCTGCAATGATGAGTAACGCGTCGCAGCACCCACGAGTTGGGCAGCTTTTTGATCCACCGAGATATTGGCCTCGGGCATGTTCCGTGAGTGTTTTGACAATACACCTGACAGATAAGCGTGCACTCCGCCATGCCCACCCTGTGCTTCCGTCCCATGGTCAAGCCCTGAAAAGACAGTGAAGTCATCACGAAACTTTCTCAATGGCTTCAGACGCTCTGACAACTGATAATCCGGCCCGATCGTTTGAGGAAAGAAAAGCTGAGGCACGAAACCAAAATTCAGACCAACACAGACCATCCGCATGGGCGTTTCCGTCGTCGCATCAGCCATCGCATCAAGCGCAGGCAGCGCCATGGTGGCACCACCCATTCCCCGCAAAAATGTCCGCCTTTCCATCCGTTTCCTTATTTCCATCACATTCCTGCTAATCAGTTTCTGAACAATCACGCGAATTTGATCCACTGCCGAACCTGCCGATAAATCAAGTGACAGGCTCCGTCGATCTTCACCTAAAATAACCGCATCACGCCGGACACCGACGTTCTATTCTCTGTTGTCGGTTCGATACCACGTCTCGTTGTACCGTATTCACCCTCTGTGTGCCCCGACAATTCATCCGTTGCGTCCAAACGAAAGGTGCTGGCAATCAAACCAATCACAGATTTGTCAAAAGTGATCTGCTCCGTGACCATTGGCTTGTTCTTCGCACTCCGTTCCATGCATCCAAGAGAAATTAAGTTCCATGCATCCAAGAGGAACTAAGTTCCATGCATCCAAGAGGAACTAAGTTCCATGCGTCCAAGAGGAACTAAGTTCAGCAGATAGCTGCGGACTCTGATCCCGGCCGGAACCAGTTTTTCTCCCTGTCGATTTATTCGCTGGTAACAACCAGATGCTGTCAGATCGACACGAAGCTTTGATTTCAATAATACCTCCTGCCGCTCGGCATATACGACAATTCGGTCATTGTCCTCATACTTGTCGGGTACGAATCCCGGCCCCGGTGCTACAAACTTCATCAACCCGGTCGTCTGAAGCACACCGGACGTTACCGGCCGGCCATCCTGAAATCGATCGGTTTCATAAACCACTGATTCAATTTTTACTGACGGTGGCGTTGATCGAACCGCATTCCCCGCCTGCAACAGTTGAGTCTGGGCGTCCGCATCCAGCCCAATAGGGCTGACCTCCACTTCACCCTCGAACACACAAACGTCTGTCTCGCCGTCCATGCCAACGGCAACACCGAACGCAGTCGCCAAGTCCACCACATCAACGGTTAGGGTTTCAACCTCAAATCCAATGGGCGACTCGATGCCCAGGAAAAATCGGCGAAAGCTCCGGAGGATTGGAATCGGGTGAAACCGGATAGCGAGAGGTCTTCGGAGATCGGGGTGAACGGGTTCCCGCAACGACCGGGCTAGAATTGAGAGGGATTCATTGGCCACCCCCCCGAATTTACCGACTGTTGTTCATCCGTTGCCCGCGTTACTGCTGAATTCCTCGATCTATTTTTCCCCAGAAACTGCTCCGGCGACGTTCTCGGCGTGATCGCGCACCCTTGAATAGGCATTCAGAACGGCCAGGTAAGCGACACTGACCGTAGGCGCCATGCTACCCGCGGACAAGTCACTCAAATGGTTACGTCGCAGTTGCTTGATTTCGCGTCCCAAACGCTTGGACACACTCTCGGTTTTTGTAATGACCCCGGGGTCCCTGGCAACCAGAGCGTCATTCACCAAACCAAGGTAGTCCACTGACAGTTGATTCAGGCTTTTGATCCCGGTTTTCTGATTCGCTGTGAACTGTTCACCATCGCGACGTAATCGGGTATCAAACTTGTGGATATTGACGATGTAATCGCTAATCGATTCGTACTCGTCGGCCATCCTGAACTGTTGCCGTGCTTCGACAGCGACCGAATGGGGAATTTCGTTCGCCAACAAACCAGTAACGTGGCTTGCGATTTCGTCCTGTACTGCGTCGAGCACCTGCTCGCGGTGCAACAACTTATCGGCAAGACCTTGTTCAATTTCATTCTGTTCACACAACTCACCAAGCCAGTGCAGCATCTTCGTGCAACCGACCGACATTTTTACAATTTCCTTGCGGGATTGTTCGATTGCCAACAGAGGTGTTTCGAGAAGCCGCATGTCCAAATCGGTCAGACGCGGTTTTTCCTTATAACCCTTGGACGGCACAATCCGATTCAACAGTCTGACAAAAAACGGCAGGAACGGAAGGAACAGCAGGGTGTTGGCAACATTGAATATCGTATGCGTGGCAGCGATAGCCGCCGTGATATTGGGATACGTTCCATCGGCTCCCATGATCAAATCATCCGCAAACAAAGTCTTGATCAGCGCGATATACCAATGAAAAACCAAGGTGATCCAGAACACGCCTATTAAGTTGAAAATGATATGAAAATAGGCGGCTCTTCTGGCATTCGACGTTGCTCCTAAAGAAGCCAGAAAGGCCGTGATCGTTGTTCCGACATTCTCGCCCAACACCAATGCCGCTGCGGTATCGTAGCCAATCACACCTTGGGACGCCAAGGAAATCGTGATCCCCAACGTCGCCGAAGATGACTGCACCAAGGTGGTCAGCAAGCATCCAGCCAAAGCACACTTCAGAACGCCTACGTAAGTGTCAGCAGTGAAAACCTTGAAGGAGCTTTCGAACTGGGGTAAATCTTTGATGAACGCGCAAGCCTCTTTCATAAATTCGAGGCCGACGAAAACCATTCCAACACCCAAGAATGCCATCGCCCAGTAACGCCAGCGATCACTCTTGGAAAACAAAAAGAAGAACGTAGCGATCCCCAGCAGGGGCATCCCGTACTTGCCTATCTTCAGCACCAAAATCCAACCCGTAATCGTGGTGCCAATGTTTGCACCCATGATCACACCGATTGCCTGCGACAGTTCCATCACACCGCTATTGACGAAGCCAACCACCATGACGGTCGTGACCGAACTCGACTGAACAACGCTCGTCACCACGATGCCAACGATCGTCGCCATGATTCGATTGTTTGTCACGAAACTGATCAAACGCCGCAAACCCGAACCAGCAATCGCCTGCATGCCATCGGACATGTGCTTCATGCCAAGCAGGAAGATGCCCAAACCACCCAACAATCCGAACGACAATTCCATTAATGGGTTGTAATCCAAGCTCGCCACCGTAGAAAATACTGGTTTGCAACGTAGCGAGCCTCCGGGCACGCTCATGTTCACTTTTCGTAATGCAATTGTTAACAAATCAAACGCAAATACGACACACCCCGAGTCCACAAACCACAGTTTTGGCAAAAAAGTAAAACCTGCAGTCTTGAGGTGACTCATGTGCAGACGGATCAGATTCTCCGAAACACCGATAATGACGAAGTTTCCGAGCTACCCAGGGACCAAACGTGCGAACCGAGAGTCCCACCCAATAAGTCACAAATTCACGATTTCCAAGGACGAAAATCGGGTAGATGTCCGATCCCCCCTGCCCTCACCCACTCCCTGCGGCCTTGTGAACCTTGAAGAACGGGTGACACCGAAAAAAACGAACGTCCGGCATCGGCATAATATGCAGTTCAAAGAGATTTGAACCGAACTACCCGTTCGTTACAAATTCCTTCCTGTTTCTGTTTCGGTTACATGAGACAGCCGCTTAAAAAAGCACTTTTTCTGATTCCTGATTCCGAATACGCCGACAAAACTGGCCGCTGTCGGCGTTGGCAACGACCGATATCGTGCAGCACACGCTGGACAACCACGTCGCAAGCGACGTTGATGAACGCCGGAGACCCTGCGAATTCAACGCGACGCTAGACGATACGACATTTCCGATCGGAACAAACTGATCCTCGGACGGCAAATACAATCTGCAACACACCAACCGCCATAGGCGTCGAAGAACACAGATTGTCACCAACTGATACAACGCCTGTTCAAGTATCTCTGCGTAACAAATCAACGCAAAAAGCTTGTGGTTCAATTTCACAACTGCGATAGTTGGATGCAACGATTGAACCAGCATCGAAACTTTCATCTTCCGATCGGAAATGACCAGTGAAAAAAATTGCCATTTGCACTCTGATAGTTTTCTTCGCGTCATATCCATTGCTTGATCACGCGTACCGAACTGGATCCGTTCTGACCGACGCGGCGCACGCATCCGAAACAGATGCAAGCCCAATGGCACAGGTAGGCCACCCAACCTTTGTCAGTCCGCACGCATCACCAATCAGGGTGGTTGGCAATCTTGTTTTTGTCGTCAACACACCTGCCGACACTGTTGATGTCATCAACGCCAAGACACGGCAGATCGAGACGCGGATCAATGTAGGTGTCGATCCAGTCAGCTTGGCAGTCCGCCCTGACAACAAAGAAGTATGGGTCTCGAACCATGTTTCAGATTCGGTCAGCGTGATCGACTCTGACTCATCCAGCCCTACGTTTCTTCAAGTCATTGATACGATTCAGGAATTCGACCTAGAAACACGCGCCACCCGTTTTGACGAACCAGTAGGCATCGCCTTTGCAAACAACACAAAAGCCTACGTTGCCCTGTCATCGGAGAACAAAATTGCGATCATTGACGTCGCCACGCGAACGGTAACCGGCAGGCTGAACATCACCGCCCAAGACCCTCGCGAGATCATTGTCCGGAATAACCGTCTGTATGTCATTCCATTCGAATCAAACAACAAGACGCAACTTTCTGGTGGCACAGGCGATCTGGATGGCGATCTTGTGACATTCAACGCCTATGAGCATGCCATTGCCAACAACAACGTGCTATCACTTGGCGCAGTCGTCGACATCGTCAAACACCCAAAAGTTCCAGATCGCGACCTGTTTGTCTTTGATACCGAGACAGATCGCTTGGTAGAAACAGTGAACACACTGGGAACACTTCTTTACGGAATAACCGTAGATTCAAAGGGTCGTGTTTATGTGGCTCAAACTGACGCCCGCAACGAAGTCAACGGTCGGGCTGGCACCAAGAAGCATGGACTGGTGGAACTTGAGAATCGCGCGTTTCTGAATCGCATTACCAGTGTTCTGCCGCGGACCAACGCGAAAAGCAAGAAACTGAAGTACGAGGCGGAAGTCGATTTCATTGATCTGGAACCGTTGCCTCCAGAACATCCAGATCCTGACGCTGCTTTGGCAACCCCGTTTGCAATCGAGGTCAGCGACGATGATTCGACTCTCTTCGTTTCAGCAGCAGGTTCAGACCAGTTCTTTACGGTGGATGCCAAGAGCGGAGAAGTTCTGGGGCGCGTCAAGGTCGATGCTGTGCCTCGCGGGATCGCACTTCAGAAGAATGACAGCGGCAGCACTCAACAGGCATGGACACTCAACGCCGTCGCCAACACGGTTTCACTTGTGGATGTGTCCGATCCAAAGACACCCAAAGTCATCGCGTCGATTTCACTTGACGATCCGACTCACCCAGCTGTCAAACGTGGACGCATCGCATTCAACACGGCTTCATCCTCGACAACCAGAACCTTCAGTTGTGCCAGCTGTCATCCAGATGGCCATACTGACCAGCTATTG
>JAPKCI010000247.1 GCA_028823035.1 Rubripirellula sp.
AATCACTGAACAATCACTGAACAATCACTGAACAATCACTGAACAATCACTGAACGCGACAGCGTCCATGCGCTGCTTCGCTAGTTTTCTCGCTTGTATTTTTTCAAACGGACATAGGGCGCAAGTTGCTTCGAGAGCATGGCGACAGTTTCTCGATTGGCTTCGCTGGATGCCAGATTGTGCACTTCGTCCGGATCATTGGCGTGGTCATACAGTTCACGTCCAGCCTTTCCTTCGAGCCATTCGGTGTAACGCCAGCGTTCATTGCGAAGCGAATACCCCCAAGCTTTCTTGCTGTGCCAAACCTGAGTCACCGCTGGCTTGTCCCAATCGTTGGTCGCAGGGTCGATTAGCAAAGGTTTCAATGACGCACCTTCCAGTGTTGCTGGCGGTTTCAATCCACACAGATCCGCGAGCGTTGGATAGAGATCCAAAAGTTCGACCGGCTTGTTCGTCACCAGACCGCGACTCAACCCCGGCGCTGAAATGATCAACGGCATTCGGGCCGAGCGTTCAAAAGCCTTGCGTTTGTACCACAAACCTTTCTCGCCTAGAAAATACCCGTGATCTGACCAAAATACGACAATCGTGTTATCAACCAGACCGTTTTCTTCCAGAGCATCCAACAGGCGTCCCACCTGAGCGTCGACGAAGGAGTTGCAAGCGTAATAGGCCTGCTTGCATTTCCTCGCTTGGTCTTCAGTGATTCCATCGAAGTAGTAAGGCCAACGCTTCATATCACGCTGCACGGCCATGGGTGGAACATCTTCCAAGTCTGCTCGGGCCGCCTTCAGGTCGGGCACCGTAATCTGATCAAGTGGGTACAGATCAAAATACTTTTTGGGCGCGACATAGGGACAATGAGGATTGAAGAATCCAGCCGCCAGAAAGAACGGTTCATTCCGCTTCTTTTTCATCAAGTCGATGATGCGGGTCGCAACCATTCCATCGGTGTGCTCTTCATCTTTGCTGACAGGATCCCACCAGGCCATCGAGATTCCGAGTCCTCCTTTCTGTGGCCCATAGCGAACGATGGAATCTTCCTGCGTCTTGTCGATCCCTGCCGGATTGAACCGTTCATCCCAGGTGGCAGGGTCATCATTGGCATCCGTTCCAATTTGACCAGGATTTCCGTAGTGATAGATTTTCCCGGCGCGGGCCGAGTAATAACCGTTGTTTCGGAACAACTGCCCCAACGTCACAACATCTGGATTTTTCTGACGCAACTCGTGCTTCAGCGTATGCATATCCAACGTATCGGGTCGCAGTCCCGTCATCAGGCTGGCACGACTGGGCCCGCACAATGGCTGCTGGCAGTAGGCGTTGTCGAAACGCACCCCGATCTTGGCCAGTCGCTCAAGATTGGGGGTCTTCACCAACCGATCACCATAAACACCCAAGTCACAGTTCATGTCGTCAGCCGCAATGAACAGCACATTCGGCTTGGCATGATCAGCATGAACAGCCAGCGACAATACGACCGCAAGATGAACGGTAAAAACCCGGATCAGATATTTCATATTGTCCTTCAAAAAGACGATCTTGAGTTACAACACTTCAATGTGTGCTGAGTTAAAAAAGACCGGCAGTCGTCTGCCACGATGTGCCAGGCGAGCTACCAGAACGGGACATCATACCCTGTTTGCTCATCCCAGCATCGTTTTGAGAGTCGAATTGAGGGCAACTCCTTGCCTGAAACGAAACACCGGACCCCGATAAAAAACGAGTTGGCGAAATGTTCATCATCGTGTTGAACCTTGGCCACAATCCTGTTGGTCACTCACCTCGAATAGCAAACAACTTGCCATCAGTACGGATGAGCAACGTGTCCTTTGCGACAGCCAACGAGGCACGACTGCCCTGCCCCATCGGATTGCGGGCAAGAATCTCAAAGGAGTCATCAGCTGCAATCACAACCACCTCACCCGTCGTATCGATTGAAAAAATACGATCACCAATGGCAATCGGCGACGAGAAATAAGAACCGCCGACGCGTTTCTGCCAAACGACGTCGCCGCTTGTCAGTTCACAGCATGTACAGATTCCGCCATCGTTCCAAAGATACATGCGATCGCCAACGATCAGCGGACTCGGAACATGCGGTGATTGTCGGATGATCCGATAAACCTCACTCGCCATTGCCCCTTGTGCTGATTCTGCGACTTCAATCGCGACGATCTGCCGGTCGCCACCAACGGCGCCACTTCCTGCGATGACCAAATCACCGTGAACAACAGGTGAAGCCAGAGCTCTCTGTGATTCACGCCCGAAGGGATCAACATGCCAGTTCTGAGTTCCCGTCTGCAAATCGACACCACTCACACCCTCGTAACAATGAACGAACACAAGTTCCTGCTTTTTACCTGCATCTCGCACACAGGGCGTTGAATAGCAGGCACGTTTGCCTTCCCTTGGAATCTTCCAACGTTGTTCGCCCGTGACGCTGTCCCACGCCGCCAGAAAGCTCTCATCCTTGTGGTCGTGTGCAACTATCACAAGGTCCTCTGCAACGATGGGACTGGTCGCTCCACCCTGCCCATGCAAATAGGGACCAAGTTCAGAACGCCATTGCTCTGAACCATCGTGGTCAAACGCAATCAGTGATGTCTGTTGTTTGGAATGCCATAACTGATAGACATGTTTTCCATCAACCGCAGGGGTGGCCGATGCAAAGCTATTGTTCTTGTGTTTCTTGTACAACTTGAATTCAGACTCAGCACGCCATCTCTCGGTGCCATCCTGCAGGTTCAAACAGACCAGTGATCGCTTCTGTGTTTTCTCATCTGCTGCCGTAATGAAGATCCGGTCACCCCAAACGACCGGTGACGAATTGCCCACCCCTGGCAACTCGGCAACCCACTGGTAGTCCTGCTCGGACCACTCACTGGGGATCCCTTCGGCTTCTGCGATCCCAGAACCATTTGGCCCCCGGAATCGTGGCCACTCCTGAGCCTCAATGGAACCACAAGCGAAACAGCCAACACAGCACAGCAACACGACTTGAAAAAGTCGAACAGAAGCAGACGAGAGGGCCGAACAAAGCCGTGGTCTGTAAAATCGTGTCACCATGATGCACCTCCAAAACCTGAAACAAAAATGTCCAGATCCGATTCTAAACGCAAATGGACGGGGACGGAACGTGACCGAGTATCCAACAAGCAGCATGACGTCCGACTGTTCACAAACACCCTAAGCAAGACTGGACTGCGATTGAGTCACGCATTCCGGCAATCGAGGCGATCCACAACACGCATGCCGTCGCGACAGGTCGAAATCACAATCAATGCTTGAACATGCGACATTCGGCATGACCAAGACGGTGCTCCATGGCTGACCAAACCGACAATCCTCTTAACCTGTGGTCATGCCCCCAGTCGCGATGCAACCAGTCGCGATGTAACCTGTGGCGATGTAACCTGTGGCGGAAAATGCGACACTCAAGGCGACCACCTGACGTCCCTGGAAACTTCTCGTCCCTTTTAGCACAACCCCTTCGAGTGTGGTGCAGATGAATCGAAACGACGTGCGCCCCGCAACCATCATTGGTTTGGGCGAAATACTTTGGGACATCTTTCCTGACGCAGCAAGATTCGGCGGTGCTCCTGCAAATTTCGCCTGCTGCACAGCCGGGCTCGCAAACGCTGAAAGCAACATCCACATGATCAGTGCTGTAGGCCGAGACCAACTTGGCAACCGCGCCGTCGGAGCGCTGACAGATCACGGCGTGAACGTGAGTGGAGTTCAACGAAACTCCCACGCCACTGGTCAGGTACATGTCCAGCTCGACAATCATGGAACGGCAAGTTATTTGTTCGCTGACGATGCGGCCTGGGACAACCTTCTCTGGTCCGATGACCTGGCCGGCCTGGCAGCCAGTGCTGATGCGATTTGCTGGGGAACCCTTGGTCAACGCAGCCAACCATCGAAGGATGTCATCCAAAAGTTTGTGGCCGCAACGCCGTCGGATTGCCTTCGAGTCCTGGATGTCAATCTCAGGACGCCCTACTGGAATGACACATTGCTGGCCGAGTCGCTGCCACTGGCCAACGTACTGAAGTGCAATGAGCACGAGCTTCCCGTGCTGGCTTCACTTTTTAAGCTGAGGGGTGATGACACCGAAGTCCTGACACAATTAAAAGACCGGTTTTCTCTGCAGCTGATCGCTTTGACCCGCGGGGGACAAAGCTCGACCCTGTTGCACGCCGAGCAGAAACCGAGCATTCTTCCGGCGATACCGACAGAGATTGTCGATACGGTGGGTGCAGGTGACTGCTTTACGGCAGCCCTCGTCCTGGGATTACTCAACAACATGCCTGTGTCAAAATTGCACGCGTGGGCCAGCAAAACCTCTGCCTTCGTCTGCTCGCAGGCGGGTGCGACGCCGACGATCCCCGCAGAACTACGTTATTCTTGAATTTGTCAATTTCAGGATTTTTGTCAACTTCAGAATGACAGACTGTACTCAGCCGGCAGTTTCGTACCACGGCATGATCACCCAAAACTTCACAACCCCGTCGGTCAGACAATCGCAAGCGTTCGCAGTCACTCATTTCTATTGAACCAACTCATGCAAACCGCTACCCAGCCAACGCAATTATCGCCAACAGACTCAGCCCAGCCCCATGGGCTGTGGCAAACGCAAACACTCTGGCCATCTCTCTTGACTGCGATCGCCTGCCTCTTCAGTGGCAGCACGTTGTCTGCAACTGAACCGCTGGAAAAAAGCTCAAAACGGGGGCGGCCAAATCTTGTCATCATCATGTCGGATGACATGGGGTATTCAGATCTTGGTTGCTTTGGTGGTGAGATACGGACACCCCATCTGGACCAACTGGCAGGTGCTGGTCTTCGCTTTACCAATTTCTACAGCGAGAATATGTGCTGGGTATCACGAGCCGCGATGTTGACCGGTGTGTATCACAAAACATCAATGGTCAATGGAGCTCTGCACGAACGCTGCATAACGCTACCAGAAACTCTTAAAGTCGCGGGCTACCAAACCTTGATGTCAGGCAAATGGCATTTGGCTGGTAAATCGTATCAAATTTATCCCAATGATCGCGGATTCGACGATTTCTATGGAATCCTTGGTGGTGCTGCCAGTTTCTATGCACCAGCCAACCTGTGCCGCAATCGCCAGAATGTTGAACAGGAAGCACTCGACGATCCCGATTACTACATTACCGACGCCATTAGCACCGAAGCCACTCGCATGATCCGCGATGCGTCCCAACAGGCACCGATGTTCCTGTACGTCGCCTACACGGCAGCACACTGGCCGTTGCATGCCAAGCCCTCAGACGTGGAAGCCTACCGTGGACAGTACGCCGCAGGCTGGGACAGTTTGCGTCAGCAAAGACTCACCAAAATGAAAACGCTGGTCATCGTACCAGGGGATCGTGAACTGTCCCCACGACATCCACAGGTGCCCAGCTGGGAATCAGAATCGAACAAGAAATGGCAGCAACGCCGCATGGAGGTATATGCTGCGCAGGTCACGGCCATGGATCGTGGGATTGGACAGATCATGGCTGCCCTGAAAGAAACCGGACGGTGGGATAACACGCTGGTGCTGTTCACCATCGACAACGGTGGTTGCCATGTCGAATACGCCCCCAATCGCTCGGGTGACTATCTGCCCAAAACAACCCGCGACGGTCGCCCCATGCAACCGGGCAATTTACCTGAGATCATGCCGGGCCCTGAAGACACGTACCAAAGCTATGGCTATGGCTGGGCCAATGCCTCAAATACCCCCTTCCGCATGTTCAAGCAATTTGACCACGAGGGCGGCATTCGAACGCCCATGATCGCGCACTGGCCAGAGGGGATCAAAAACACAGGACGATTGGTACCGACCGTCTCGCACTTGGTCGACATCATGCCAACGGTGCTGGAAGTGACCGGTATGGCTACGGAAGAAGGACAAGACAAAGCATCAGCACCCGACTCGGTCATTCCTGCCGATGGACAGTCACTGGCTGCAGCATTCAGCGGCCCACTGGATCTGAACCGAACACTTTTTTTCAACCATGCTCGCGGCTCTGCACTGCGTCATGGCAACTGGAAGATTGTGAAAGAGCGGAACAAGAAATGGGAACTGTACGACCTGCAGGTAGACCCACTTGAGATGAACAATCTGGCGAAAGATCGACCGCAAAAACTTACGGAACTCGAAGCGATCTGGAATGCCGAGTCAAAGCGTCTCAACCGGCAAGCCAAGATTGAGTGACGGAGGTCAACTGGCTGGCTGGCTGATGCAGTACAGATGATCGGTGCCGCGCAGGAAGAGTTCCCCCTGTGAAACAGCAGGTGACGCATAAACGCGTTCGCCAAGCTCATTCACCCGCATCACTTCTGGTTCACGCCCCGCTTTCATGATCGTGGTAGCACCGTCATCGGCAGTGAAGTAGACCAGCCCTTTCGCGGTGATCAACGATGCACTGAAATGTGGCCCCAACCTTTCCCGCCACAAGTGCTCTCCGTTGGCAGGATCAAAACAGTGCGCGATACCGCGATCGTCGGCAACAAACAACAGTCCATTGGCGAGCACCGGTGAGGGTACATAGCTCCTGGCGTCATTCACATGCCAGGACACATGCGAATCTGTTACATCCTGTTTTCCACCCTGTCGTATCGCCATCACATGGTAAGTGGGAAAGCCTGCGGTCAAGTAAAAATTTTGGCTATCATGCACCAACGAGGCTACAAACTGTTCGGTTGGCCCTTCGACCCACCACAACCGTTTACCGGTCATCGGATCAAACCCTGCAACACACATGCTGCCAGCCATGACGGCCTGCATCTGACCGTCAACCTCACGCAATAGCGGTGTGACATAGCTTCGGGTCTGATGAACCCGCGGCGTCTTCCATACCAATTCGCCTGAATCTTTCCTCAAGGCCGCCAGATATGATTCACCGTCGTGATCCCCATTGACCAGTACAAGATCACGAAAAAGAACAGGACTGGTGCAATACCCGTGGATACTGGAGAACGCGCCTACCGAAACGAGCCACTTCTGGTTCCCTTCATAATCAAAGGCTGCCACCAGCATTTCGCCTGGCTCACCACGCTGACCGCTGGTCGCATCAGTGCGAAAAAACGTAACAAACACCAACGATCCGTCCGTCGCTGGCGTACCCGAAGCGTGACTATTCAGCTTGTGCATTCCTTCCAGCGGTGACTGAACAACCTCTTTGCTCCAGTTGATTTCACCACTTTTCCGATCCAGACAATGCAATAGACGCGTCTGCTTGTCCTGGTCGCAAGACGTCAGAAAAACGTGCTCGCCGTGGATGATGGGTGACGAATACCCCATCCCGGGGACAACCGTTTTCCAACGAACATTCTTGCCAGTCTTGCCATTCCATTCCGTAGGCACATTCGAATCGACACTGGTTCCGTCGCCGCGAAGACCACGCCAACCGGGCCAATCTTCGGCGTTCAAACGGGGTGCACTGACCATGCCCACAACTGCCAAAAGGATCCAGCAAAAACAACTTCGCATCTTTGAAACTCGTGATAAAGAACCAAGACCATGAACCAACAAGACGTCGGAAATCTAAAAAACCGAGACGTCTGACAAACATCCGCTGCCTGATTCTCGCTTCCCGGTTACCTCGCTTCAAGCGGTAGCAGACCCGCTTGCCAATCTTTGCCAGATTCCCGCAAAGCCGACGATGCTATTGCAACTCGATCCCCAAGTGCTTGGCGTGTATCTCAGGCCATCCAGTGTCTAAACTGTCCCTCCAGAGCCACGCACCAATTAAATTATCCAAAGTAAACATTCCAAAAGAACGTTGATCAAGCTTGGCCTCGCTTCGATCCATGCAACCTGGACCCAAACCTGCCATGACTGCAATCCATCGGTCACCGATGATCTGGCTGACAGCCATCGCCACCTTCACGCTCACAACCGCCGGCCAAGCCATCGCGGAGGACTGGCCACAATGGCTGGGGGCAAACCGGGACGGCATCTGGACCGAACAAGGGATCATGGACAAGTTTCCGGCAGGAGGCCCGCCGCTGGTTTGGCAACAGGCAATCGGCAGTGGCTACAGCGGACCAGCCGTTTCCTCAGGTAAGTTGGTCGTGATGGACCGCATTTCAAAACCGGTTGACGGCACAGAACCGTTCGTTCACAAGGGCAAAGTCCCTGGCAACAAGAACTTTGTCCGACAACTGCTGCCCGGTCAGGAACGCGTGCTCTGCCTCCGAGAATCGGACGGACAGATTCTCTGGGAACACAAATACAATTGCCCCTATTCAACGGTCACGACTTACGCCATTGGACCAAGGGCGACACCCACGATCGACGGCGACCACGTTTACACACTTGGTGCCGAGGGCAATTTGCTGTGTCTGAAAATGGATGACGGCAGCGTTGTTTGGTCGAAGAACTTTCAAGAGGATTACCAAGTCCCGACGCCCAATTGGGGATTCGCAGCACCGCCCCTGGTTGATGAACATCGCTTGATCTGCATTGTCGGTGGCGAGTCCTCCGGGTGTGTTGCTTTCGACAAACTGACAGGTCACGAACTGTGGCGTTCTTTAACGTCGCCTGAACCCGGCTACAGTGCTCCTGTCATTCGTCAACTCGGCGAACACCGCCAACTATTGATCTGGAACAGCGATGCGCTTCATGGCTTGGATCCCGCCACCGGTAAACCGCACTGGTCGGTCAACTTTCCGTCAACCTACGCCATGTCAGTCGCCACGCCTCAAACGACGGGCCGTTTGATTTTTCTCATGTGTTTCAACGGCAAGTCATGTTTGATCGAAGTAGAAAGCGATGGACAGTCGGCAGAGATCGTGTGGGAGGGAAATCGCCGCACAGGAATCGATGGAGTTCACAACACAGCCCAATTGGTCGACGGGTACGCCTATGGCTGCGGCAATGGCGGACGCTACCTATGCGCACGCCTAAAAGACGGTGAACGGATTTGGGACACATTTCAACCAGCATCATCCACACGGCCCATTGCCTGGGGCAATGTGTTCACCGTTCGCCTGCTGGCCCACAAAAATCGCTTTGTGTTAATCAATGACCATGGCGAGATCATCCTGGCACGGATGACTCCTGATGGATACACAGAATCAAGCCGCGCCAAACTGATCGCCCCCACGCATCAGGTGAGCGGCCGTAAACTCGTTTGGTCTCACCCAGCATTCGCCAACCGCAGAATTTATCTGCGAAATGATCAGGAATTGCGGTGCTATTCTTTGGACAGCAACACCAAAGCAGAGTAGGCAAACTCGCCAGCACGTTGCTGGCCTTCGAATGACATTCTACGCGACGTTCGAGACTGGAAAACATCGGAAGTCTCAAATCGCCGTCGTCTCAAATCGCCGTCGTCTCAAATCGCCGTCGTCTCAAATCGCCGTCGTCTC
>JAPKCI010000248.1 GCA_028823035.1 Rubripirellula sp.
GTAGCGATTCCGGGGTAGCGATTCCAGACTACGGTGGTAGACCCCGTCGCCTTCCGCCTAGAATTGTCGGCACGAAGCAGCGTTTCCCTGCCGCCTGTTTACCTACAGATCACGCACCTAGCAAATTTTCAACCATGTCGTCAAAACCCGGAAATCGCGTCTCTGCACCCCCTAAGATGGGAAGTACCGCTGAAGCGGTTGCCGCACGCCTTCGTGAAAGCCTGCTTCAAGACAAGGGGGATCTGGAGGTCGACAAGATTTTTCGGGCTCTGGTCAAGTTGGAGGGTTCCGACCTTCATATGAAGGTCGGGCAACCACCGATGGTCCGAACGCGAGGTGAACTCAAGGCCCTGAATCGCCCCCCAATCGATGCAGAGGAAATGGTCAAGCTGTTATTGCCCATGATGGACGAGCGAAATCTGGTGATCTTTGAAGCCGAGGGGGGTGCCGACTTTTCGCACACGATTGATATGGATGGAGTCCGTTGGCGATTCCGCGTCAACATGCTCAAGTCACTGGGCAATATTGGATTGGTCGCCCGACGAATCAGTAATGTCATTCCTGACTTTCGCGGCCTTTTTCTTCCCGATTCGATTGAACACCTCTGCCACTTTGATCAAGGCATGGTTCTGCTGGCCGGCGTAACTGGATCTGGCAAAAGTACGACGATCGGATCGATGCTGAACTACATCAACGGCATCTATCGAAAACACATTCTGACTCTGGAAGACCCAATCGAATTCATCTTCACGGAAGACAAGTGCCTGATCAACCAACGTGAAGTCGGTCAGGACGTCAAAGACTTTTCGATTGGCATGAAGCACGCGGTTCGCGAAGACCCCGATATCATTTTGGTGGGTGAACTTCGAGACGAGGAAACCTTCATGACTGCAATCCATGCGGCTGAAACGGGTCACCTCGTATTCGGAACGATCCATGCTTCAAGTGCATCCACCACCATCGGACGTATTCTCGATCTCTTTCCCGAGGAAATGCATGGTGCCATCCGCTCGGCCATTGCCTTCAACATGAAGGGGATCGTGGCCCAAAAGCTTCTCAAGACCATTCGACCCGATGTTCCTCGAGTACCCACCTGTGAAGTCATGACCTTCACACCCATGATCCGCAAACTGGTTCTGGAAGGTGATGACCACAAACTGCCTGACGCCATCCGCATCGGCCAAGAAGAGGGGATGCAGGACTTCACCATGAGTCTGAAAAGATTGATTGATGATGAACTGATTGATCGTCCAACCGCTTTCGCAGTCGCTCCCAACAAAGATGCACTGAAAATGGCACTCAAGGGCATCGACGTCAAAGCACCGGGAATCCTGTAAGCTGCGACGTCAAGGTAATCCGGGACGACCTCTATCCCGGTCGACGTCACATTCTGAGAGATGAATACTGCTGTAGTCATGAGTATTATCAGGCAGCACCACTCGTAAATTCGAACTCCACTCCACATACTTCCGACATCCATCGGATTTCTGAAACATACGCACAAAGGCATTCTCGACAAGATGGCCGAACAAGAAGAGCCACAACTCTGGCAAACAGCAACTCCCGTCGAATTCATCCCGATGATCGACGAACGAACCGAAGCACAATCCCTCTTGATCGCGACCCGGCAGGGTGCGGGGTACGAGGTGGCTGCTGGTCAGTTGGGACACGCGCTTCAGGCGCGTGCCACGCATGTACTGATGGACTATTCACAGAATGCGTGCGCGATTCGTTATCAGGTCGATGGTGCATGGGAACAATTGCCCCCACTCGAGCGGGAAACGGGCGATGCCATGCTGTATGCCTTCAAGCAGTTGTGCCTGCTGAACCCGGCCGACCGGCGTACTGCGCAAACTGGCAAATGTGGCCTGAAATTGGGCAAGGAAAAATACACGCTCTCCATTCAGGCACAGGGTGTCGCGAGCGGCGAGAGGGTGCTTGCAAGAATGGAACCGGAAAAACTTCCCTTCGAGCGACTTAGTGACCTTGGCATGCGAGACAAGATGATCACATCCTTAAAGGAGAAGCTCGATTCCGAGGGAACATTCATACTTATAACCGCTCCTAAAACAGAAGGGCTGACGTCAACGTGGAGAAAGGTAATTGCCACTGCGGACCTCTTCGTTCGTGACTTTCAGGCATTCGAGAATCAGGAACAACCGGAACCTGAAACCATCAACATCAATCCGAATTTTTTTGGTGGGGACACCGGCCTGACCGAGCCTGAAATGCTTCGCAAAGCAGTTCTGAAAGAACCTGACGTGATCTTGTTTCCAGAATTACCCCAACCCGATTCCATGCAGTTTGCCATGGACCAGGTGTCAAAGCACGAGAAACAGATTTACACCCGTATGATCGCCGACAGCGCCTTGGCTGGCTTGGTGCAATTTCTACCCAAGTATCGCGAAACGGCGGCGCAGATCACCAAACATATCGCAGCCGTCACCTGCCAAAAACTGGTGCGACGCCTGTGCGACAACTGCAAAGTCGGCTTCGAACCCCAACCAGCACTGCTCAAGCAACTGGGCATTCCGGCAGGTAGAGTCGCGATGCTATACCAACCATTTGTGCCGCCACCGATTGAACAGCAGGTTGACGAGAATGGCCGTCCAGCGCCCATCATTCCCTGTCATATTTGTGGAGGCCGTGGTTACTTCGGTCGGATTGCCATTTTCGAACTGCTGACTCCGGGGGACCAACTGCGAGCCGCTCTGATGAAAACTCAGGACATGGGCAAACTGACTCAGATCGCCAAATCCGAGGGACATCGGGGTATCCAGTCCGAAGCTGTACTGGTCGTGGCCCGCGGACTCACCAGCCTGGAAGAGCTGAAAAGAATCTTTTCCAAAGGCTGAATCCGCAGATCAACGATCAGAGTGTGAAGCAATCCCACTGCACCAGCGTGGGCATCGAGGCACCAGCGTGGGCATCGAGGCACCAGCGTGGGCATCGAGGCACCAGCGATGCAGCGATGTCGTCAAGCAGATTCGTCGTAGTATCCCGGCTCATCCCGTCCGTCACCATCGAAGTCACCAACGATCGGCTGACTGTTATCCGAAGCCCGCGGGATCACAATTCTCTGATCGTTTCCGGTGATGCGTCGATCACCATCGGTATCAATGATCCAGACGTCGCCGCGAACAACCCCGATCTCATCGATCTCATCACCATTGAAGTCGCCCACCACGGGGAGGTCTCCAGGTTGTCCATAATCAACTTTTTTATCACGGTTCGTCCAACGACCATCTCCGTCGGTGTCTAACATCCATTTACCGCCCCGGTAGACCGCGATCTGATCGATTCCATCACCATTCCAGTCTCCGACGATCGGAGTATCCACCTGTTCTCCGTACTTGAACACGTGATCCACTGCGTCCGCACGTAGCTTGCCGCTGTCCCCACGCTGCAAGACACGACGATGGTCTGTCTCGCCGGTCTTATCCGTCGACTCACTTCCCATGGGTGTTGTCAGACGCCGGCGTTTGTTGGCGGGATCGCTCAGTCCAAGATCTCGTTTGATTCGTTGCGGATCTCGTTGCCATTGGCGGCCAAAAATACCAACGTCGTCCTTGCCATCACCATCCCAATCACCAACCACTGGCCGATCCAACTCCGTTCCCAACTCGATCCACAGATCACCGGGATCCCAGAAACCATTTCCGTTAAGATCCACAAACCACTGCCCGGCAACGTAAATCACAGCCTCATCGGATCCGTCGCCGTCAAAGTCGCCGGACAACGCAATCGCGTTGTCACCACCGAGATCAAAATCAGATGGGGGCACAGTCTGGGCGTCGCGAGTCCCATCGAACCCCTGGATGCTCCAACGACCACCCGTATGATCCCCTGCCTCCCATGCCTGACCGCTGCGTTTGACACTGACGCTGCGGATGATTCCATCTGCAATCACCTCGCCGCGGGGAAAACCCCCGTTGATCACGCTAAGGTGCCACGATACCGCCCACTCGTCGTACACCCTTGCTGTTGAGCCGGCAGTGACGGGGTCGGCAAACGTAGCGATTCGAATGGTGGGGTCGAATATTTCAATCGGTGCAACAACTTGCGGGACTCTGGCGACAGGATCTTGCGGTTGCTGCGGCACCTCGGTTTCCACGACAAGCAGTTCGCTGAAGTTGTTCTGTTCGCTACTCTGGCCACTCTCTAACGACACATTCAGAATCGCGTCGTGTCTTGGGTCTGTCATGTCATTGATCGACAACATTTCAATCAGAAGCCGAGCCTGCTGATCTTGCGAATCCGCTGCATTGATCGGCTGTCCACCTGTGCTTCCTGCTGTATCAAGTCCGTCGACATACCCATGCGGTTGCATTTGGTAAACGTGATAGATCCCGGGTCGCAAACCGGTAAACTCATAGAACCCCTCAGCATCAGTCGACGCCAACACCAAATCGCCGTCATAGTGCCCCGGTAATGAATCGGTGGCAGCAACCGACATCCCTGACGCGTCACGAAGTTCCAGCATAGCCCCTTCGATTCGCAAATCATCGATTGTCAATAAGCCGTCACGATATTGTCGCAATGATTCAGGTTGCAGCCTGCCCGACAACTGAATCGTATCTCCATCCTGAAACACAAACCCACTCAGTGATGCGGGTGGTATTTCGGGAAAGTTATATCCTTTGCCTTCGGTACCGATCGCCAAGGTCAAACCGACAAGTAAGTCATCCGTGGTATCGTCTCCGCCCCGATCACCACTGACTTGGCCGCCATGAAAGAAACCATCGGGCTGTGTTTGCCGAATTGAATAGACGCCCGGCATCAGGTGATCAAAACGGTATTTTCCTTGCGGATCAGTTTCCGTTGTTTCAAGCACATCGCCAACCGATCCGATCAATTCGATCAGCACGCCAGGGATGGGAATTTCCCCGGCCTCGAAGGTCTGATTGGAATTCGTTTCCTGCCAGACCATCCCTTCCACCGAAGCGGGCAGCAGCTCACAGAAATCGTAATTATTCAAACGGTCTCCCCAGCCAATGGGGATGTCAGAGATCACATCAGCAGCGGCGTCGTTCCCACCCGCACTACCAGCGGCTTGATGCCCCTGGAGCCAACCCGCAGGCTGGGTCTCACGCACCGAATACAACCCCGCAGCCAACCCTGAGAACCGATAGGTCCCGTTGGCATCCGTCAATGTCTGGCCAACGAACTGTCCCGATTCGTTATACAAATCCAGTGCAACGCCTGCGATTCCTGTTTCACTCTCATCAAAACGACAGTCGCCGTCGAGGTCACCAAAAACAGTCCCCGCGAGTTCAGCCCCCAGCAACTCACAAAAATCGTAATCCACGCCATGCTCGCCCGAAGCCAGAACAACGTTCCCGATACGACTGGCATCCAACACAATGCCGCCAACACTCCCCGCAGTGGCTCCGCCTTCGAAGTAGCCATCTGGTTGATTTTCAAGAATCGTATAAACGCCCGGTGGCAGGTCGACAAAGGCGTACCGCCCATCGGCATCAGTAAGTGTCTGTTCGACTTCGATCCCATGATGATCGAACAATCGAACCATCACTCCGGACAATGTTGGCTCGCCATCGTCATACTGGCAATCGCCATCTGTATCGACATGCACACGGCCTGCCAATGAAACTGGCAATACCTCACCAAAGTTGTACTCGATTCCATCCTGACCCTGCTTCAGGTGAACTTCAGAGAGATGGTCATTCAGATGACTGCTGCCAACGGTCTGCCCTTGAATCGTCCCGACGCTGTCGATCCCGTCAGAGTAACCGGCAGGCTGAGTTGCCAAGATAGAGTACACACCGGGCTTCAGGGCGTCGAACTCGTAACGCCCATCGGCGTCGGTGTTCACCGTGTCGACAATCCTGCCAACAGTATCAACCAAACTGACCTCAGCATTGGCGATTGGCATTTCGCCGCTGTCGCGTCGCCCTTCATTGGATTCATCGTGATAGACATGACCGCTAATGGAAGCTGGCAATACCTCGCAAAAATCATACTCCACGCCAATCCCACCAGGTGTCATGGTGACACCGTGGATCAGCGTACCATCGATGCTGGTACCAACGCGTATGTTGTTGATCGTTCCGACGTGGGAATCTCCGTCGATCAGACCGACTGGCGTGAACTGCACAAGGCGATAGTTACCAACCGGGACGCCATTGAAAAAATAGCTGCCGTCAGCATTCGTACTGGTCTGTGCAACAAGAACGCCACGAATGTCTTGCAGCGCAACTTCTACCCCGGCCAGAGGTGTTGATTCCACACGGGCTTGTTGTTCATGGCAATCATTGCCGGGGCTTGCCAGATAGACCACACCAGCCAGCGACCCAGCAGGGATCTCGGCGAAGTTGTACTCCGTCCCAATGTCTGCACCAGCAAGACTGATCGACGCAATCCGGTCACCGGGGTTCTGCGCGGCACCGACAGTCGTGCCACCCACCTGACCTGCACTGTCAAACCCATCAAACAAATCATCCGGCTGATCCAATTCAATGACTTCATACTGTCCCGGGGACAGATCGGTGAAAGAATAGGATCCATCCACTCCAGTGGTCATGACCAGCATTGCCTGGGGTGCGATCGTGCTGATCGGCACCAACTGCACGCGGACACCGGGAATCCCTGTCTCATCAGGGTCACGGATGCCACTATTGTCTGCATCCAGATAGACGAAACCGGACAGCGCAGCAGGCTGTGCCTCAGCAAAGTCGTAATTCAGTGCTGACGAATCGCCGTTGGGCATCGCCAGCTGAGTCAACACGTCCACCGACTCAACCTGACCAACCGCGTTTCCGTTCATGGTGCCAGCGAGAGCAGCCACACTGATCAAATCACTTGGCTGTGCCTCTACCAAACGAAATTGTCCCGGTTGCAGCCCCAGCGACTTGGAAAACTGATATTTGCCGTCTGCCCCCGTCGTCGCGCGATGCCCAGTGTCGGTGTAATCACCCGACGGCGACAATCGCCACAGCGAGATTTCAACCCCTTCCAGCATCTGTTCACCAGATTCCCGATTGGAATCCAGATCATTGTCCAGCCAAACATGGCCAGAGATCTCAATCGGTTTCGGTATTTGCGTCAAACTTGCAATTGCCGCAGCTGATCGGTCAGGCCGACTATCAATATCGTCTCCCTGGTCGGGAGGCAAATTCAGTCCATACGCCTCAACAGGGTCACCATAACCATTCAAGAAAATGGCATCCGCGTGACTGGTTTCATAATTAGGTGCGTTCAGAGTCACCTCAAGGATCGAATCCTGAAACTCCTGTCCCGAAGTGATCACATCCAGCCGATCATTGAACACCTCAAGATCAGCAGCGTTACGCAGTACCTCATCGACATCAATGGAAAATTCAAGCCGATCTCCGGCACGAAAATCGGACAGTCGCAACACGAGTTCCTGACCACCATCTTCGACCGTGGCAGTTGCATTGACTTGCTGTCCATTCTGAGTGAGCACACGCACGATTTGAAAATCGTGAGCACCACTTTTACCCCGGTTACCCGCTTCAATGTCATAGATGGGGTCACCAACGCTCAGACCGTCACCATCCTTGTCGGTATGGATACGAACTTCAGTCAGTTTTGTATCCGCAACACCCCCGGTAAACGAAAGGATGAATCTGTCGCCGGTCGAGTCACCCCCGATGTCATGATCCGTTTCCAGGTAATCGGTTTCCAGATAGACGATCCCCACATGAATCGGATCGGCAGCCAGCAACCTCCTCGGCTCCAAATGCTCGGGGCCGCGTGATCGTCGCTTCAATACATCAGTACCACTTGCGCGACCGCGATACCGATTCCGATTCCGTTTTGGCTTCCAAATCACGCTGGCACCTCCGTGTGCCCGATGGTTGTCGCATTTCTGTTTCTTCTACTGCAATCCGCAGTAGCTATCGATCAATCGTCGGTCCGGTTTCCGCAATCCGCTGCTGACCAGCGACAATATCCGCGATGGACCAACGCCTCAATGTCGCGTCATAACTGCCCGAAAAAAGCAATCCGCCCTGTGCAGCCAAGGCATTCACACTACCCGAGTGCCCCTCAAGACGGCGAACCACTTGACCCGACTTCAAGTGGATGACACGAATCACATTGTCCGAGCCAGCCACCGCAATCAGATCTGAATTCAAAACCGACACAGCGAACAGTTTGCCGGTTGTCACCCGAATGCGTTGAATCAACTGCTTGCTTTCCGTATCAAACACTGTCACCTCGCCATCCTCCGCGACACATACCGCTGTGTTCAAGGAGGGAAGAAACGCTACATCGCGAATGCGTCCAGCATGCAATCGGTGCTCGCTGCACTGCCGGGTATCGCGATCAAACAGATGCAAATTGCCGCAACGACCGGCAACAGCCAAAACCTCTGAGTCATCCCGGTACCTGACCGCTCGAAGATCCTGACAGGAACATTGCAACGAAATACGTTCGTCACTGCTTCCCTCCAGCAGAAAAACTTCACTTTCAAAACCAACCGCCGCCAACCCCCGACCATCCGGGGCAAACGTGACTTCGGTGAGCGCAGGTGACCCATTGACTTCGCGGATGAAGCTAAAAGCATCGTCCCGATTCCACAGAATCAATCGTCCGTCATTACCCGCTGAGACCAATTGCTGCCCGGTTGGATCAAAGGCGAGGGTGCGAACCAGATCCCCATGCTCCACCAGAGTCCTGACCACTTTTAAATCTGAAGTACGGAAAATTCGTATCCGGTAGTCATCGCCTGCCGCCGCAACATACTCACCCCGTGGGTCTGCCGCGATTGCTGTCACCACCCGACGAATTCCTGCCTGACCAAGTGGAATGGTACGGCAGGTGACCGGCATGCCAATCACGGGTCTGGATGCAATTTTCTCTTCGTCAGTCTCATCCGACCTCGCCATGGATGGGAACCCGGGGATCACCAGAACGCTTGCCGAAATCAGCCACTGTCGCCGCGAATATTTGCTCATCAACCAAAATCCCTTGCCCAAAAATCCGCGCACGCAATTCCACAACCAAGGCACCCGCGGTATTCGTTTAGAATCGGCTTTCGATCCGCACCCGCATCACCCGAATAATCGGAAAACTTTGCGGACTCAACGGCGTTGCCCTCATTCTCTGATTCCAACGTGCGAATTTCACGCAAAAGCTGGCTTTTCAGTCAGCAATTCCCCTTTCCCTGTAGGGAACTCCATTGCTACTATCCCGACAGGTCGCCGCTGTTGTTTGCTAGCGACTATGAGTTTCACGCACAGCAAGCAGGCGTCACGGATGATGCGACTGACTCTCGTTACCTTGGTGATCGTTCTTAGTTCACAGACCGGATCAGCCCAGCAAAATCAGGCTGTGGCGAACCCAAACACGGCG
>JAPKCI010000249.1 GCA_028823035.1 Rubripirellula sp.
ACAGGCCCAGCTGCGAACCGGTACAGGCCCAGCTGCGAACCGGTACAGGCCCAGCAAGATCAGCCCGGCCAGCGCGAACGGTCGGTCATGCTGCAGCCATTGGGTTTGTGCTGCAACCAGTTCAGTTCGCTGCAACCAGTCGATCTGACCAAAAACTGCTTGCAACCCAGGTGTATCACCTGCCTCATAGAACTGTCCGCCAGTGATCTGACAGGCTGTTTGCAGATGTTCGGAAGCTCCTTCGGTACGAACCGATATCGCGTAGAGGATGATCTTCTCTGACTTCAGTGTCTGCCCGATCTGCTGAGCCAGTCTCCCTTTCAAATCGGGTGTTTCACCGTCGGTCAGAACGATCAATATGCGATCTCCCTCGCTCCGCTGTTGCAGTAGTTCAGAGCAGGAAACGATAGCGTTTCCGACTAGCGTCCTGTCCCACCACTCAAGTGGAAACGCATCGGGGCGTACGAAAGGTGTCGCCAGGCGAATCGCCGACAGGTCCGTCGTGAGCGGTACCCAATGGATCGCTTTTTCGGTAAAGATCGACAACCCGAATGGATCACCAGCACGGTTGTCAGTGAACGGGTCAATGTCCTGCATGGCGGCGTCCTGCATGGCAGCGTCGAAACGCCTGAATGCATTTCCGACTTCTCGCATACCATTGCCAGAACCCAAGCAGGACTGCCAGTGTCAGAAGCGGAATCAACTGTGGCCAGGTGAAGATCATTGTTGGGCCGCTCTCTGATTCGATTCGCCGCTCCGTCAACCAAGTTCGGTCAGTAGTTCGCGAGCAACACTGCCATTAACGGAAGCTCTCCGGGCTTGCAGTCACCGTTCTACCGAAGCCAGTTGTGGTCCGGCGGATGGATGTTGACGCAATTTCTCCAACGTGTGGACAAGCCGGGCGGACGAGACACCCAACTGCTCAGCCCAGAAACTCAGTAACAGCTTTTTAAGATCGGTCTGCTACTCAACACTCAGCGATTCTCGCTCTGCCGTTTCCAGCAACTGCCGTAATCGCTCAGGCACGCTTGGCTGTGGAGTTGCTGCAATAATCGCTTCGCGAGGCGTTCGACCATACAGAGCCAACGGGATGATCAACAGCAACCACAATGCCCACAACAACGCCATCATCAGACGATAGTTGGATCGATCGCTGTCGATTCCATTTCAAACAAGATTCCGCTGTCATCTGAGGGTAAAAGTGCAGGGACCGAAACGGTCATGTTGGGAATCTCGGACGCCGCCGTCAGCGAGATTTTTCGCTGCGGTTTTTTCCTGCGGTCCCCATTGTGTGCGTTTGGACCGTAGGTGGCCTGATCTCCGCCTTACCGCTGTCTGTTTCTTGCCCAGCGATTAGATGCCCAGTGATTAGATGCCCAGTGATTAGATGCCCAGTGATTAGATGCCCAGTGAGGGCTTAGCGGCTTGCAATCCTGCTGTCTGCAGCGACTCGATCTGACAGGTCGTAGGGATGGAATGCACGGCCAATTTCTTCGGCAAGCGTGTTCAGATAGAGCTTTCTGAAGCGTGATTCGGTGGTTTCACTCGTGTGTTGGCCTGCCAACGTCGGGTAGGTGTACTCCTCAAGTGATTTGGTGTACTCCACTTCCCCGGTAGCCACATCGATGACAGTGATGGTGACGTCCGCACAGCCGCAGTAAAGCGTTGGTCCGTCACGCAGGGTGAAGTTCCCCAGTTCAATCCCCAATACCTTATCAGCTTCGACGCCCGCGCCGATCTCTGCAAAGTCAAGCGAGTCCCAGCCATTTGTGTCGCGCCAGTGGCTGATCTTGTCGTTGCGGACAATCTGAATGTTTTTGATGTGCTTGTTCAGAATCTTGCCAACAAACGAATTCAGTTCAGCCGTTTTTTGATCTCTGGTGTATGAGCTGCTATCGGAAATTGTTATCACGGCAACGGTCTTTTCTTCGAAGCCCTCGTATTCTGGAGGAATCATATCCATGCCCACTGCATGCATCAGATTCGAGGCTAGCCCAAGGCAGCCACTTGGCAGTAAGGCAGCACCGGAAACCAATGCCATGCAGAGTGATCGTCTGCTGACGCTTGGTTGGTTCGATTTGAAAGATTCTTTAGGCAGGGACATCGATACGATTCCTTTCGCACAACTGTTACGCGATGACATAGCGGGTTCATACGCTGTTTGGGGTGCCGCGTGCCACACCGATTTGGAGCCTTTGCGGCAATGCCGCGTTTTTAATCTGGAAAGCTCGGCTTGCAGGACCGCATCACAACGCTCTTCGCTGGCGATTCTGGCTAGGCCGGCGATGCGGTCACCCCGCACGCAGTCGCCTTCGCCCCGAGCTTGGGGACAGCCGTTGCTCAGGTTTGAAGCCGGACCACCCAGTCCAGCGCTGTAACAATCAAGATTCCGACCATCGCATAGGTCAGCCATCTCTGAGTGGACGCCGAGGGTGGCGTTCCCGTCCGGATGACCTGTGTTGCCATCCATACGACAGACAAGCTGAAAATTGCCAGCAAAAAACCACCCAGATTCGTGCGGGCGCTGGCAATCCAGTTGCCTCTGGCAAAATAGGACCATGAGGTGGTCATGCCGCAGGCTGGGCAACGGATTCCCACCAGAAAACGTAATGAGCAGGGCGGCAAGCCTAGTTGTTGGTGGGTACCGAGTCCCCGCTGATCGGGATTCAAATTGCCAGCTACGCACAGCAGAGTGATAGGAAGCAGGGCAATCAGGATTGCGGCCAGACGAATTCCAAGCGGCCCATGACGTCTAATGAAGGCATCTTCGACGTCCTGAACGACTGCTTGTGAGTCATTTCGAGTACTTGAAGCCTCCGTTGTGGCATGATTTTTCAAAAAACTTCGGGACTCATCCCGGGAATCGTCCGACTCAGACATATCCAAGGGATTTTCCTTCTGTCGGCTCGCTGGTTCCTCGGGAGGTTCGTTAGGCAGTGATTCTGGTTCCACGGCAGGTCAAGATTGGTTTAATGGGTAGTTTGCGTCGACTTTAGGGGGTTCTGGGAGGTTTTGTTGGACCGGTGTCGTGTGTTGAGTTCGGTTTGTGCGCTGCGTGTGCCTGGCCGGGGACTGCGTTTGTGTGCCGATCGCTCACGAAAAACATGAAAAGTCGTAAAGAATTATTCGCTGGTTTGGCCAAGAGCCGTTGACGGACTTTGATTAGCCCCCTAAATTTTCGCTTCGCTCGTAGGGAAAGCCTCGAGCACCCTAGCGGTTTAGGAAGGTTCTTGGTGAGATTGAATCTCAGTGCCTCACCGGTTCGCTAGAGGACCCACTGTATCACACCTCTCTCATTGGTCATCCATCTGTGTCTGCCGGAGCAAACGAAGTAATTCGAATTCGTATGGAAGCGTACGACCACTCTGTTCTTGATCAGAGTGCCCAAGAGATTGTTGATACTGTTAAGCGTACACACAGCGAGGTTCACGGGCCGATCCCGTTGCCGACACGCATTGAGCGTTACACGGTTCTTTCGGGGCCGTTCGTGAATAAGAAGGCTCGTCAGCAGTACGAGATTCGAACTCACAAGCGACTAATTGATATTGTCCAGGCTACGGCCAAGACGATTGAAGCATTGAATAAGTTAAGTCTCCCAGCTGGCGTGGACATCAAAATTAAGGCGTCTGCAAGATAGTATCGGCCTGGAAGACACCCGTGCCTGCTTCTGATTTTCAGGATGGCAGTTCGGGGGAGCGGCACTCAAAGTAATAGCGACAGTCTCCGAATGAACGGAAGTCGGGTCGATAACCTTGGTGTGGTGCAAGTCGGATATGGGTCGAGCGGAATCGCTCTCGGTGCATTGAAGATTGCCTGATGTCAGTGGTTCGGCTCGGCGAAACTTGGAATCCAACACGAATGACGGGCGTCCCGACTGATCGGGGCGAGATGAAAGTTATGTCACCATCAATCCTCGGCCGGAAAGTCGGGATGACACAGGTTTACTTGGAGGACGGTCGGGCTGTGCCCGTGACTGTGATTCAGGCTGGACCCTGTCATGTCCTGCAGGTTCGCAGTGAAGATCGCGATGGCTATCAAGCCGTGCAGTTGGGTTTCGAGGATAAGCCGCGTCGCTTGGCAAGCCGCAGTGAACGCGGTCATGTTGCCAAGCTTGATAGTAAGCGTTCAAAGAAACGTGCGGCAACTGGAATCGAATTGGTCGCCAAAGCGGGTTGCGAGCCACAGCGGTTCGTTCGCGAGTTTCGCGGCGAAACTGATCTTGAAGTCGGGGCAGCTGTCACGGTTGAGCAGTTTGCAGGGATCGGGCGAGTGGACGTCACGGGTACCAGCAAGGGACGTGGCTTCTCTGGTGTTATGAAACGACACAATTTCTCTGGGCAGCGTGCGACTCACGGTGTCAAAAAAGTGCATCGACATGCTGGGGGTACGGGGTGCAGTGCTTCGCCCGGTCGCCTGTTTAAGGGCATTCGCATGGCAGGCCAGTATGGCAATGCCAAGACGACCTCGCGGAACCTTGAGTTGGTTCGCGTGGATGCTGAAAACAATTTATTGCTCGTTCGCGGTGCTGTTCCGGGTCCGAATGGCGGCTTTGTGACCATTAGCGAAACGAACAAGGTGGGTTGAGGAATATGGCCACGCTGACAGTTTATAACGAGACCGGCGGTGAAGTCGGTACCTATGACATCGACACCGATCAGCTTGCTGCGAGTGTGAACAAGCAGTTGCTTCATGATACGGTTGTCATGTACCAGGCAAACCTTCGCCAAGGTTCGCATAATACGCGAACACGAGGTGAGGTTGCTGGTTCGACTAAGAAAATGTATCGCCAGAAAGGTACGGGTAATGCCCGTGCCGGATCACGGCGTTCGAATGTGCGTCGCGGAGGTGGTGTGGCCCGTACGGTCAAGCCTCGCGATTACAGTTACCGCTTGAATAAGAAGGCTGTCCGTCTTGCGACTCGCATGGCGATCCGGTCGAAAATTGATGACGGTGAAATCGTGGTCGTCGATAGCCTTAGTTTCGACGGGCCAAGGACTGCTCGTATGGCGTCCGTGCTCAAGTCGTTGGGCCTTGATGGTTCGACGACTCTGGTTGCGACTGCTGAGGATGACGTTGCGGTTTACAAGAGCGGACGAAACATCACAGGTGTTTCCGTTCAGCCGGTGCGAGAGTTGAATGCTCTTTCGGTGCTCAGCCCGAGGCGGATGTTGGTGACACGCGATGCGTTGGACAAAATTAAAGATGGCACCTTTGCGGGTGGCGAGGTTGGCGGTTCGGAGACTGCCGCGAGCGAGTGAAGTAGAAGCAAGTGAAGTAGGACAAGTGAAGTAGGACAAGTGAAGTAGAACACACGAGGCGAAGTGACTTTAGATGACACAAATACAACCACCTGCGAGCCCGGAAGGCGGCATTAAGCTTGAGTCGCACCAGATTCTGCTGCGTCCATTGGTGACGGAGAAGGGTGTGCACCGAGCTTCACGCAATAATCAGTACGCATTCGAGATTCATCGCGAAGCGACAAAGTTTGATGTCAAGCGAGCAGTGGAAGAGTTGTTTGATGTCAAGGTTAAGAAAATCAGGACGCAAACCCGTAAGGGCAAGATGCGTCGGTACAAGTTCCGCTATGGCCGAACTGCGGACTGGAAGAAAGCGATCGTTGAATTGCACGAAGATCATCGGATCGACTTCTTTTAGTCAGAGACATATCAGCGGCACTGATCAGATACACGGTAACTAAGTAACGGTTAACTAAAAGTACAATGGGCATTCGAGTCTACAAGCCGACTAGCGCCGGGCGACGCAACGCGTCGGTCAGCGATTTCGCCGAGTTGACGCCTGGTTGCAAGCCTGAGCGTTCGTTGCTGCGACCCAAGCGTAAGACGGGTGGTCGCAATAATCAGGGTAAAATCACGTCTCGTCACCGCGGCGGTGGCCATAAACAGAAATATCGGGTCATCGACTTTCGTCGTGCCAAAGACGGGATGGCTGCCACGGTCGATTCGGTTCAATACGATCCGAACCGTACCGCCCGGATCGCACTTTTGAAGTATGCCGATGGGCAAAAGAGCTATGTGGTTGCTCCTTCTGGAATGAAGGCGGGCGACTCGGTCCAGAACGGACCGGAAGCCCCACCAGAGGTTGGTAACTGCATGCCGCTGAAGAATGTTCCCCTCGGAACAACCGTTTGCTGTATCGAACTGCGTGCCGGTCGTGGTGCCGTGCTGTGTCGATCGGCTGGGACCTCAGCCACGTTGATGGCTCGTGAGGCCGACTGGGCTCAGATTTCACTGCCCAGTGGTGAGGTGCGGCGTATTTCAAGTCAGTGCCGGGCTACCATCGGTCAGGTCGGTAATAGTGATCACATGAATGTCCGTCTGGGCAAGGCTGGTAGATCGCGTTGGCTCGGGCGTCGCCCGCATGTCCGCGGTACAGCCATGAACCCAGTTGATCACCCGCACGGTGGTGGTGAAGGTCGAACCAAGGGTGGTCGTCATCCGGTAAGCCCGAGCGGCAAGAGTGCAAAGGGTGGCGCAACTCGCCAGAAACGTAAAGCAAGCAACAGTTCGATTGTTCGACGCCGTAAGAGCAAGCGGTATGGGCAATTGAAACTGCATAAGTAACCGATAATCACCTGGCGGTCCGACTGCCGATTAAACCTGTAACTGTCAATTGAAAATTTCATGAGCCGAAGTAGCAAGAAAGGCCCGTTCGTCGATCCGAAACTGTTTTTTAAAGTCCAAAAACAGGCGGAGACGGGGCGCAGCGAGCCGATCAAAACGTGGGCCCGTGGCTGCACGATTGTTCCGGAATTCGTTAGCGTCGTGTTCATGGTGCACGACGGTCGCAAGCATGTGAAAGTTGCTGTTACTGAAGATATGGTTGGTCACAAGTTGGGCGAGTTTGCTCCCACGCGGACATTCAAAGGTCATAGCGGAAAGGGCAAGAAGTAGTTTCTTGAAATGACAATGACAAACTTTCAATCACGTCACAAAAACGCACGGATCAGTGCACAGAAAGTTCGCCCCTTGGCGAATCTGGTGCGCGGTATGTATGCCGATGAGGCTCTTGATACGCTCAAGTTTCAACCGCACCGCGGTGCCAGGATGCTTGAAAAGGTTATCAAGAGCGCCGTTGGTAATGCCCAGGACCCTGATCAAAATAGCGGTCGAAGCCACCGAATCGAAGAATTGGTTTTGACCGAAGTCTGCATTGACGGTGGGCCAATGTTCAAACGTATTCGTCCGCGGGCACGCGGCAGCGCATTCACGATTAAAAAACGCAGCAGCCACATCCGCGTCGCGTTGACGCCGATTGACGAGCTGTAGGCTAGGTAACGATTACACTTACTCATAATTGACTGAGTCCCAGATGGGTCAAAAAGTTAACCCTATCGCATTTCGAACCGGTATCACCCGCGGGTGGTCGAGCCGATGGTATGCATCGAAGCAGGATTTCGCAGCTCTGTTGGTCGAAGACCGCAAACTGCGGAACTTCATCATGCACCATCCCAAGAAGAGCCAGTATCGAAGTGCTGGTATCGACCGCATCGAGATTGAGCGAACACGCGACGAAGTACGTGTGATGATGTTTGTCGCACGACCGGGTTTGATCATTGGAAAAAAAGGTCAGGAGATTGAAATTCTCCAGTCCGAACTGCAGAATCTGATAGGGCGACGAATCAACCTTAAAGTTGAAGAAGTCGGCCGACCTGAGTTGCAGGCTCAGCTAGTGGCTGAGGATATCTCACAACAGCTTGCCAAGCGGTCGAGTTTTCGGCGGACGATGAAGCGTTCGTTGGAGACGACCATGGATGCCGGTGCCAAAGGCATCAAAATCCAGATGGCAGGACGTTTAGGCGGGGCCGAGATGGCACGCCGTGAAAAGCAGATCGCGGGCTCAATTCCATTGAGCACGTTGCAAGCAAAAATTGATTACGGATTCACCGAAGCGATGACGCCACAGGGGCACATCGGGATTCAGGTGTGGATAAACCAAGGTACTTACGGAGACGACACCGATGGCGCTGATGCCCAAGCGGGTCAAGCATCGAAAAAGCCAAAGAGGTCGCATAAAAGGTAGCGCGACGCGCGGTAACACGGTCGTCTTTGGTGACTATGGGATTCAATCCCTGGAACCCGGTTGGGTTAAAGCCACGACGATCGAAGCCGGCCGTATCGCTGCTCAGCAATACGTCCGCGGCGAAGGAAAGCTTTACATTCGCATTTTCCCAGACAAATCAGTTTCCAGCACACCGCTTGAAACTCGTATGGGTAAAGGCAAGGGTGAGCCAGACTTCTGGGCCGCGGTCGTCAAGCCGGGCACTATCCTTTACGAACTCGGCGGCGTTACGGAGCAGCAGGCGAAAGTGTGTTTTGCACGCTTGGCTAGTAAGCTTCCCGTGAAAGTCCGTTTTGTGGAGCGACGGTACGCCTAGTGCGACGGTCGCCCCAGAAGGTCGTGATGCTTGCATCACGGCTGCCGCGAACTTGCGGCTGAATGAATTTTCGGTCTGTAACAAAGATGAACAAAGATGAGCAATAACACTGAACTTCGCGAAATGAGCGACGAGCAACTCGACGCGACCGCCACTGAGGCGGCGCAGACGTTGTTTCGCCTCCGTTTTCAATCCCAGTCAGAACGATTGAATACACCCAGCGAAATTAGAAAAAATCGCCGACTGATCGCTAGGATCAAAACGATCCAAACTGAGCGTCAGAAAGCAACCAGTTAGAAACCCAATAATCACCTACAGTAGAACTCGGACCTGACTCCATGCCGAAACGCGTCGTTTCCGGAATCGTGACCAGCGACAAGATGAGCAAGACTCGTCGTGTCGAAATTAACCGACTGGTCAAACATCCGAAGTACAAAAAATACATTCGTCGTCGAACCGTTTGTTATGCCCACGATGAGGCGGACGAATCGGGAACCGGGGACCGTGTGGAAATCATCGAGTCGGCACCGTTGAGTAAGCTGAAGCGTTGGCGTCTGGTTCGTGTGCTTGAAAAGAGTACCGAAGTCGACGTGGCCGCATTGCGAGCAGCTCGCAAAGGTGCCACGCAGGCTGAATCCGAGGCGATTGAAACCGCTCACGCCGGAGACGAAGCAGGTGAAGAAGCTGTAGTTGAAGAAGCTGTAGTTGAAGCCACGCAAGAGACTGCAGAAGACACGCAAGAGACTGCAGAAGACACGCAAGAGACCAAAGGTGAATGAGCCGTTCGCGGCTGATCGCGACGGAAGTTAGACAGAGCCTTTCCGGCAACAAGACAGAAAAATGATCCAACAAGAATCCCGACTCGATGTGGCCGACAACACCGGCGCTAGACAAGTCATGTGCATCAAGGTGCTCGGTGGCAGTCGTC
>JAPKCI010000250.1 GCA_028823035.1 Rubripirellula sp.
GGGGTTTGCCGGTAACTGCTACGCAGGGGTTTGCCGGTAACTGCTACGCAGGGGTCTGCCGGTCCGCCGATCTCTCCGACACCTTGCACAGATGCCGGAGCCATGACAGCGCGAGTCTTTTTGAAAATTCTTTGTGCAAACCAAAATATCAGAACAAGTGCAAAATCCAGCATCCTGGACTCTGGTGCTGATCCTCGGCGGCGCAATGCCGTATGATAGTACGACTCTTCGACTCTTCGACATCTGGCCTCTTCTGACCTGATCCATGCGCATTCTGTTTCTCGGTGACATCGTCGGCAAACCCGGCTACTCTGCAGTTCTAAAGCATGCAGAAAGTCTGCGCAAACAGGAAAAACTCGACGCGCTGGTCGTCAATGCTGAAAATGCATCTGACGGATCGGGTCTGATGCCCCGGCAGTACAAACGCTTGCTGGAAGCCGGAGTCGATGCGATCACCCTGGGCGACCACATCTATCGATGCAAAGAAATCATCCCCGTCCTTGAAACAAGCAAACGGATGGTCAAACCAGCAAACTATCCCGGCGAAGCTACGGGGCGGACATGGACAGTCGTCGAAACACCCGCCGGCCCGCTGGGAGTGATTTCCCTACTTGGGCGCGTCTATATGCGCCCGGTCGATTGCCCATTCGATGCCGTCGATGCGGCGATCGAAGAAATCGGTGACAGCGCCAAACACATTCTGGTAGACGTGCACGCCGAAGCCACCAGTGACAAGCAGGTCCTGGGCAGGTACCTGGACGGAAAAGTAACAGCCGTACTCGGAACGCACACACACGTGCCAACCGCAGATGCCCACGTGATGGAACATGGCACTGCCTTTATTTGCGATGTGGGAATGTCCGGCCCCTACGACAGCATCATCGGTCGTGACGTGCGCCGAGTGATGCAAACAACCCGTTCCTTTGAACCTTCTCACTTTCACGTTGCGACTCGGGATGTGCGACTGTGCGGTGCCGTGATTGACTCAGGCAAGTCAGGTCTCGCAACTTCCATCACTCGGTTTGAATTGGCAATCGAAGATTGAGTTTGCCGATAAATTGCAAATCAGCCACGGCGACAGTCAAGGCAACCCAATCTACTTGAGTCAAGCCATCACGTTGTCGGTCAGTTCGCGTTATCGGTTAGTTCGTCCCTGATTCAAACCTTTGGCTGCAGCGCCGTAGCAACGAGGCAACGGTCGCATCCCTGTGACAGCATTCTTTCCGCATCCAATGCGTCACGCACACCGCCTCCAGAATAGATCATCAAACGAGGGTGTGTCACCTTGAGTTTGGAACACAGTGGGCCTGTCACAGGCCCGGCCCCACAGCCTACGGCGGATAGATCAAGAATCACAACGCCGTGAAATCCGAGTTTTTCAGCCTGTTCTACCCATGCATTGGAATCGGACTCGATATCAGCTGCAGATACCAACAGTTGTCCGCCACGATAATCAAGTCCCAACAATGCTTGTTGCGGGGGAACCTGTTCCATCAGTCGCTCCAAAGCAAGCAGCGACTTCCCTGTTTCTGTCGCAGCAATCACTCGCGTCCCAGCGTTGCTGGTTACCAGTTTACGAATTTCCGCACATGCTTGATCTGTTTCCGTTCCCGACCAACCTGGATCAAGCAGGATTTCTCCATCCACCTCTGCCGCTAACGCATGAAGCACAGGGGCCTGCAAACGATTGAACCGAATTGCATCCAGATCAGCCACATAAAACGACGTGACACCACGATCAAGGTAAAACTGAAGAAGCTGAAATGGATCGCCACCACAGAAACAAACGGGCTGATATTGTTGGCGATGCCCAGCGACCGCATGAACGGCCTGTCCACCCATCAAATCAATGACCCCAACGATTTGTTCGCAAAGCCATTCGGGCGCCATCACGCTCAATCCGATTTTTTGCCCGATGGCAACGAGAACAGCGATTCCACTTTCACGATTGCGTAGTCATCGGGAAACGTATGAATGGCTTGAACGAGCATCGAGTTCTGGCGGGTTTCTACGTTCACATAACTCAGCGCCCCGAGCGCCATACGACCACTCGCATCGAACGTATGCAGCAGGCCTTCGGTCGGGCCGTTCCCTAGTTGCTGCTGAACCATCCAGAAAAGGTCGGGTTCAACCGACTCGAGCTGGAAATGGGTTCTGTACTCCACTCCACCACGACATTGGGCTCGCTCTGTTCGACTTCCTTTGAGCGACCTTGAAAGCAGGCACCGCCGCTTGGGCAATGGCTGATGAGCACTGGTAGCTACCTCGCATATCGTGGTCCCTAGGGCATTCCATGTAATCACATGCCCACAACTGGTGATATCCACCTGAGCCTCATAGTTGCTCCTCTCGATACGCCGACTCCTGTGAATCGTGTAAAGTTCTGGATGCAACGAACGGCTGAATACTTGAAACGCAAGTTCGGCAACTTTGGGACGGACCGAAAGCACAATGGAGTTCCGTAACACGAACCAGTATAAAATTCCGTATCACATCGGTTCGCAATGCACACGGACGAATCGGTTAAAATACTGCAGCCAACCAATTGGCAAGACTGAAGAAAAACATGATCATTGCCCCACGCGAATCACAGTTACCAAGTCTTCTTACTGCAGGAACCATCAGTGCGCTGCGGGACTACTATTATACGCACCGTATACGGACTGGCTAAAGAGCGTTTAAGCTGGTACTCGAAGAATAACTTTTTTTCCTTTAATCTCAATTTACCATTGACATCATCAACGAAGATTGCGCCATGGTAATCGTGATCGATAACTACGATTCCTTTACTTACAACCTTGTGCAGCGTTTGGGAGAGATTGATCCCAATGCGGAGATCCGCGTATTTCGCAATGATGAGGTGACGGTGTCATCGATTGATGCGATGTCTCCTTCTCGAATTCTCGTCTCTCCTGGGCCCTGCACTCCCAACGAGGCCGGCATTAGCGTTGCTTGCGTGCAACACTTTGCCGGCCGTGTTCCCCTTCTGGGTGTCTGCCTGGGACACCAGTCGATTGGACAGGCGTTTGGCGGTGAAATCATTCGTGCACCGGAACTGATGCACGGCAAAACCGATCACATCGAGCACGATGACCAAGGTCTCTTTGCTGGCTTGGACAACCCATTCGTGGCAACTCGTTACCACAGCCTCGTCATCAAACCGACAACATTGCCGGACGAACTGACCGTGTCAGCTTGGACCGACACAGGCGGTGAGCGACAAATCATGGGAATCCGCCACAAGGAATTCGCACTTGAGGGCTGGCAATTTCATCCCGAAAGTTTTCTCACCGAACCAGGTATTGAACTGCTGCGCCGATTTCTCTCATGGTGATCAGGTCACTCACGACGGTTCATTGAAGAACACTTTTTCGGCGGTACCACGAAGCATCCACTCGCGATCCGCTTGGGAAAGAGAACCCATGTGATCGCGAATCAAGGCGATCGATGAATCGTAATCATGAATCCCCTGAACCTGGAACGGACAGTCGCTGGCCCACATCAACCGCTGCGGTGAAAAGGCATCTACCACCCGGCGAATCATTGGCCGCAAGTCCTTGTAGGGCGGTTTCTTGCGTCCCAATGCATAGAAAGCCGATGTCTTCACATGAACATTTCGATGACGAGCAAGCCGGCACAGGTCGTCCAGTTCCGCCGGGACAACTTCGCCGGTGATACCAACCCGTCCGAAATGATCAATCACGACCCGTGTGTCGGGATACATCGTGCAAAGCTGATCAATCATCTTCAGGTCTGCCGGATTGATCAACGGACACACACTCAAATCGTTCTCAGCCGCTGCGGACCATAGCTTTGCCATTCCAGGGTCACGCTGCCAAGCTCCCACTTCATCGGCACGACCGCGAATACGAAAGCCACGAACGCCCTGCGATGCAAGCTTCTTCATCTGGGCTACCAAATCAGCTGCCTGATGATCGACAATCCCCACACCTGAAAAAACTCCAGGGTAAGCCTTGATCATGTCCAGCATGTATTGATTGTCATGGTTATAAAAACTCATTTGAATCAACACGATGCGGTCAACTCCTGACGGTCGACATTGCGAGAATAGCTGATCCGGCGTAAAGCTGGACGGCTTCATGTCCTCCACCGAGTACTGCTTCAAATCAAGCGGATATCGCTCGGTGTCGGGTGTCCAGACATGTACGTGAGCGTCAATCCAACCCGAGGGTTTGCCAGCCGCAGTCTTCTCGGCTGTATCAGCCGCAACGATGGAACCTCTTGTCGCCAATGACGCCGCCGATGCGAGACCGCCAGCCGCGAACACGCGTCGTGAAAGAACATTGCTCATCACTTGTCACCTTATTATTGACGATGCCGTTAATCCTGTCGCTGATGCCCGCAGACTGCTGTCATTCGGCGCACGTTCATTTTTTTGTCACGTAGACGAAGTAAGCTCCATGCTTACCCCCTTCTGCCGATTCAAAGAGTCCCGACATGGTAGTTTTGCCAGCTTTCACTGTCAGGTTGAATTTGACCTCCTTGGCACCCTTGCGGACTTCCTTGGAAACCGTCACATCGCCAATCTGCAAGGTCGCTTTGACAGGCTCGATCGCAACACCCTGTGCGGTGCGATAGGCTTTGGCACCTGGAACCGCTGCGCCTGCAGCCAGGGGAGCGGCAATTTCCAGGTCAATCTCTTCGGGCCAACGCCGAAGTCTGAACTCGTATTCACCGGGTTCAAATACCTTCACATTCCAGAATCCAGTATTGCCATCACCGTTCATGGCTCGCCGAACGTGACTCTGATTCCATGGCGTCGAACCGGTCGTAATCCAGTCGTGTGAGGTCAATCTGGCTGGGTTATCTGCGGGGTGTCCCAGATAAATCGCCGTTGAATTGGCAAAAGAGGGCTTCAGTTCCTGCCACCATTTTTCGTAGAAACCAGTGAGTCGCTCAACGACCTTGGGATGCTGCGAGGCCACATCGCTCTTTTGCCCCGGATCGGCCTTGATGTCGTACAGTTCCTTGCCGTTGTTCAAACGCCACTTCGACGTCATCACTGCACTCTTTCGCCACTTGATCGGATCCTTCACCCGCTGTGAATCGGTGACAAGAATCCGATCCGGCCACTCCGCAGGTACACTGCCGTTCAACAGAGGTGCAATGCTGGTACCATCGAATTCCACACCTTTGGGGGCATCGATATCGCACAGATCAATCAGGGTTGGCAGCACATCGACGTAAGCGGTAATGGGTTGGACATCCCGTCCACCCTGCAAATTTCCTTGAGGCCAGCGAACAAACAGTGGCACGCGATGCCCGCCATCGTATTCACTGCCTTTCCTCCCTCGCATGCCCGCGTTGAACACGCGATCCCCCGATGAACTGCCATTGTCGGTGGTGAAGATAAAGATGGTATTTTCAGCCAAGCCTTCCGATTCAAGAAGTTCACGCAGTTCGCCGACATTTTGATCGATGTTCGCGATCATTCCGTAGAAGTTTGCGAGATTAACATTCTGATCCTCGTAAGGTTCGCTGAACTCTTCGGGTGAATGCATCGGGCCGTGAGGCGCATTGGTAGCGATGTATGCCAGAAATGGCTTCCCCGCCTGCTTCTGTGTCTTGATGAAATCCTTTGCGTATTGAAAGAACACATCGGTGCAGAACCCCTTGACTGCCTCGGGCTTGCCATTGTGCCAATAACTTCCGTCAAAGTAGGCATTGTCCCAATAGTCAGGCGTCTGCCCAACACCGCCACCGCCGTGACGCAATACTTCGGTGAATCCTCTGTCCTCGGGTCGGTAAGGATAATTGTCCCCGAGGTGCCACTTGCCAAACATCCCGGTCGCGTAGCCGTTGTCCTTGAATACCTGCCCCATCGTGACCTCGTTTTCACGCAACATGGATCGCCCCATGATGGTGTGCCAAACACCGGTACGGTTGGTCCAGTGCCCCGTCAGGAAGGCAGCTCGCGTAGGCGAACAGGTCGGCGCAACGTGGTAGTCTGCCAAACGCACAGCATCCGCATGCAAAGCATCTATTTCCGGTGTCTTCAGGATCGGATTTCCGTGGCATGACAAGTCGCCGTAACCTTGATCATCCGTGATCACAATCACCACATTGGGCTTGTCGGCGGCCCTCGCCACAGAGAGGCTGAAACAGAGCACGAGCAGCAACAAAGTTGAAAAACGTAGCATTGGCATGGATCAAACATGTGAGGTGAGAACGATGGAAAACTTGGATGTACGAGTGGTGTAGTCAATGCACCCTCATTTCCTGAAGGAACCGATGATTGTATAGAATTTCGTCTGTTCGTGCGCCGATTCCACTCATCCTTTGTGGCTCCCGCCAAAACGGCCTGCGTTTAACCACCCAGCGTATACACTAGTAAAACAGCACGAAAACGGCTCCGAAACGAGCCATTATCGACAACTCCCATCCGACACCGCTGGTGCAAACTTCGCGACGCACCAATTCGGGGTTAACAAGACTATATAATTCAACCGGCTGACGTACGCGGCGGTGGAATCTGTCGGGCGGCGGCCAGAAACCCTGAACAAAGCAAGCAAACGAGAGATGAAGTCAGAATACGATTGCGTCGTCATTGGCGGCGGACCTGCCGGATGTTCCGCTGCGGCGATCGTTGCCGAGTCAGGATGTGACACACTGCTGATCGAACGAGAACCGTTGCCGCGTTTTCACGTCGGTGAATCGCTGATGCCGGAAACCTTCTGGCCGCTACAGAGACTTGGATTGAACGATCGCATCCGCGAGAACGGTTGGCAGGTCAAGAAGAGTGTGCAGTTTGTGACTCACAAGGGGACTGAATCAGATCCCTTCTTTTTCCGCCAACATGATGACCGCGAGTGCAGCGAAACATGGCAGGTTGAACGAAGCGAATTCGATAAAATGCTGTTCGATCGCGCAAGCGAACTTGGAGCCGATTGTTACGATTGCACACGTCTGGTCGACGTACGGTTCGACGACTCCGGCGCAGCTTGCGGTGTTGTTGTTCGTCACGCCGATAACGAACCAAAGGAAATTGATTGCCGCGTGGTCATTGACGGAACAGGGCAGCAGTCCTTCATCGCCAACAAACTCGGTCTAAAGCAGGTAGATCCGAACCTCAAAAAGGCCGCCATCTGGACCTACTACAAAGATGCAGTTCGCGGCGATGGTGACAACGCGGGTGCTACCATCATTCTGAACACCGAGAACAAGGAAGCATGGTTCTGGTTCATTCCGCTGTCGCGCGGCATTACCAGTATCGGGTGCGTTTCCGACAACGATTACCTGCTGAAAGGTCGCGGAAAACCTGAGACAGTTTTCTTTGAGGAACTCAAGCGATGCCCGGGATTGCGACCGAGGCTTGAGCACGCCACACAACTCGGGGATATCCGTACAGCAAAAGAGTTCTCGTACATGACCAAAGCCAACTCTGGCGATGGTTGGGTTCTGGTCGGAGATGCACTCGGATTCATCGACCCGGTTTACTCGTCCGGCGTTTATTTCGCGCTCGAGATGGGCGTCCGCGCGGGAGATGCCGCTGCCGAAGGTCTCCGAAAAGGCGACCTGTCATCGCAGCAACTCGGATCGTGGTGTGGCGAATTCAAAAAAGGAGCAAAGTTGATCCGAAAACTCGTTAATGCGTTCTACACGAAGGAATTCAGCATCGGCAGGTTCATGAAAGAGCACCCCGAGCATCGCAGCAGCGTCACCAACTTGCTGATTGGCCGAATCTTTGACGAAGGTACGTCCCATGTCTTCGATGACATGGATGCATCCATCGCCCGAGCCAAGGCTGCCGCTGTTGAGATGTAGCAATCAGGTCCTCCCTGCGGCCCACCGCAAACCGAGCAGAAGTCATTCTGACCAAGAAATTCTCGGTATCTTTGACGTGACTAGCGAGTCAGGCTAAATTCAAAGCAGGTTCAATCCTGATAGGCTCGTGTTTTGACATCGTCAAACTAGGTCTGTCGACCTCGCCTGCATGCCACCCGCTCGATGTCCATATTGGGGATAATGTGAATTTCTCGCGTCCGTTGCTATCGTTGCTGCTGTCTTGCTGCTTCAGTTCGTTTCTGTACTCTGAACAGCCCGTTACGGAATCAAAGCTTTATCGAGCTTTGACCGGTCGCAGTGAGCAAACTCGAACCCGAACCATCACTGCCTACCGACGCGAATCCACACAAGTCCGAAAGTCGCTTGACCAACTGATCGCGGCGGCCAGAAAGAACATCAGCGACGCGGAATCCGAAGGCAACCTCCGCAGCAGCACTTCGCAACTCCTCTATCTGCTGGGGACCGTCGACGAACCAGACGTTGAAACCCTGCTGATTGAGTCGCTTGCCTCGCCAATGACTGTTGTCGCTATCCTGTCAGCTGACATTCTTGGCAAAAATCAATTCCACGGTGCGATCGATTTTCTGAAACAGCAAACCACACGTCCCGAATATCGCGTGATGTATGGCTTTCGCTTCAATCTACTGCGAGCATTTGCAAGGATGCAGCATCCTGACTCCGTCGATTTCCTGACAACCATCCAACCCACCCTCGATGGCCAACTTCGACATCAGGTCGACGAAGCACTCAAGTCGGTAACTGTGCATCATTTCCTCGGCGACGAAGAACGTTTCGCCACGTGGCAAGCCAGAGACACCGAATCAACCAAACAAGATGACGGCAAGATCTTCAAAGCTGCAGGTAATGAGCCCGAGTCCCTGAACAGAATCAATTTTCAAAACCAGAAATACTATGGAATCGATATCCACGCCCGACGCCTGATGTTCATTATCGACCACTCCGGTAGCATGGAGGATTACTGGGGCGGAATGAGTCGACTGGGGAGGGCCAAACTGGAACTCATCAAGGTAATCCGGGAACTTCCGGAGGACAGTGAATTTGCGATCATGTTCTACGAAAGCACAGTACGTGTTTGGCGGGATGAATTGGTCTATGCCAATGATGAGAACAAGCTAAAAGCAATCGACTTTGTTCGCCGCCTGGACTACGGCGACCGAACCAATACCTATGGTGCGCTTCGAAAGTCACTGGACTTTGATGATGACTTGGAATCCGTGTTCCTGCTAACCGATGGCAGACCCACCATCGGCACGTTGGTGGATCCCAACAAAATCATCAACGACATACTGGGACGCAATCGCTTTCGTCATCTGAATTTCAACACGATCGGCATTGCTGTGACAAGCACGACCGAAGCCTTTTTAAAGCGATTAGCGAACGAATCCAGCGGAGAATATCGTCGGGCCTTGTAAACAGAACCAAAACGTACTCAACAACTGCAGCGGGGTAGCGATTCACCAGCAGCGATTCACCAGCAGCGATTCACCAGCAGCGAT
>JAPKCI010000511.1 GCA_028823035.1 Rubripirellula sp.
AAACTGTTGAAGCGCAGCGAGCTCGACCGAGAATCTCGTTCATTAAGGCGAGTTTGACTTGCCCGTAGCCTGGGCCGCCTAGGTCGGGTCCAAGATGACACGCCCAGAGTTCCCGTTCCTGAACTTGTTGTTGAAGAGGCCGGATGATGTCGTTTCGAACCGGATCGTTTAAGTCATATGGTGATGTGATGATGAAATCAAGCGGTTCGATTTCTTCGCGAACAAAATCGTTGATCCAATCGAGTTGTTCTTGAAATTCGGGGTCAGTTTCGAAGTCCCACGCCATAACGCCTCCTAGTTATTCAACTTTGTTGTTGGTTAGCCGGCCGCCCAGCCAGCGCCACCATCCACCTTGAGTATTGCCCCGGTGGTGTAACTCGACGCTGCGCTCGCGAAATACAACGCCGCACCGACAATTTCGTCGGCTTCTCCGCCGCGTTGCAACGCGATCTCTGTTTCGGCTCGAGCGTTAAATACGTCCATGTCCCACGCCTTAGAAATATCGGTAAGGAACGGTCCGGGCATGATGCAATTCACTCGCACCTTTGGCCCGTATTCACGGGCAAAAGATTTAGTGATCGCGTGAACCCCCGCTTTAGCGGCACCGTAAGCGGTTTCTTTTGGTGTGGGTTCCACTGCCGCAACCGAACTTACGTTGATGATGGAGCCACCATCACTGTCAAACATGCGTTTCCCGAACACTGCTGACAGACGAAACGGACCCTTAAGGTTGACATCCATCACCTTGCTGTACAACTCTTCGCTCACCTCATACAGCGACGGATATAACGGCGACAAACCCGCATTGTTTACCAGCACGTCGCAACGCCCGAACTCGTCATACACCGTGTCGCACAATGCGTCACATTGATCCCAGTAACCGACATGGCAGGCAACTGGAAGAGCTTGCCGGCCTGTCGTGTCGCGTACCTCTTCAGCTAATTCCTCGCACGCGTCAAGCTTGCGAGACGCGATGACCACGTCGGCGCCGTGTTGAGCGAACGCCAAAATCATTTCGCGACCCATGCCGCGGCTCCCGCCAGTGACTACCGCCACTTTGCCGGAAAGATCAAACAAATCAGACATTATTTCCTCCCAAAAAATTTCAGCCGGTCCAACTGTTCCAACTGATCACTGTTTCCACATCAGGACGCGTCGCTGGTTTGAAGTCAGTCCCAGCTGTGTATGCAACGGGGCTGAGAGCCCACTGTTGCACGTCGTCAAATGGGATGCCAAGGACGTCTGCTGCTTCTTGTTCATGCAGGAGATGCAGAGTCGTCCAACACGTACCGAGCCCTTGTTCGCGGGCTGCGAGCATGAAACTCCACGCCGCGGGGACAATCGACCCGGCCGCCCCAGCGGTTGCATTACGACCTTCCATGCAGGGAATAAAAAGTGCGGGACTGCGATGCATATTTTCCGCGAGGTAATCAGCCGAATCTGCTACGCGGGCCTGTTGAGCGTCACGTTGCTCGCTGATCCCTTCGACCACTCGTCCCGCATAGACGGGAGAGTCTCGGTACCAGTCAAAAGCTTTCTTGTATATGGCAGCAATCTTTTCGATTTTGTCTCGTTCGGTCACCAGCACGAAATGCCAGCCCTGAACATTTGACCCCGTAGGTGCCTGTATCGCGTATTCGACGCATTCTCGCAGTACTTGGTCGGGCACAGGCCGATCAAAATCAAGGCGTTTACGCACCGCGCGAGTGGTTTTGAGAAGTTCGTCGACAGAAAGTCCAAGATTTGCCATAAACGGACACTAGCCAGAGACCCGAAGCCGTGCCCTGCGAGAAGCCAAAAGACGGTGCGCCTCCGTTACCAAAACCTGCCAAACAGGGCGAGAGACTTCAATTTCTTTTTTGTGGAATCGGGAAAACTGGGAAGGAGCGGCGCTTGATCCGTGTACCTGTAATGCGTTACGTCAAGCGACTCA
>JAPKCI010000251.1 GCA_028823035.1 Rubripirellula sp.
CTTTATTATCCGGAGTATTGTATGTCGACAGTCGTTGCCCCCCCCCCAATTCTGCCAGAACGCCGCGGCCCTCCGAAGTGAGTGGTGGATCCACGAAGAAGAATGACGGGGGACCCACTGCTCAGGAACGTATACGCTGGAAAAATGTCAGTCTTTGGGCGATCGGCTGGCTTGCCTTTGCACATCTCGTCGTTTTGGCCGCTCCGTGGACTTTTACCTGGACCGGTTTGATTGTCATGCTGACGTTGCATTGGATGACCGGTAGTTTGGGGATTTGCCTCGGCTATCACCGTCTGCTGACGCACACCGGCATGAAGACTTATGGGTGGGTTCGTTACACGTTCGCCACCATAGGGATGCTGGCAGGCGAAGGTTCGCCACTGGATTGGGTTGCCGATCATCGAAAACATCATGCTTTTAGCGACCAAGAGGGAGACCCACATACACCGAATGATGGTGGTATCTGGAGCCACATGTTTTGGCTTGCTTTTCACTCGCACAATGGAAATCGCAAGGAGTACCTTCAACGCTGGGTTCCCGATCTTTACAAAGAGCGGGGCATGCGAGCGATGGATATCCTGTTCCTGCCGGCACACATTGCTGTGGGGGCGATTTTGTTCGGAGTTGGTTACTTGTTTGGTGGCTCGGAATTGGCTTATTCCTTGTTGGTCTGGGGGATGTTTGTGCGGTTGGTTGGCGTGTTGCATGCCACTTGGCTAGTGAACAGTGCTTCGCACATTTTCGGGTATAGAAACTACGAAACGACCGACGACAGCCGTAACAACATCTTTGTCGCTGTCGTTGCTTATGGTGAAGGGTGGCACAACAATCATCACGCCTATCCACGTATGGCAAAGCATGGACACCGTTGGTGGGAATTCGATCTCACTTGGCAGGCGATTCGTCTGCTGAGAGCTACCGGCTTAGTTTGGGATGTGGTCGACTACCGGACGGCAGCTGAGAAGAAAGAGAAAGAAAAGGCGTTGGCTGGCTAAGGCTATGACAGCCTGCTGAATGACATCGTCAAATATTTTTGAATCGGCCGTGTGATCACGGCCGATTTTTTTTTAGCTAGCAAAGATGCAGTTTCAACAGAATAAAATCAAAAGAAAGGACAATCCCTGTTGACAGCTGCCCCGCAATCATACTATTCCCACTTCAAACCTAGATCCTTTGCACCCCAGTTCCGCGATTCAATCGCGGGTTGCACCAACGGATTGACTGCAAAACCGGGTGCGAAGTGTGACAGGTAATAACCGGCTGAACCGATCAGCCAAATGATGGACCGCGGTTAAGGAAGTTGTTCTAACGGAAGAATCTTATTTTGGATTCGAACGTTTTGATCAGTGGACTGACTGTGATCTTGAAATGACTAATTGAAGTCTCACCGCGAAGAAGGAGAGTCGCGTTGAATCGTTTTGTATCCGCACACGGTCCCCGTCTTGCTTGTATTGCCGCTACGTGGCTAATACTGATAGCAGATGTGTCAGCTCAGATTCAGATGCCGTCCGATAGTGGGCCTCCATCTGCTGTGCCCAATAACACGCCCCAGATAACGCTGCAGACCACGCCCCAGACAACGCTGCAGCCGACAATCGCGTCGGCACAGCAGTTGTTATTGGGAGTGCAATCGGCAATCGTGAAAAAGGACTACCATGCGGCAGTTCAGGCTTACCGTCGTGTCACGGCGATGTCAGGCAACTTACCCCAGATCGCGGATGAAGTTGGCAAGCTTCGCGCACAGCTGTTGGCGATTGGTATCGACGGTGCATTGCTTTCAATGCCTCCGCAGCCAATTCAGCCGCTAACGCAACGCCTGCCCGGCATCGCGAATGTTCAGCCTCTGAGTAGCCCAGTCCCGCCCACAGCCAATGTTAACAGCCGCAAGCAGGAAGCATTGCGGCTGCTTGCCATCGGCAGGGTCGCTTTGGATCGAGGAGATACCTCGACCGCGGTGGCGATTGCTCGGCAAGCAGAGGCGTTGAACGTTCCTGAAAAGGAATTCGCACTTGGTGAGCCACGTGTTTGGCAGTTACTGCTTGATGCGGAGTCAGCAGCCAGACGTCGTGGGATTCGTTTAGCCTCGGGTGCCGAGCCACTAGCCGGATCGACACCAGCGGGTCAACCAGCTAACCCTGTTCAGGCTGCCATTGCGATGACGGAGGCGGGTCAGTCGGGAAATGTTTCCCAGGCACCGTTCAATCGTCCGGCCGCGGCAGACGGAACTCCACTAACCAACTCTGGCGTCAAGCCTGTTCAGGCAATCGCTCCCCTGCCAGGAACGCCTAATAGCGCACAGCAGAGCTTCAACGAGGGTCTGGCTGCTCTGGGTCGGGGCGATACCTTGACTGCACGAACCAAGTTCCAAGAGGCGTGGAAGCATGAGTCAGATTTGACGCTGACGCAACGCAACCAGTTGAAGGACAAGCTGACATTGCTGCAGCCCAAGCGAATCTCGTCGCAGCAGTACAAATCTCCAGACGAGATGAGTGCAATTCAAAAGGCCGAGTTGGAAAATCTGGAACACACAAGGCGTTTGTTCAAAGAGGTGACTGCCGAGCTTGCCAAGGCAGAGCAGATCAAAGAGACCGCACCGCTGGATGCTCTCGACGAACTGGAAAGGCTGCGTCGACGTGTCGACGGTTCTGAGCTCAGTGACCAAGGAAAGCGTTCGATGGCCATGATGGTCGATCGAGCAATCACTGATCAAGCACAGTACATCCAAGCTAATCGAGCCAAGATTGATCTGGAATTGCAGAATGATGCGGTTCGGGCAGAGATGGCTACCGAACAAGCTCAGAATCTCGTAATCGATGAGGAAGTTTCTGCTTTGGTCGGCTCTTTCAACGACCTGATCAAGGAACGTCGCTATCAGGAAGCGGAAGTGATTGCCAAGCAGGTTCAGGAACTCAAACCTGGTGATCCTATCGCTGTCAGCATGTTCCACACCAGTAGGATGGGAACACGTCTGATGATTGATCAGGAGCTTCGCGACCAGAAGGAATTAGCATTCCTTGACACGATGATCGATGTTGATCGATCGGCTGTTGCGATCGATCCGCGTCTGCCTCTGACCATGCCCGATGCCAGGGACTGGGAAGCTCTGTCAAGGATGCGTCTACAGAATGCAAAGCTGGGTGACACCCGTCTTAGTTCTGCCGAGCAGGAGATTCAGAAGACGCTGACCACCGAGGTCAATGTTAAATACGATAACCGTCCCCTGGGTGAAGTGATTGACGAACTGTCCGCTGTGACAGGTATCCCGATGGTGATGGATGTAAGAGCACTGAGTGCGGTTCGAGTCACAACGGATACGCCAGTGACGCTGCAACTGCCAAGCAGTATCAAACTCAAGAGTGCTTTGAACTTGATTCTGAATAGCATGGAATTGACCTATGTCATTGAGAATGATGTGTTGTCGATCACAAGCCTCGAGGCGAAACGCTCGAAGGTCTACCCCAGGACCTATCGTGTGACCGATCTGGTGACACCGATTCCCAACTTCACCACCAGTTATGAAGACGGTCTGGCAGGTGCTCTACGAGCTGCTTACCAAATGACCAATCCACAGGCCAATGTCCAAGTGATGCCGGTTTCGATGACCGATCTCGGCAATGGAATGGCACGAGGTGCTGGTGGTCTCAGTTCTGATGTCCTTGGGCAGTACAACCCGCTGGGATCTCAGGGCGGATTTGGAATGAACAATCCTCCCATGGGTGGCGGTGCCGCCGGGGGTGGATCTTTTGCGGACTTCCAGTCCCTGATTGACCTGATTCAAACCACGGTCGTCCCGGATACATGGGAGGCTCTGGGTGGTCCCAGCACGATGGCACCCTATCCACAAAACCTGAGTTTGGTAATCAGTACCACGAGTGATGTGCATGACCAGATTGCTGACCTGCTGGAGTCGCTTCGGCGACTGCAAAACCTGCAGATTACGATTGAGGTTCGCTTCATCACTTTGGCGGACGCGTTCGCCGAACAGATCGGTGTCGACTTCCAGGTACAGTTTGACGATAGCGTTCAAGAGCTCCCGAGTGATAGTGGCGGCCCGAGCGTCGTGATCGGTTGGGATGGTCTAAACGGCCTGCCAACACCAGATCTTGACATCACACTCAATAATGCGAGTTTCGGTCTGGCACCGCCGTTTGCGGCAGAAACCGTTGTCAATGCCTCATCGATTGGCTTTGCCATTTTGAGTGACATTGAAGCGTTCTTCTTCCTGCAGGCTGCTCAGGCTGACAACCGCACTAACGTCATGCAGGCACCGAAGGTGACCCTGTTTGATGGCCAGTTGGCCACGATCAGTGACCAGACGCAGGTGCCTTTTGTGACCAGCATTACGCCTGTCGTCGGCGATTTCGCTGTCGCACAGCAGCCGGTCATTGTGGTTCTCAATGAAGGTACACAGCTAAACGTGCAAGGCATCGTCAGTAATGACAAGCGATTTGTACGGTTGACGCTGGTTCCATTCTTCAGCCAAATTGGCAAGGTCAATACTTTTACCTACGAGGGTAGAAGGACATCTTCAACCGCCAGCCGACAGGAAGCTGACACCAACAACGATGGTGTGATCAATGAAAGTGATGAGCAGGAAACTGAGGATTTCATCGAGGGATCGACGGTCCAGTTGCCACAGTTTGCTTTCACAACGGTCAGTACCACCGTCAGTGTTCCAGATGGTGGTACGATTCTGCTGGGTGGAATCAAGAGATTGTCGGAAGGCCGCTCGGAGCGGGGTATTCCCGTGCTCGGCAAGATTCCTTACCTCAGTCGTCTGTTCCGCAACGTTTCCACAGGTCGTGAGGCTCAAAGCCTGATGCTCATGGTGACACCAAGAATCATCATTCAGGAAGAGGAAGAGGTCGCTCAAACCGGGTTCGATCCCGATCGCCAGTAAGATCTCCTTATCTTCCAGACAAAAAACGAAACGCCAGCGATTCACTCGCTGGCGTTTTTTTGCGCAGACGGTACATCAAGTCTGCTTAGGGAGAATTCGTCCGCAGTTGTTCAAGCACCATTGCCACTGCAGCGCTTGCCATGGGCGTACTCATGCTCGCAGGTTTGCCCTTGTCGATAGTGGCTTGGCCAGGCGAAAGTGGTATGTGAAGGAATACGCTGCGTGTTATCAGACCGTACGACTGGGAGTAATGCTGGCTGAGGTACAGGGCTGCATTGCAGAGGTAGGTCCCGGCATGGTGAGAAATTTCATTCGGGATTCCCGCTGCGATCAGGGCGCGTTGGCAGCAATCCAGCGGCAGTGATGAACGGTAGGCTTCGGGAGCGTCCGCAATTAGCGATGATCCGTCGCTTCGGACATTCAAGCCGACCGCTTCGAGCTTGATCAGGGTTGATCCCGGAGCCTGACCCAGGTGGATTGCAAAGTCAAAGTTTGCCTGCAGATCTTTGCGGAGATTCTCGCTCATCTGAGTCAGATCGACCGGATAGCGTCGTGTGGTGATTTCAGCATCTCCGTCGTACCAACGCGCCAGATCGGTCAGCGCCAGCCAACTCGAGTTCTCAGGCCAGCGATCGTAGGGCTCAAACGCGGTTATCAGAATACGGGTCACGGGTTACCGATTCGGGCAGGTAGTACTTGGCTGTCACCATTGATAATCGATCATAGTTCGAGAATTGCGGTGGGTAGCCTCTGATCGGCGTTTTCGCTGATCAGGTCAGTTTTTTTTCTTCACAATTTTGGGTGGTAGCTCCTGTCCTTTTTTGATGAATTTCATCGAGATCGAGTTGACGCAGTGGCGGGTGTTCTTGGCGGTCATGCGTTCACCCTTGAAGACATGGCCCAGATGCCCCTTGCAGTTGCTGCAGACGATCTCGACCCGGTATCCATCGGAGTCAACGCGGCGGGTAACTGCACCATCAATTTCGTCGTCGAAGCTCGGCCATCCACAATGGCTCTCAAACTTGTCGTCGGCCTTGTAAAGCTGAGAGTTGCACTGTCGGCAAATGTAGGTGCCAGGGTCCTTAGTCATTGTGTAGCCACCAAGCCCGGCAGGTTCTGTGCCTTGGTGCAGAATCACATAGGCTTCCCGAGGATTCAGTTTGTTGTAGTCGTCAAAAATTGTCTTCTGAATCGGTTTCTTATCATCGGTCATGTTGCGTTTACCCCCGGGATTTCCCGCGGTTTGAGGGCCGTTGGAGTTGGATTGTTCATCAAGGCTTTTTAGACATGCGGAAAGGTACGACCGTGATCGGTTGATTTCGGTGGTCACTGCTGCGGTGCTACCCAGAATGGGGAGTCCCCGTGGAACTGGATGCATGAATATTTCGGTCCAACCGCTGTATTGAATGTCTTTCATGGCGGCAAGCAAGGGAGTGAAGTTGAGACGGCCACGTCCGGGCATCTGAAGCAACTCACGTGTTTTGGGAAGCTTTTCCATACATCCCATCCCATACTGCCATGCATAAAAGACAGCGATCGAATTGCCCAAGGATCGTATCAAGTCGCTCAGAATCACTGTGTCTTGTGGCAGATGGTAGGGGGCGAGCGCGATTTGCAGGTTCTCCGACGGTCGTAGTTCAACCAACCACTTCATGGAATCGGGCGACTCGATCAGGTTATTGCCATGGTTTTCGATGGCGATCGTAACGCCCGACTCCTCGGCAACTGCCAAGTGGGGTTTCATCTTTTCCGCAAAATTGCGAACCGCAGTTTTTAAGTCCTGGCCTGTCAGTCCCTTGGGACCCACGGCACCCGTTACGATGGTTTTGCAGCCAAGACGCTTTGCGAAACGCATCTCATCCTGGAGTCCGAATGGACCGAGTTGGTACTGTGTGATGCAACCGAGCGATGTCTGATTCTGGCGAAGCAACGAAGTAAATGTGTTTTCCCCCAATTCGGCTGCTTGTTCCCTTTGGTTCCCGTGCACTTTCGGCCAGATGTCGATGGCGGTGGCACCCGTCTTGGAAACCTCGGGAAGAATCTCCGCGAGATCCGTGTAACCATACATGCATGATCCCAACAGATAATTCAATTGAAATGGTTGGGCATCCTGAGCAAGCAATTGCTGGCTAGCAACGGCAGCAAGCGAAATGCCGGCGGCACCAGAAACCAAGGCTTGTCGGCGGTTCAATTCAGAGGCAGGGGTCATTCGTCTTGTGCTTCCAGAGGAGGGATCAGAGGGCAGGTGTTAAGGCCTTGGTGAAGCCAAATTGTGGAACTGGCTCGAAAGGCACTCCAGTGCGGAGGACTCATGTTGGCAAGTTCCCTCAGTACGGGGATGCGAACTCCTATTATGAACCAGATTTTCTCGGCATTCCACCTCCACTGTTCGATTCTGGATTCGGTACAGTAAGTATCGGTTTGTGGTCCGCCCGGCACGATTAAGAAGAGAACGTGATGCCCTTGCTAGATAAAACAGGTTGTTTGTTGATACTGATGTCTTTGTTTCTGCTTGGAAATGGAACGCTCACGCTGGCTGATTCCCCCACTTGGAGCCAGTTTCTGGGCCCCCACCGCAACGGCGTCATTGAGACAAAGGATTTGCTTTCAAAGTGGCCAGCGACTGGTCTCGACGTCGTTTGGCGAGTCGATGGTGGAGTCGGAATGTCGGCCGTCGCCGTCTCAGATGGACGTGCCGTCACGATGTGGAATTCCGATCGGGGGCAAGTGGTGACGGCACTCAACGCAATGGATGGTTCAGTGCAGTGGACCACGCCGCTCGCACCAAGTTACGAAAATGCGATGGGAGATGGGCCGCGAGCGACGCCCACGATTGACGGTCAACATGTGTTCGCCTACACGGGAGAAGGGATCCTTGCGTGCCTGGATTTGTCGACGGGTAAAAAGCTATGGAGCAAACCGGTCGTGCGAGAAATGTCAGGTCGACCTGCTGTCTACGGCATGACCAGTTCGCCATTGGTGGTCGACGATCTGGTGATTGTGACTGCCGGGGGCCAGGGGAAGGCTGTGGTCGCGGTGGATCGAAAAGACGGTAGCATTCGCTGGACAGCCGTTGATGGCATGTCAGCGTATTCATCACCGGCTCTTCTGAATTTGGGTGGCGAGTCACACGTGGTGGCCTTCACGGCAGGCGGGGTGACGGGAATTCGTCCATCGGATGGTGAAGAACTGTGGAGCTACCCATTCAAGACTCCTTATGACTGCAACAATGCGACTCCGATTGCAGTCGACGGGAAGGTTTTTATTTCTGCCGGTGAGAATCACGGATGTGTGATGTTACAGGTGACTCAGCAGGGAAACCGTTACACCGTTGACGAAGCGTGGGCGTCGGTTGATGTGAAGAGCGTGATGCGAAACGAGTGGCAGACTTCGGTCTTCGTGGATGGCTACCTTTATGGATTTGACAATGTTGGGAGTGCAGGACCCGTCACTCATCTGACATGTGTCAATGCAACCACTGGCGAAGTCGTTTGGCGGAAGACCCGTTTTGGAAAGGGCAACTTGGTGGCAGCCGATGGCAAACTTTGGATCACTACCATGGCAGGCGAATTTGTAGTGGTTCAAGCTACATCCGAAGAGTACTCTGAACTCGGTCGCCAGTCTGTTTTTGGTAAGACACGCCAAAATGTATCGTTGGCAGATGGCTATGCCTTTGTCAGAGACGACTCTCAGGTCATTTGCATCAAGGTCAAACAGTAGTGTTTTTCCGGAGGCGGGAGTTCGCTTGCTGCCCCCACCCTGCCCTGCCCTATGAGTTGGTCGTTAATGCTCACCCAGTTGATGAATCGTGTTGTGGATTACCCGTCGGAACTCATTACCATTTTTTGATTGAAGGCGGCAGACAATTTCCATGCCCCATGTTGGGGCCACGTCGGGGATTTGCAGACGGACGGTTTTCATATCCGGCAACAGTTGGGCTGACGCCACTTTGAGCGTGCGTTCGTTGAAGTGTTTCGAGCCATACTGCTTGGTGCGTTTCAAATCCCATGCTTTGACTTGGTACCGCCCGGTGTCTGTGACCGAGGTGGGGTCGATTTCTTCGCTGAAAGTGATGTCAATCGAGCCTTTCGCGGCCTTTAACTTAGTTGGCATGCCAACTGGTTTGCCTTTGTAGCTGACGCGAAACAAACCCCCTTCCTGTTCCTGCCGACTGCCAGCCCAGGAGAACATTCCACCCACATAGAGCTGGCCATCTGCCGGCGAGAATCGTCCACGAATCATGCCGGTTGGCAGATCGGGAATGGGCAGTTGGCACATTCCACCCTGTGGCTGCCGCTCACCAGTCGGGGTCGACAGGTGTTCGTGAGGACCCACATAAA
>JAPKCI010000512.1 GCA_028823035.1 Rubripirellula sp.
ACGATGCTTGATCATACGATGGTTCTTTTCGGAAGTGGAATGGGTTACGGTGGAAACCATTCAAACCGCAATCTTCCAATCATGGTGGCAGGTGGTGGCTTTAAGCACTTGGGTCATGTCGACACGATCAAGAATGGCGCGAGCATGCCGCTCTGTAACCTCTACGTCACGCTGTTGAATCGCTTTGGAATCGACCGGGACAAGTTCAACACCAGCACCGGCGCGTTGGACCTGAATCATGCCTAAGAAGTTTTTTGCCGTTGTCGCCCTACTGCTGGGTGTTCTCGGAGTCGGAGTCCTTCACGCCGATACGGCGCTCATGAAACAGCATTGCGTGAAGTGTCACAATGAAGAAAAAGGCGAAGGGAAGTTCAAGCTGACCTTGCTTGCGGGGGCACCGACAGAAGCGAACCTGGACCGTTGGCTGGATTGTTTGAAACTCGTGAAAGACCAGGAGATGCCTCCGGAGGGCGAGAGTGAGTTGACGCAGGCCGATCGGGAGAAGCTAATCGCCTTTCTGGAACAGAAGCTGAAAACATTTAATGAGGAGAGACAGCGCGCGAGAACCAGTGCGCCGCGTCGTCTGAATAATCGCGAGTTCGAGAACAGCGTGCGCGACGTGTTGATGATCGAGGACATCGGCACTCACCAGCCAACAGACAATTTGATCGGGGACACGCTCCATCATGGGTTCGACACTCACGGAGATTCGCTCGGCTTCAGCAAGTTTCATCTGGAGCAGTACATCGAATCGGCCCGAATGATTGTCGATGCGACGATTCTTTCCGGAAAGCAGCCGGAGTCTCGGCGTTATGAGATCAGCGGGGATGAGATTAGGCGTAAGCGACTTAACCAGAACTCGGTCAGCCCGAACTCGAAACAGCCGGGGTACCCATCTCTTGCTCCAGGTGTGTTTGACTTTCAGGACCCGCTAATAAGTGGCTATTTGCCGTCGTTCGAGCAGGCGCCGGAAACAGGGCGCTACAAGATCAAGATCAAGGCGACGGGGAAGGATCGCCTTGTTTATAAGACCGAGGACACGGGGGAGTACGTAGGCGATCCGATCCGATTGAGTGTTCACCTTGGAGATCGAGTGCGGACCTTTGTGCTTCCCGATGAGGAGGTCATGGAGATCGAGATGGAAGAGTGGATCGCAGCGGGAAGTCGCCTGGAGCTGCGGAACCCGACGGATGGGCTGAGGCTGAGAGGGAATGGGGGCTTCAGGTTTCAATTGTCGATCGCGGCCAGGCACCTCCAAACGCATGATCCGCAGCGGTATGCGAAGCGTGTTGCTGAGATCCGCAAGGCGAACCTGAAGGGACAGCGAGGCAGGAATGTCAACGACGGGAGGAACTGGTCTTCTTATTGGGAAGGGCCGCGGCCGCGGGTCTTCAGTGCGGTGGTCGAAGGGCCGTTCTATGAGTCGTGGCCGCCGAAGCGGCAGCTCGTCCTGGTGGGAGAAGATCCGACGGTGGAGAATGCGAAAGCAATCCTGCGTCCGATTGCCGAGCGGGCCTGGCGGCGCTCTGTGCGGGATGGCGAGCTCGATTCCGTTGTCGACTTGGTTGAATCGAAAGCGAAGTCGTTAGGTGATTTGGAGGCGATCAAGGAAGGGATTGTCCGGATTCTCGTTTCACCATCGTTCCTTATTCTCAACAGTGAAGACCGCACCGCTTCGGAGCGATTTGCCTCCAAGTACAGCTATTTCCTGCAAAGCACCCTGCCGGAAGAACGAATTCGTCAGGCCGCGGACAGCGGAAAGCTCGCCTCATTCGAGGAAGTAAGGGCTGCGGTCCAGGTTCTGGTGGCGGAGAACAAGGTGGAGCCTTTCCTTAAAGTGTTTCCCTATTCCTGGTTGGAGTTGAACGACATCAACTTCATGGCTCCTGATCCTGATCGTTTCGAGTTCTA
>JAPKCI010000044.1 GCA_028823035.1 Rubripirellula sp.
GCCATCGCCATTGTGCTGGGCATTCCAGTGCTGGGCATTCCAGTGCTGGGCATTCAAAGGTGCCCATCTCGAGGCTTGTCACCTTGCTCCACTATGAAACATCATTGTCATATCAGGAAACACGAATGAAGCCGCGATCACCTCCAGCACAATTATCTTCATACGACATTGCATCATTCATCACATCGAGTGATCATGAAATCCAATGATCATTGAATGCCCATGGGTTCCCGCCCGTCAATTCGTGTGCTGCGGCCTTTCGCATCCAGTTTCAACAGCACCCCATTCAACAGCAGCCCAAGATTCCAGAAAACTCTCCATTTGGGGGGTAACTCTGGGAATGTTGCTGCCATCATCAACATGAACCAGTCTTCAACATGCAATGAATCCTCGATTGAGGAAGCTGTCCGCCGCACTCTTGCGGGGGATGTTTCTGCGTTTGAGGGGGTCGTACGACAGTTCGAGCGACCACTTCGAGTCTGGTTGGCAACCCAGGCCCCGCCAGCCATCGATATCGACGATGTTGCTCAGCGAACTCTGATTGCCGCCTTTTCTCAACTCAGCAAATATCAGCTGGGTACCAATTTCGCGGCCTGGCTGTTCACCATCGCACGGTACCAACTGAAGTCCGAACTAACCCGGATACGCCGAATCGCTGACTACCACACAAGGTTTGCTCCCGAATTACTGCAACGAGAATTGGAAAGACACAGCAACTCGACTCCGGAACTCCAACAACTTCGACTGACCCAATTACAGCGGTGTGTCGCGTCTCTCAGCGAACAAGAGAGTCGATTTGTCGTGTGGAGATACGACGAAAGCTTACCGTTAGAACAAATTGCAGCGCACAGCGGCAGATCAGTTGCCGCTGTTAAAAAGCAATTGTGGAAAATCCGACGGCGGCTGCAGGAATGCGTTGAGCGACACATGTCGACCGCGGGAGAAGTTTCATGAATGACCAAAATGAATTTCAAGAGCTTTGGAATGATTATCTCGAAAGTGAAATCACCAGCGATGGAATGATCGAATTGCAGAATTATTTTGCCAGTGACGGGCAGTTGCTACAGCATTCGGTAGACAGTTTTCAAATTCATCGATTGCTGGGCTACGATGCAAAAGCCGATGAGCAGCGTGATGAGTTCGTCAAGTCAACGATGGCACAAGTGCTGGCTTCACAGCAGGTGATAGCAACATCACTTGAATCTTCAATTTCCCCCATCGTCCCAGATACAGGTCGATCACGAAAATCACTGATGTGTCGGCTTCTAGTCACTGCGGTGGCGTTGGCTGCTTCGATTCTGGTGGCGTTAAGTTACTTCCCTGATTCCTCCGTGAGTCGCGGTTCAATCATTGCGAAGACAACCAATGTTCACGGCACGATTGAATGGACTCATGAGAACGGAGTGGTAGAGACCCTTACAGAGACCAACGTACCTTTAACCGGCGGCACGCTTGAAACAATGACAAGCGAATCGACGATCACAATGCAATTCACGGATGGGACGATCGTCACATTGGATAGCCTTTCCTTGCTGACCATTTCTGAGCAAGAACAGAAGATCCTAAGATTGAAGCGGGGCAATTTGTCAGCTGATGTAGAACCGCAGCCCAACTCAAAACCAATGATGGTCTTTACTGAAGCAGCCGAACTACGTGTTGTAGGCACTCAGTTCAATGTGAATGCCCGAGACGAGTCAACAACGTTAATCGTCAACGAGGGCGAGGTGCTTCTTAAACGAACAACTGATGGTGAATCAGTCAATGTGATTCCACAACATCAAGTGGTTGCGTCTCTTCGCGACGCCAAGCAGTTGAGATCAGTCAAACGTGCCAGACAGGTACACGCTTGGAAAAGTGATCTGCAGTCTGAAACCTCCCATGGAAAATGGATTCCATCAAAGATGGAACTTGTCAAAGAATTGAAATTGGCAGTTACGAATGGCAAGATGACTCAGGCTGAAGCAAGCAGAATTTACAAGAAAGCAGCCTCATTAAACGACCAGCGGGGAAGCACATTCGCTCTGCCGTCACGCTTTGGTCTGTCGGTGGTCGTTTCAGTAAATCAAGAAGCTACCATCCCGGTGGTACTTGAACAGAATTCAAGAATACGAATCACTGGTCGTGGATACGCAGCAACCGACCTTGTGGTAGGGATCACCACCAATCAACTCGATGGTGGGTTTTCCGGAAAGTACCAGCAGCAAGTTGATCTGACTGACTTGATCGATCCAGCAACACATGAGTTCACCCTTGATATCCCGATCAAGACGATGTTGCGCATCGACGACCATTTTCCCGTGTCACCGATTGGAAACGAGTTTGTCAGTTGCTGGTGCTCACACCCCACCAACAAGGTGACCAAAATCGAACTGACCGATATCGAAATCATCAATGCTGAATGATGTTTTGATTTCCAATGCATTCTGAACGCTAATCCACCAAACAACATCCACTTGTTACCAACTGAGCTTCGAACCAAACATGCAATTTCAAAATCATTTGAAATCTATCATTTTCGTTGTCCTTTTACCGTCAGCTCTTGCCGCCGGCGAGAAACACTGGAATCAGTTTCGCGGACCCGAAGGAGACGGCTCGTCATCTGCTGCTGATCTACCGGCTAAGTTCGACGAATCATCAAATATCCGTTGGAAAACTGCCATCGCGAATCAGGGGTGGTCGTCGCCCGTCGTATGGGACAATGAAATTTGGGTCACGACAGGTAGCGATGACAAACAGGAACTCCGTGCCCTGTGCGTTGATCTCAACAGTGGCAAGATCATGAAAGACATCAAAGTCTTTGACATGATCCAACGACGAGTTGACCCGGCCTACATTCACGATTCACCCCACTTGAACAGCCCGGCTACCCCTACGCCTGTCGTTGAAGAAGAATGCGTCTACGTCAGCTATGGGTCACAAGGCATTGCATGTCTGAACCGCCAGAGCGGCGAGAAGATTTGGGAACGCCGTGACTTACGGGTTTATCAACCAGTACGTCAAGGATCTTCACCAATCGTCGATGATGAAAATCTTTATGTCGCCTACGATGGCACCGATGAACAGTTCTTTGTTGCCCTCGACAAAAAGTCAGGAGCAACACGCTGGAAAGTGAGCCGTGACATTGATTCCGACTTCGAATCCCTGCTGCAGAAAAGGGGCATGCGATCCAAAGGAGGCAAGCCCGGCGACAGTCAAAAAGCCTTTGCGACAGCGAAGCTGATTGAGGTGAACGGTAAACGGCAGTTGATCGCTCCTGCAGGCGAAGCGACCATTGCATACGATCCTGAGACCGGGAAAGAATTATGGCGAGTTCGACACCCTGGTGGCTTCAATGTTGCCGCGCGTCCACTCTATGCCCATGACCTTGTCTATGTCTTCACCAGTGGCCTGACCGGTTACCTGATGGCGATTCGACCTGACGGAACAGGAGATGTTACCGATACTCACGTGGCATGGTCGACCACACGAAGTACACCCCATATCCCCTCGCCTGTTATCCTTGGTGACCTGATGTTTCTGGTCACAGACAAAGGTGGTATCGCACGCTGTCTGAATGCCAAGACCGGAGAAGAGCTTTGGAAAAAACGGTTGGGTGGTGACCACTGGGCATCTCCTTTACTCGCCGACGGCAAACTTTATTTTCTCAGTAAAAGCGGCGATGTCCGAGTACTGGCGGCCACCAAATCGGTTCCTGATTCCGTTATCGAAAACGAACTCAATGCTCGCTTCTTCGCGTCTCCTGCCGTCGCCGGTTCATCATTAATTCTGCGATCAGCAACTCATCTTTATTGCCTCCATCAAGGCCATCAACGCACGCCCGAACAAGTTGCTGCCGATGTCTATCCACAAACATCGCCGATAAGTTCAAAGGCAGTCGGTTCAAAGTCAAAACAACCCACCAAGCAGGAACGTCTCGTGGAACTCAGAAAACAACTCGGTGGCCTCGTCAAGTCACGCACCCTGACGAGGAAACAAGCCACGGAAATCTATCAAGCGGCTCAAAACAAATAGTAGAAATTCATCACTCACCCATGGTTGGCGTCACCTCACATGACTCGCGATCCATCAAACCATCACAACAACAAGAGAACATCCATGAAATCCATGATTCTGTTTGTCACCCTGTGCATGATTGCCTCTCCGGTCATCGTCCTTGCGCAAGAAAAACCTGCTTCCGCTGGCGAAAAAAAGACCGCCAGAACATCTGCTTCGGACTTTGAAAAGGCCTACCAGCAATTGCTGGAAAAAGCTCCAGAGGTACGCGAGAAAATCGAGAACGGGCAGGCGACTAAGGAAGATGTGATTGCCTGGATGCAAGGGCAAAAGGATGTTGGCAAGGGAAAAGTTGGAAAGGGAAAAGAAGTTTCCAAGACCAAGACCAATCAATCAGCCGGAAACAAAAAGACCACCGGAAAATCTGAGGTGGACTGGGAGAAGGCATATCAGCAATTGCTTGAAAAAGATTCTGGAGTCCGGGAGAAAATCGAGAACGGTCAGGCGACCAAAGAAGACATCATTGACTGGATGAAAAATCAAAAAGGTTCCGGAAAAGACAAAGAAGTTGCCGGACCCAGCGAGGAAGAACTGGAGAAGTTGAAACAGAAACTTGAAACCATGGTAAAAGCTGGCACCTTGTCCAGGGAAGATGCAGCCAAGCTTCTGGCAACCATGCAAGGCAGCAGCAAGAGCCAACAGGATCAACCCAAAGACATGGACGCCTACGGCGAAGAACTCAAAGCGGCAGTTCAATCGGGCAAGATGAGCAAAGAACAGGCCATCAAAGCGTGGAACCAGGCAATGGCGGGAACCAAAAATGCGAAAGTGACAGCCAAACCCGCAAAGAAAAGTATGGGTTCGAAAACTACAGTTCGTCCTGGCTCCTTCATTTTTTATGCAATTGCCATTGGACGCCTGCGATCCAAAGATATTGAACTGGGCGAAATTGAACTGGATGTCGATTACGTCATCAGCGAACGTGCCAAAGTCAATCAGGAACTGATTGGAAATCGAATCAAGCTGGTCGGCATCTCCGGCGCATTTCTTGACAACCTGCTGCAGATCAAACGCGGGGAAACAATCAAAATCAGGACCGGAGATTATGACCCAAGTAAAAAGGTGCTTGGTTTTGGATACAAGTTTCAGGTTCTGGAACGAACCCCACCATTCAAGCCGGAAGACTTTGGTGTGCCCCCCAAAGACTTCCGAGGCTTTGATGGTGAATTGACTGGAAAAATCATCGAATCCGCAGGATACGAAGTCGTGATGGAACCGACAGAAATCAAGCCGTCAAGTGAAAACAAAGCCGGGCAACCTGAAAGCATCAAAGGCAAGCGGATCCGTGTCGCTGGCTTTTACAACCAACACAGCGATCTCTATGCCGATCTGCATGAAGGTGACACCATTCGTCTCAGCGTTTCCCACGGAAACCCGGCTAGCGATTCGCTTCAAGTGACTGACCAGCTTGAAAAGCTCGAGAAGTGATTACCGTGAAGGAATTACCGAGAAGTAGTTACTGCAACGTAATTACTGAGAAGTAGTTACTGCAAAGTAATTACCGCGAAGGGAAAGGCCTTCCCGGCCGAGTCGACAGTCACCACAAACCTGAAACCATGAATCTCCATGAGACGTTGTTCACTGATCTTCTTGATCCTCGTTCTCGCCCAAGGCTTTTTCAATACGGCCCGGGCGGATGATGTCGTTGCACCTGCATCCAAACGGTTTAACACGCTTGACACCAATGCAGTTCCCGATTTTCAAAAACATGTGGTCCCGCTGCTGGGACGCCTGGGTTGTAATTCGGCGAAATGTCATGGGTCGTTTCAGGGACAAGGTGACTTTCGACTATCGTTATTTGGATTCAATTTTCAGGCTGACCATGCCAGCCTGAACGATGCGGACAGAATCGACATCGATTCGCCCGCAGACAGCTTGGCCCTCGCCAAGCCAACCCAGCAGGTTGACCATGAAGGTGGTTTACGATTGAGTGTTGATTCATGGGAATACAATCTACTGCACCGCTGGATTGCGTCAGGTGCGAAAGGGGTCGGCAACTTTGATGGCAATATCAAACCTCAACCCACCGTAGCGGATCAAGACCGAGATGCGGGCATCGCTTTATACGAGAAATCGATCAAGCCAATGTTTCAGGACCACTGCTACGAGTGTCATGGCTTTGACAGTCGTAAAGGGGGGCTGACTTTGACCACACGCGATGCTGCCCTCCGCGGCGGAGAAAGTGGCCCGGTTCTAATCGCAAAACGACCCGATGAAAGTCTTCTCATGCAGGCGTTGGTCCATGCAAACGACAACCTGAAGATGCCACCAAGTGGGAAGCTCAAAGCGAAACAAATTGCCGATGTACGTCAATGGATTAAACTTGGAGCACCATGGTCGAGTCAATTTGGCCCGGATGCTGGAAGAAATGCGAGACAATTGGCTGCGTTGCATTGTGAGCCAGCTGAGATCGTTTTCGCGGAATCTGGCCAGCAACAAATCCGTGTGATTGCCCATTGGGACGATGGCACCCGTGAAGACGTCACCTGCCTGTCGCGATTTCAAACCAACGACGACTCGATTGCCACCGTCGACAATGATGGCCTGACCACGTCATCCGCCGCTGGTGATACTCATGTGGTCGTCTTTTACGACAACGGCGTGACTGCTATTCCGGTACTCCGACCGTACCCTCATTCGGCTTCTGCTGAGATCAGCTCTTCGGTTCCGGATATCGCGCTACATCCCATCGATCGGATGGTAAATGCAAAACTCAAAAAACTTGCCTTAACACCATCAGAACTCTGCACCGATGCCGAGTTCCTGCGCCGCGTCAGCATTGACATGACTGGCACGCTGCCGGCCCCCGTTGAAATCAGAAATTTTCTCGCTGACTCCTCACCCGACAAACGAATCCGAAAAATTGATGAATTGCTGGAACGCCCTTCCTATGCAGCATGGTGGGCAAACAAGCTCTGCGATTTCACCGGATGCAATCCCAAATCCATCAGCAGTCTGATCGAAGTGGCGAGGGAAGAAGGCTATATCCAGGCATCACAGTGGTACGACTGGATCAACCAACGCGTCATGCGGAACGAACCTTATGACAAGATCGTCGAAGGGATCATGTTGGCTGATTTGTCGGGTCGAGGTGAAGGCATGCCAACTTTCTGGACCCGGCAAAGCTTGAAAGAGCCCAAAGATACTGCGATGTCGGTCGCACATGCGTTTCTTGGTATTCAGTTGCAATGTGCCGAATGTCACAAGCACCCGTTCGACCAGTGGACACAGGCAGATTTCAATGACTTTGGCCGCTTCTTCACCTCTGTCACCACGACCAAGCGACAATCAAGAACCCGCGAGAAAACAACGCTCGGTTTATTGCGCACTCAAACCATATCACTGGAACCAGGCGACGACCCCCGCGAACCAGTCATGAATTGGATGCGTGATAAAGAAAATCCCTGGTTCGCTCGTGCATTTGTCAATCGGGTTTGGGCCGGTTACTTCCACATCGGAATCGTCAATCCACCAGACCAATTTACCCCAGCCAATCCACCAAGTAATCCAGCATTGCTTGAATGGCTGACCACAGGATTCATCAATCAGAACTTTGATATGAAGTGGCTGCACCGCCAGATCACCAACAGCGCCGCCTACCAGAGGAGTTGGGTCCCCAACAATTCCAACCGGGACGATCGCCGTAACTACAGCCGAGCCATCCCACGTCGCATTCCAGCCGAAGTGATGTATGACGGCATGAAACAGGCAACAGCCTCTGCCGACAAAATGCAGGAAGTACGGAGTAATCTCAGGCGACGAGCCTCGGGTCATCTTTCCATGCGGATGGCAGGCACGCATGCCATGAAAGTCTTTGGAAAACCGGATCGGTCCATCAACTGCGACTGCGAACGGGTCAATGAGCCAACGCTGTTGCAATCCATTTTCACCCAAAACGATCCTCTGGTCCGCATGCGTGTGGCCGACAGCGATTGGGTCATCGACATCGAAGACGCAGAAGCAGCCAAACAGCAGTTGGATCATGATTCACTTGTCGAGCAGGTCTGGTTGAGAACCGTTGCGAGATTGCCCAACAGCGAAGATAAGCAACGTGCCAAACAACACCTCGACTCATCCGATACCATCGCTGCCGGCATCTCTGACTTGCTTTGGGCAATGATGAACACGAAAGAGTTCCTGTTGAATCACTGATGAACCCGCTGGATCAAATGACGATCAACGCACGATTCCAGATTTGTTTTTGTAAACCGTCACCGTTTTTTTACTGCTGCGACCATGATGACTTTTAAACGCCGCGAAATGTTGCGAATTGGAATGCTGGGAACAGGTTTGTCATTACCCCAGTACTTGCGTATGCACGCTGCGGAAACACCCAATGCACCCAAGCGGTCTGGTATCTTCATTTTTCTTGAAGGCGGTCCATCCCATCAGGACTCCTTTGATCTCAAGCCTGATGCGCCCGTCGAAGTGCGTGGTGACTTCAAACCCATCGCGACCAATGTTCAGGGCATCCAGATCTGCGAGCATTTGCCGCAACTGGCAAGTCGGGCTGACAAGTATGCGATCATTCGCGGAATCACACACAACGTCCCCGACCATGGCCTTGGCAAAAAATATCTGCTGACCGGGAACAAGCCATCCCAGACGGTCAGTTACCCCGAATATGGCAGCGTTGTCAGTCACGAGCATCCCTCAGACCCCAACCTGCCGACCTACGTTTCCATCGATGAATCCTTTGTAGGTCCGGGCTATCTGGGAACACAGTACAGTGCCTTAACCGCGGCAAAACCACGTCATGGAATCCCGTATAAAGTACGAGGAATTTCACTCGAAGACGGTCTAACGGTCGATCGATACAAATCACAAAAGAACCTACTGGATGATCTGGATACTGCATTCGAGGGTTTTGAAACTCTGGATGACCAGGTGGCTGGCATGGACCGTTTTACGGAACAGGCCTTCGATATCATCAGCTCTCCACGAACGCGTGCCGCGTTTGATCTAACCCAGGAAAAACCAGCCGAAAGCGATCGATTTGGCAAGCACGAATTTGGTCAGTCGTTACTGCTTGCAGCACGGTTGATCGAAGCGGGGGTGCATTTTGTCACGGTTCGACTCCGACCTGCTGAATTTGACTTCGATACTCACAGCGAGAACTTCCCGCGTTTACGGACTCTTCTGCCAGCGTTTGATCGTGCATTGGCTGGTTTAATTGATCGTCTACAGGAACGTGGGCTGCTGTCATCGACAGCAATCATGGCCGCTGGTGAATTTGGACGCACACCGAAAATCAATGCCAATGGCGGCCGAGACCACTGGGCTCGTGCCATGTGTGCTGTCATGGCAGGTGGTGATATGAAAGGCGGTCAAGTTGTGGGCGCTACTGATGCAACCGCAGCTGAACCCGCTTCCAAAGGTTACAAACCAGATGATGTTGCTGCGTCGTTCTTTAAGAATATTGGCATCGAATCCAAGACGGAGTTCTCAACCAATGTGGGTCGTCCCATAACCTTGCTTAGAGACGGTAGTCCGATCCCCGAATTATTTTGAAGCGGGAAGTTGATTGAGGTCGGATCTCACCAGCATCATGGATGCTGCACCCGTTTGCGTGACTGGCGTGCGGGCCTCATGCGGCTAGAATGAGGGCCCCAGACAGACACCCGCTTCGTGGTTCCGGCAGCAAATTGCCGGCTGCACGTCACCACTTTCCCTCAATCATCCGGAGTCACTTGATGACAATCCCCCCAAACATCAAGCATTGGATCACGGCCTGCGTTCTCGTTGCGGCCACTCAATCACTATCAACAGTTTCTGCTGATGTTTATGAGTTACGGACCTACACGACCAACGAGGGAAAACTGGACGCCCTGAATGCCCGTTTCCGTGATCACACCATCCGGCTGTTCAAGAAACACGGGATTGAATCGGTAGGTTACTGGGTTCCTACGGACGAACAGAAGTCCAAGAACACGCTGATCTATGTCATCAAGCACAATAGCCGCGATGCCGCAGCCGCCTCGTGGAAAGCATTCGTCGCCGACCCTGAGTGGCAAAAAGTGTACAAGGAATCGGGAGTCGGTCCGCTGGCAAGTCCTCCCGAATCGGTCTACATGGAAACCACTGACTATTCACCCGAGTGGAAAAATGGTGACCGTGACGACGATGACGTCTTTGAGTTACGAATCTACAAAGCAGCATCAGGAAAACTTGGCAAGCTCGATGCAAGATTTCGTGACCACACCATCGGGTTATTTGATCGTCACGGAATCAAATCAGTCGCCTACTGGCATCCGACTGACAAACCCGATTCCGAAGACATGCTGATCTACATCATCAAACACGATAGCCCACAGGCTGCCCGCAAATCGTGGCAAGCGTTCGTTGCTGATCCCGATTGGAAAAAAGCAGCCAAGGAATCGGGAGTCGGGCGACTGGCCAAGCCGCCTGCCGCAACCTACATGAAAGCAACTGACTACTCGGCATTGAAGTAGCACGTGCCCTGCTCACCACATGGGTATTCGCACCAAGCCCGCCAGCGATTTCGCTGCAGCAGGCACGGTGGGGCAGTCAGTGAATCAAGACGAGGATAGGCAGGGTAAATCGAGCCACTGATTTCCTGACTTCGCTGCCCCACACGGACTCATTTCGGAGCACCTTCCATGTGCGGGTAACGGTAATCTGCACGATCGTTGGTCGAGACCTGTTGGGTAGATGCATCAGCGAGCGTGTAAAGGAAGAGTTTTTTGCCAGCATGGTAGACGATGGCTGACTCATCTTTAGACCAGCGTGGATAGGCAAACCAGATTGGTTTTTCATCTGCGTTGGCAAACGCTTTCAAGTTTGTGATCGCACGTTTCTCGGCATCGAAGTCACCCACGTAAAGTGTTCGCCCCGGCACCTGCTTTTTAAACCCGGGTTGGTATTCGAAACAGATTTTGGTTTCGCTGGGTGAAAGACTCACGCGATCAAGCACTCCGGTTTTTTCAAGATCACAGGCGATGCGCTCGAACTTTGGATTCGCCTTATTGCCGGGTGTGATGAGGTAATACCCCCAACCCAATTTTGGATGCTTTGAGCGAACGAGGATTCGCCCATCAGTAAGACAGGTGAATGCCCATGTGTGGTATTTGTTGTCGGTCAAAGCAATCTCATCACCTGGACGGGCACCCACCTTACTCGCCATCACACAGTATCCCCCTGTCTTTGGATTCTTTCGATTCCAGATCGGAGTATTGGTGCCGTCCCGTGTCCACGTCTGATTGAAATCAGTGTGGGTGCCATCACTCAACCGATGCAATCCACTTCCATCGACGTTGATGATGTGAATGGCTGTCTTCCACTTCGACACATCGGGGTCACTCTTGAGCCTGCGAAAAAACACGAGCATGTCACCGGTCTTTGACCAGGACGGTTTGAAATCCCAGTGCCCCGTTGTCAACGGCTTTCCTTCCGCAGTGCCGTAAACATTCACATGAATCTCGCCACCCACGAAATAGGATCCACGGAAACCGTCAGGCGTTGGCAATTCCGGTTCGTCGGCAGCGGGCAGTGAGGCGGAAGCCAAGCAATTGACCAGAAACGCAAACACGAGAAGCGTTTGGCGAGTCGAGAGCCAAAGGGGCGTAATAACAGCCGGCCACATAATCATTCTCCGTGTAGATCGCTTCTTGAGAGTCGAGAGTTCGAGCCTATTTTATCTCGCACCCGATAACAACACTGAGCCCGCTGCCGCGAAGTTACCCACAGGTTACATTCAGTTACTTACTGACGAACCCAATCAGGCTACGGTAATGATCTGGGATGCGTGTGTTAGGCTGCGATCTGGCGACTATTGTACCGAAACTTTCGGATTCTCAGGGTAATTTTTCGTCGACCGGCAGTGAATCCCTACGGCAGCAATCACCTCTTACTAGGCAACACCGGAAGCGATGCCCGACCGCATGCGACGAAAAGGCTTCACGCTGATTGAGCTACTGGTGGTCATCGCGATCATTGGCGTGCTGGTCGGGATTCTGCTGCCGGCTGTTCAGGCAGCGCGAGAAGCTGGACGCCGCATGAGCTGCAGCAATAACATCAAACAGGTTGGGCTGGCGCTTCACAACTATCATTCAGCCTACAAGAAGCTACCCATGCACATTGGTGGAACTTTCCACCCAAGTGACAACACCAACTATACGGGAACCAATCGTTTTCGCGCTACCAATCGGTTCACGCTGGGATATCTGGTTGGACTGACCCCCTTCATGGAACAGCAAGCGTTGTGGGAAAAGATTAGTCATCCGTATGCGTTTGACGTGGATGGTAAAACTCCAATTTCACCACCATGGCCAGCGATGGGTCCTTCGCCGACAGAATCAACCTATGGTCCTTGGCAAGTAGAAATCCCCACGCTTCGGTGCCCCAGTGATCCCGGCACCGGTCCTCCTGCTTTGGGACGTACGAACTACGCGGCCTGTTACGGAGACAGCAGCGACTGGGTGGAAACCGGCTACTGGCGTTGGGATGAAAATCGGGGACGCTGGATTTCTGACGCTATGCAAGCGAACCGAGCAAACGGTTCCTGCCGTGGCGTCTTCATCCCACGCCGATTCTCCGCTTTCAAAGACATCACTGATGGACTTGCCCACACCATTGCCGTAGGTGAAATAGCAACAGATCTAGGCGACAATGATGTCCGTACAACACCCCATTTGTTTACCGGATGGAACCCCGGTGTTCACAATAACCCACGCAGTTGCCAACCTGATCGTGACAGTAATCGACCACGATTTTGGAGTTCCAGTTTTACTAACGTCGGACCGGAAAAATACAGGCGCGGTTACAGTTGGGCAGACGGTGCGCCTCTGAGTTCAGGGTTCAATACAACGTTACCACCCAACAGCGAGGTTTGTCTGGGTGCGGATTCCTCATCCGGCGGTCACGCGCCCGTCAGCAGTCAACATCCCGGCGGTGCTCACGTGCTGCTGTCCGATGGTGCTGTGATCTTTTTCAGTGACTCTATCGAGGCTGGAAACAGTACATCGCCAGTGGTGACTTCGAGTAACGCGGGTCGTCCAAGCCCTTACGGCTTATGGGGTGCCCTGGGCACAAGAGCTTCCAACGAAGTGATTGACGAGCAACTCTAGATCACGCACCCTTCGGTTTCCTCCAATGACTCACGAAACATCAATCTCAGGCATGGAAAAAGATCAACAGTACGATCGATTCATGTCGCTATTCATGAGCAGTGAACGAGCAATCCGGTCGTATGTCCGTTCGTTACTGCTATCAAATCAAGATGTCGATGACCTGATGCAGAATATTGGCTTGGTATGTTGGCACAAATTTGATCAGTTTGACATGGCAGGTTCAGCCCAGGATTTTACTCGCTGGTGTTGCGTCATTTCCCGCTTTGAAGTTCTGCAGTTTCGTCGAAGCCGAGCAAGAGACCGTTTGGTTCTTAGTAACGAAGTCATCGAATTGCTTGCGACGCATGCAGAACAGCACCTCGAACAGAGTGAAGCAGAACGTCGAGCACTCAAGATCTGCTTGAAAAAACTGGCTGAGCCTGACCGGCGATTACTGCTCAGCACCCACACAATAGGTGACTCCATCTCGCGGATCGCATCAGAATCGAATCAGAAAGTTCGCCAACTTTACAGCAAAGTAAATATCATCAGAAACCAAATCGGAGACTGTGTTCGCGCTAACCTGTCGCTGGGAGAACCATCCTCATGAGTCGATCAATTCAATCACTGGTACGTCGATATCAGGACCAGCAACTGAACGATGAAGAAGTCAGGAAGCTTGATGACCTTCTTCGAACAGATCCTGACGCGCGTGAAATTTTCCGTCAAGAAACCAACTTGATCGCGACCATCGAAGAAATTGCCTGTGAGCAAGGACTTGATCCACCTGTCGATACCGCCACTGCGCCGCCAGTTGATCAGATCCACGGTTCACTATCAGGGCCTTTCACTCGATGGATGATGGCGACAGGTTGGTTGGTGGCAGTCATCTCGGCCTCATTGCTGATAGCCACCTTTGCATCGCCATCCGCAAGCACTCAAACTGAAACCATTGCGACCATCATTGGCGTCAACGGACCACTACAGTGGACCGGAAATGGTGGCCAAGTGAGAAGTGATTTGACCGTTGGCATGCAGCTGCCCGGAGGAACGATCGATGGGGTTGCACCCGAATCGTGGTTTGCTCTGGAGTTCGATGATGGCTCAGTCGTTGTCACCTCAGGAAATTCCATGCTGGCTTTTTCCGATCTCGGACAAAAGGTTTTGCTCCTGAAAGCAGGTAAGTTATCGGCCGATGTAACACCACAGCCAGATGGATTTCCAATGCTGATTCACACCCGATCGGCTATTCTCGAAATCGTGGGAACTAGCTTTGACATTGATACAGATCTGGCTGCAACTGCTCTGAAGGTGACCGAGGGCAAGGTACGTGTAAAACGACGAAGCGATGGTCAACTCGTGGACGTACCGGCACAACATCAAGTCATCGCAGCAGCTGATCAAGATCTGAACGTCACTCAGATTCCACAAGTCGCTCACCACTGGAAAAGTCAACTTCAAGACGGCCCCAGACGCACCTATGGTCGTTGGCTCCCGGCCACGTCGGACAGTGGACCAATGCTTCACTGCATTCCCTACCTGACCGAAACAAATCAAACCATCTACACCTCTTCGTTTGCGGTAACGGTGGCAGATGCTGCACCGGTGATGACGAACGCCCAAACCATGATTGAAGTTGAGGGTCACCTCGATCGTGCTACTGACCTGTATGTTGGAATGACACTAAAAACTGCCAAAGGAGACTTTGCTGGAAGATTCCAAGTGGTACTGCCGAGTGAAGAGTTCCAATCTGACGAAAGATTCAAACGCACTCTAAGAATTGAAAACTTCACGCTCGATCCCTCGCTCTCAGCGATGAAAGACAATCTTGCCTCGACAAGTCACGAACTGATTGTGGACTCAATTTGGTTCCACACGCTCTATCAACAGGCTGGACTTGCAGTCACCTCGGTGGAACTGCAGGAGCAATCCGAATGAGTACAGATTCAATTTGTTCGCGTCTTGCCCAGATAGTGATTGTGCTGCTCACGACGCTCTCGTTGATCCCACAGTCACCAGTCGTAGGCAAAGCACCCAATGTGGTTCTGCTGCTCGCAGATGATCTTGGGTCCAAAGACATCGGCTGTTACGGAGGCCCTGTCAAAACACCGGCACTGGACAAATTAGCAGCGAACGGTGTTCGCTTCACCGATTTCTATTCCGGTGCTCCTGTTTGCTCGACTGCCCGCGCGACCCTGCTGACTGGCAGGCACCACCTGAGAACTGGAATCTACACGGTCATTCAGGATCACATGCATCACATGCATCTGCTCAAGAGTGAAGTCACCATTGCAGAGATACTGCAGGCCAACGGCTACGATACGGTTCATCTCGGTAAGTGGCATGTAGGAACTCCGTTTCGAGGTTGGAAAAAGCCTTGGATTGATGAACACGGGTTCGATTACTGGTTTGCAACTGACCTCAACGCTGCTCCCTCGCACCGTAATCCGAAAAACTTCTGGAGAAACAGGGAGCGAGTCGGTGAACTCGAGGGCTATGCCTGCCAGTTGGTGGTTGATGAAGCCATCCAATGGCTGGACGAGAAACGAATCCCCGAGAAGCCATTCTTTCTCAATATCTGGTTTCACGAACCACATGCTCCACTTGCGGCACCCGACGAGATCGTTTCCCAATATGGTGAACTGACTGACCCTGCTGCCATTTACTCCGGAACGATTGACAACACTGATCGCGCGATAGCGCGACTCGTCAAAAAGCTGGAACAACTCGGTACCCTCGATGATACGATCATCATCTATACCTCAGATCACGGCAGTTACCGGCAGGAAAGGAATGGCAACCTGCGTGCCGGCAAAGGATCGCTTCTTGAGGGAGGCATCCGCACCCCGGGCATCATTTTTTGGCCCAATGGCATCGAGGGTGGTCGCATCGAAAAAACACCAGCCGGTGCCGTCGATGTCTTGCCAACACTCTGCGGCTTGGTCGGTGTCGAACAACCGAAGAACGTGCGATTGGATGGAGCCGACTTGTCTCCACTGTTGAAAACTGATTCGAACCGGTTTCATCGTCAGCAACCACTGACCTGGCACTCCCCCACCAGCCAACCCGTGTTGGCGATCCGCGACGGTAATTACTCGCTGGTGGGCTGGCGGAACAAAGAGTACCCCAAGGACAACGCGGCCATTGAAGATGTCATGAACCAGATGAAACTGATTCTCGAAAAACATCATGGTCGTCAATTGACTCGCAATGAGCTTTGGCACAAGTGCTACAACAGTCCGTTGAGTACACCTGACTGGAACAAACTGCGAGGCAAATTTGTTACGCTGAATACCTTTCAGGAAGCATGGATTCCCATGATCAAGGCTGGTTCGGGAGGAATCACGCGGTTTGAACTTTATGACCTGTCGGTAGACCCGGGTCAAACAAAGAACATTGCCAAACAATTTCCCGACGTCACAAAACACATGCAGCAAGCTGCACTTGCGATTCACGCAGATGTACTCACGGAGGCCCCGTTGTGGGGTCCCCAAGCGAATTCTGAGAATCGCTCGCCAACCGCAGAGAACCTGCCGACCGAAAAACAGATGCAGATCCATCGACTGAAAACAAAAAGGCGTTCCCGCTTTGATGCGTTTGCTTACCTCAATCGGATTCCTTTGGAACGCGAATCAGACGAAACACCCGATGATTTGAGCGGTCGTATTTTGGGTCGATTGGCCAATCAAGAAGGTCGAGTCTTGGTCAAACTTCCTCCGGGAGTGAATCGCACGGCCTACCAGGGATTCAAGATCGCCCTGGATAGCGGACCAGCCCTTCATGCAGGAAATTGCTTTTCCTGTCATCAACTGCCAAATTTCTCGCTGACCACCTCGACTCCCCCCACACCTTCCCTGCGCAATGCTTCATTCTCAATGAAACAACTGCGACAGGCCATGATGACTGAACCACATCGCAACATTCAGCTTGATGAGGGCGACCTCAATCGAGTGCTGGCTTTGTTGCAAACACTCAATGATGTTCCGGATGCGGAATTCCGGAATTTGATCCTCAACGCCACCGTCCTGGACACCTCCGGAGATTTGGAATGAATCTTTTGACCGGCGCAAAACGCCACAAGATTTACCGCCCCTTCCAATCACGCCTTATGCATCTGATCACGACTCGCATGATATTCAGCCTGGCATCCATTCTGCTGGTCAGTGCCGTGGCAACGGCAGCCGAATCGATCAATGAATCGATCCAAGGTCGCGTTGTCGATTTGGACGGCGGCGGTGTCGGAGGTGTCATGGTTTCGGCGGTCGATAATGAACAACGCAAATGGACATCCGTGTTTACGCAGAAAGATGGTTCATTTTCCATTCACAATCTCCGTAACGTTGATCACAAAATTCGTACTCGCCTGATGGGTCGAGCTGATGAATGGACCAGCGGCGTTGCTGTGGGAACAGATAACCTGATGATTTCAACCCACCCAGCGGTTGGTGCTGAATTGGAATCACAACGTCCCGCGAGCAGCGCCTTCAGCATGCTGAAGTTCGACAATCCACGAGACAAAATGAACTTCAAAATGTTCTGTACTTACTGTCACCAGGTCGGAACGCTTGGCTTCCGCACCCCTGAGAAACCAGTCGACTGGGAAACAATGCTTCGCCGCATGGACGGCTTTGGCGGCCTGTATCCGCACACACAGGACACCATCATTCAAAGACTGATGAATACCTATAAAGACGATGCTGTCGAAAAGTGGCCCACCTTTGTTCCTCCTCCGGCACCCACTGGGCTGGCTGCCGCCGCCACGATCACGATGTGGGAGATGGACGAACCTTTGCAAGGATCATTCCATGACCTTGAAATCGGACCCGATGGAAAAGTCTATGCGGTCAACATCAGCAAGCATCGCATGGTGGTTCTCGACCCCGATACCGGAACGCAAACAGCCCACCAATACCCACGTGGAACCTATGGCCCCCATTCCATTGAAACAGCGAACGATGGTGGTCTCTGGACCACCATGTGCGCCACTGGCCAAATGGTACGATTCGATATCGAAACCAAACAATTTGAAACCTTCAGCAGCGGCGAAGCACCCAAGCGACGGGGGAATTATCCTCACACCCTGAGAATCAATCCGAACGATCCCGAAGGTTTGGTTTGGTACACCGATGCTGGATCCAACTCCTGCTTCTCCATTCATCCGCAAACCCATGTCGTCAAAGAGTACAAACTGCTCAGCGCTGGACAAGCGGTTGCAGCGGGTCGTGGAGAATCGCGGGGGATCACACCGTATGGGATCGATTTCTCTCCGGTTGATGGCATGATTTGGTACTCCAAGCTGAACGGAAATCGTATCGGCCGTATCGACCCCAACACTGCCGATGGTGACATCACTGAATGGAACCCACCTTTCCGTGGACCTCGACGTTTACACGTTGCTCCCGACGGTATGGTCTGGGTGCCAGGCTTTGGTTCAGGAGTCTTTGGAAAATTCAATCCAAAAACTGAGCAATGGACAGTCTACGAACTTCCTGACGCCGAAAACCAGATTCCTTATGCACTGAATGTTGATTCAAAAGGCATTGTCTGGATTTGTGGCACCCACAATGACACGATCAATCGCTTTGACCCAAAGACCGAGACCTTCACGGAAATCCGACTGCCAACCAGAGTTTCCTACACTCGCGAAATCGAGTTCGATGACGAAGGTAATGTTTGGACCAGCACCTCAGGCCCCGCTCGTCACATGGAACGCGGCGTTGGTGCAGTCATCCGCATTGCACTACCAGACGTCGTGCCCGTCGAAGGCAGCATTCAACTGGTCGGTAAGACTTATGACGGAACTCACGACATCGGTAACCTTGCAACTGCGCCAAAGACGCAACGCAAGAAAAACTCGGCGCTGTTTGCGATAATCGACAAAACAGATATGCCAGAAGCTTACAAATCCCAACCTCACCAAAAGTATGTCGACAGCCGCATGGCTGGCATGCCACCGGGATCACGCGATCGAGTAGGAACACTTTGGAATGAATTCCGCCGTGAAAACCCTGATCGCAATCGCGACGGTGCCATGTTCGTTCGCATTCTGGAATATGTGGCCAACCAACAGCCTGGATCGATGCCGGCAAGAAGATTCATCCAGAAATGGCAACACCACAACTTTGGTTCAGCACCGGATCGGCTAGTCAATCGCTCGCTTGAAAATGGTAAACGCGTCTACGAGCAGGCAGCTTGTAATCGCTGCCATACAATCAATGGACTAGGTGCCAAATATGGCCCTGATCTCACGGAGATTGCTAAACGATTCAAGGGCGGCAAGTTACTACAGCAATGCGTCAAACCATCAGCAGAAATCCACAAAGAGTATCAAACGCAACAGATCCTCGTTGATGATGGCCGCCTGTTGACAGGATTGGTCGTCGAAGAAACAGACGATCAAATTCGTCTGGTCCCGAATCTGCTTAAACCCGACAAGTTCATGATGATTAACAAAGATTCAATCGACCAGCGTCGAACCGCAGAGGTATCAAGTATGCCCGCAGGTCTGCTTGACACCTTCACTGTCGAAGAAATATTCGACCTGGTTGCCTACCTGCAATCACGTGGTGTGAAACAATGATCACGCTTTCTGCAATCAATCGCGATGCTTTCCTGAGTGCTTTCTGTGGAATCATTCTGACTGGCCTAACGCTTGCAGCTTCGTTGCAAGCGGATTGGCCCCAGTTCCGTGGCAACAACTCCGATGGCATCGGCACTGGATCACCCCCGATTGAGTTTGGCCCCGGCAAGAATGAACTTTGGAAGACATCCTTGCCTTCGGGACATAGTTCACCCTGCATTTCCGGTGACCGAATCTTTGTCACCACGTATAACAATGACACGCCAGCTGTCGCCGTGGTCTGCATGAATCGAATGACAGGAGAAATCCTGTGGGAAAAAAGTATCCGTGTCGAGAAACTGGAAAAAGGGCATCCATCATTCAATCCGGCCAGCAGTTCACCCTGCTGTGATGACCAATGCATCATTGCCTACTTTGGTTCCCACGGCCTCATTTGCCTTGATTTGGATGGCAACCAGTTGTGGGAAAAAGAATTGCCGCTGACCAAGTCGTTTTCTGGCAATGCCACGTCACCCATGATCGCGGGTGACAACGTCATTCTTTACCGAGGTAATTACGTCGATCACTATCTGGTGTGTTTCGACAAACAAACGGGAGAACAGCGTTGGCATGTGCCGCAGAAAGAAAAGTTCACCGGTGAAATGGCATGCACAGCCTGTCCCATCATCGCCGGTGACAAACTGATCTGTCATACCGCTCGGTCGGTGCAGGCATTCGATATCAAGACTGGGCAGACTGTATGGACAGCGAAATGTGCGACGACTGCCACCAGCACTCCTGTATTGGCCGGCGATGAAGTCATTGTTGCCGCGTGGAACAAACTTGGTGAGCCCGATCTCAGGCCACCATTTCCAACGTTTGATGAGTTAATTGCAAAACATGATAAGAATCAAAATCAACTGATTGAAAAAAATGAGTTCCCCAAGCTTTGGATCTTCCATCGACCGGAAGGTATCGAAGCCGCAATGAATGGTGCACCCGTCTCATGGAAACATGCAAACAAAAATGGCGATGCGAAGCTCACCCGTGAAGAATGGAAAAAAGCAGTTGATGAACTGGAACGTTTTCGCGAAGGTTATGAAACCCATGGTTTGCTGGCCATTCCAATCGACAGCCAAGGTTTTGTCGCCGCCGATCAAGTACGCTCGCTGCTCACAGACGGAATCCCAGAAGTTCCCAGTCCAGTCTTCGATGGAACCCATATCTACTTAGTGAAAAATGGCGGGCTACTCACCTGCATCGACTTGGCTAAAGGTGAACGTGTTTATCGTACGAGAACGCGAGGTAAGGGAACACATTATGCTTCGCCTCTGATCGCCGATGGCAAGCTTTATACCTTTGCCGGTAACGGTCAGATCAGCGTGATCGAACTGGGTACCTCACACCGCATCTTGGCCCAGAATGAGATGCAGGATGGCGTGTATGCTACCCCCGCAATCGTAGATGGCATCATTTACGTACGCACCCACTCTGCGTTGCATGCCTTCCAGGAATCAAAAGACTGATGTCTTCAGTAATGTACATCGCCAACCTATTACAGCTGCAACATCGTCGTTGTAGCTATCGCTACATGCCAGCAACTGAGCGATGGCAACAGTTGGTTCGCATGGCCATGCTGGTTCCGTTTTTGTCGCTGTTTGCCGGTGGACTATCAGCAGCCGAGTTGCCCGCAGGACTTACTTCTTTTTTGCAGGACTCTTGCATTGATTGCCACGACAGCAGCACGGAGACAAATCTTGATTTGAGTTCACTTGATCTCAAACTCGAACAGCCGGAAATTTTTCGCCAATGGGTGCATGTTTTTGATCGCATCAACCAACGTGAAATGCCACCGACATCAGAACTGGCACCTGATGAACAGGACCGACTTGCTGCATTGTCACTACTCAAAAGAGAGTTGGAAAAGGTCAATCAGCAGGCACAGCAGTCCACTGGCAGAGTGCCCTCTCGCCGACTGTCGCGTCAGGAATACGAGCACACACTTCATGATCTGCTTGGAATCGGTGGTGATCTGGCAAAGCAACTGCCACCTGAAAATGCATCCGGAGCGTTCGATGTCGTTGCATCAACGCAGGAAATGTCCAGTGTTCATATCAAAGGCCTTTTGATGGCTGCCGATCTAGCTCTTGACGAAGCAATTCAGCTGGGCAGAAGACCACCGATGGCAGAACGGGAAATCGACTACCTGCACTCACGCTACATTCAAATGTGGGTCGATCGACCCATTCGGCGTGGCGGAGGCACTATTTTCAAGACCGACAGCGATGTGGTCACGTTTCGCGGTGAAAACTATGTCTTCCGATCCGACACCAATGGATTTCGGCCACCGGTAGCTGGACGCTATCGCATCACCGTCAGAGCCGCGACTTACCAACCGCGTTCGTCGATCACCGTCAGCCTGAAAAGGCAAAACGACAAACAGGGCGAGAGTGAATTATTCGCAGCTTGGGACCTCGTAGGTGACGACTATCGGGATGTTTCCACAATCACCTACCTTCGCCCGGATGACTATTTTTACGTCAGCACGGACGAAATGGATTCAGCTCCTGACGGCACGGTAATCTACGGTGCGAAAAACGCGGCCACCTTCGGTGGTGAAGGCGTCAGAATTCGCCGAGTCACGGTGCAAGGCCCACTGGAAACGACATGGCCACCCACACGCACCCGAGCCCTGTTCCCGGGCATCGAGTGGAAACAGGTCAGACAAGATGCACGCGGCCGATCGTACGAACCGGTGCTCACCGAATCGCCTGCCTCACACCTTCGAACCATTGTCGGAAGCTTTGCCGCAAAAGCCTTCCATCGAATTTTGAGTGAGCAGGAAATTGACAACTGGGTCGCACTGGCTATGCCAAGCGTCAAGACCAACCGCAATTTCATTGACTGTGTGCGGGTTCCTCTCCGTGCGATTCTTGTCTCACCCGAACTGATCTTCCAAACAGGCAAGCCAGGGCCATTGAGTGATGCGGCCTTGGCCACACGCCTGTCGTACTTTCTATGGCGCAGTCGACCCGACGATGAATTGGACAAACTTGCAGCTGAAGGCCGATTATCTGACTCAAAAACACTCGCCGCTCAAGTAGAGCGGATGTTGAACGACCCCAAGCATGAACGGTTTGTGAATGAGTTTCTCGACCAGTGGCTGAATCTCGATCAGATTGATGCAACCACCCCGGATAGCTATCTGTACCCGGAATACGACGACGTGCTCCGCCGCGCGATGTTGGCAGAAACACGGGAATTTTTTGGGCATCTCATTGATAGAAACCTGTCTACTGATAACTTGATCGACTCTAACTTCACCTTCCTGAATCGCAAACTTGCGGAACACTATGGCATCGCAGGCGTGAAGGGTGAGTCCATGCGCAAAGTGCAACTGCCTTCGGAAAGCATCCGTGGTGGTATCTTGGCTCATGCAGCGATCGCAAAGGTAACGGCCAATGGAACCGTCACCACTCCTGTCAAACGTGGAAACTTTGTGTTGACGAATCTTTTGGGGCTTCCCCCAAATCCACCGCCACCGGGCGTTGGATCGATCGAGCCAGATACGCGGGGAGCCACGACCATTCGTGAAACACTAGAAAAACATCAACAAGTTGAGGCCTGCGCCGTTTGTCACCGAAAAATTGATCCACCAGGGTTCGCAATGGAGTGCTTTGATCCTGTTGGGAATTTTCGTAATCGCTATCGCAACAGCAAAGGTGTCAAACGCACGTCTCCACCCGGTTTACGATTTGCGCACCGAGACTACGACTTCGGTCATGCTGTCGACATGTCTGGCGTGACGAGTGATGGATCTCGGTTCAATAGCCTGCGGGACTACAAGACACATCTTCGTAAATCCAACATCCAAGTAGCTCGAAATCTGCTGGCTGAACTGCTCACATTTTCGACAGGTGGGGAGATTGAGTTTCAGGATCGTGAGGAAGTTGAAAGAATACTTCGGGCAACTCAAGCGGAACGTTATCCTCTGCGAAGCCTGATCCACCACATCGTTGACAGTCCGCTCTTCAGGAACCGCTGATGTCCAAAACCATCTCGCGACGAACTGCGCTCAAAGCAGGCGGGCTCTCCATTGCCTTGCCATTCCTCGAGTCCATGACTTCGGCAGACGCAGCAGGGTCCGTCGAACCACCGAAACGAATGCTGCTGATCTGCAATGCATTGGGCTTGCATTCGCCATCCCTGTTCCCAACAACACCGGGAAACGATTACGAAAGCACCGAATATCTGAAGTTGCTTGCAGAACACCGAAAAGATTTCACTCTCTTTTCTGGATTGTCACATCCTGACCAAAATGGCAAGGAGCCACACGACACCGAAATGACTTGGCTGTCAGCAGCACGCAACCCGGGATTGGGAGGTTTTAAAAACTCCATCTCTGTTGATCAATACGCTGCAACAAAGCTTGGGCATGTCACCCGTTTTCCATCCCTTTCACTCAGCACAAATTCAAAGGAAAGTCAGTCGTACACCAGCAATGGAGTGATGTTACCTGCCCACAACCGACCGTCGGTTGTGTTTGCCAACATGTTCCTCACTGGAAATGCCCGGGAACAGCGACGACAACGAGAGCGGCTTGCCGATGGACGCAGCATTCTTGATTCTGTAGCTGAGCAGTCGAAAACACTGCAACAACAGACCGGAGTCAACGATCGTCGACAATTGGATGAGTACTTCGCGGCTATCCGCGTCGCGGAAGCTGAGTTAGTGGAAGCCGAAGCATGGCTGGATCGACCTAAACCGATAGTCAACCTCGATCCACCGCAGGACATCACTGAATCGGCTGATCTGATCGGAAGGACACGGTCCATGCTTAATCTAATTCCACTCATCCTGCGGACAGACTCATCACGCGTCATTACTGTCATGATCCAGGACCATATGGTGGTTCCGAACATCGGGGGTATTTCAGCGGAGCATCACAATCTGTCGCACCACGGACAGGACCCCAACAAAATATCGCAACTGAAAATCATCGAAACTGAGCTGCTAAAATGCTTCAATGAACTGTTGGGGCAGTTATCCAAGCCAACCGAAGCGGATGGGCGATTACTGGATCACACATCAGTGCTACTGGGAAGCAATCTGGGGAATGCAAATGCACACGATCCAAGCAACCTGCCCATCATTCTCGCCGGTGGCAACCACAAACACCGAGGCTACATTGCACACAATAAGTCAAAAAACACACCCTTGTGCAATCTGTACGTTCAGCTCCTAAATAGCATGGGTGTCGAAACAGATAATTTCGGGACCAGCACTGGTACACTTAGCCTCTAGGATTCATCGAATCCAATACTCCTTCTTAAGTAATGATCAGAAACAGCATGAAAAGCACATCCATTCTCTATGCATGCCTCTTGCTAATCGCCGTACCGATGTCAGCCTTCGGCGACTCGTTCGCTGACAACTGGCATCAATGGCGCGGTCCTGATGCAAACGGCGTTTCAACCACTGCGGATCCACCTGTTTCCTGGAGCGAAGACGAGAACGTTAAATGGAAAGTGGCCATCGAAGGTCAGGGAACTTCGACCCCTATCATTTGGGGTGACCAGGTCTTTGTGTTGACCGCCACCAACACCGGAGTCAAGGACCCATCGATTCCTGATCCCGAAGACCAGCCCAAGACCAACTTCTTCGATATCAAACAACCGAACGCTCAACATGCGTTTGTTGTGCTCTGTCTGGATCGAAATACCGGTAAGGAAAAATGGCGTCAAGTTGCCACGACAAAGATCCCTCACGAGGGGGCCCACAACGACAACGATTTCGCACCAGCATCACCAACCACCGATGGCGAGCACCTTTATTGCTGGTTCGGTTCGGCTGGACTTTTTTGCTATGACTTGCAAGGAAACAAAATCTGGGAAAAGAAACTCGGCGAAGCCAAAGTCGGGTCCAGTCTTGGCGAAGGCTGCTCACCCGTTCTACATCAAGGCAAGCTGGTCATTGTCCGTGATCACGCAGGTCAAAGCACAATCGAAGCACTCGATGCCAAGACAGGCAATACACTTTGGAAACGCGACAGAGACGAAGGCAACGCATGGGCCACACCACGAATCATCGAACATAGTGGCAAAACACAAATCATTACTGCTGCCTCGGGGTTTGTACGCAGCTACGATCTCGACACGGGTGACATCATCTGGCAATGCAGTGGTCTGACTGGCAATGCAATTCCGTGCCCGGTCGTCGATGGTGACTACGTGATCTGCATGACTGGCTACAAAGGCTATGCCGCCATGGCAATTCCATTGACCGAGACCGGAGACATTTCAGATAGCGAAAAAATCCGTTGGAAAAAAGAGCGTGGCACGCCATACATCCCCTCTCCGCTGCTGTACGAGGGCCTGCTCTTCTACAACCAATCCAATCAGGCAATTTTGACATGCCTTGATGCAAAGACCGGCGAGGTCGCTTTTGGACCGAAACGACTTGGTGAACTTTCCAACATCTATGCATCACCTGTCGGTGCTGGCGGGCGTGTCTATCTGACAGGGCGCAATGGAAACACGCTCGTTCTGCAGCGCGGCCCGGAATACAAAGTCAGTTCTGTCAACGAACTCGACGATCGGTTCGATGCCTCTCCCGCTGTGGTAGGCAACCAACTGTTCCTTCGAGGCGCAAAACACCTGTATTGCATCGAACGCAATCAGTAACACAAACGCTTGATCAGCTTCTTTGATTAAGCTGTTTGATCGAAGCGAAGGTTTTTTCCTATGTGTGAACTTGATCTGAACGTGTGAAATCCCACTACCCTGCCCTGCCCCGTTTCCATATCCTCCACCGGAGTCGTATCGTGATTCGAATGATTGTGTTGGTCGCTTGTCTCGCAGTTACCGCGATTCCAACCGCCAGCGGCGTTGACCGCTGGACACGCTTTCGAGGCGAAGATGGAAATGGCGTTGGTAAAGATCACCCCAACTTGCCGACTCGCTGGAGCACCACCGAAAACGTCCGCTGGGCCATCGATCTTCCCGGCTGGGGATGGTCCTGCCCGATTGTCTGGGGTGATAAGGTTTTTCTGACCACCGTTGTCAGTGACGAACAGAATCTTGCCCCCAGCAAAGGCCTTTATCTGGGACAGGGAGTCCGAGATCCAGGCAAGGGTCTTCACCATTGGCTGGTTTATTGCTTCGACTTGAACACAGGCAAAGAAATCTGGCAACGGGAAGCCCACAGTGGTCAGCCTCAGGTTCCCCGGCACCCAAAAAGTACTTATGCAGCGGAAACAGCCACAACAGATGGTGAACGACTCTACGTTCTGTTCGGCGATGTCGGACTGTACTGCTACGACCTCGATGGCGGATTACTGTGGTCACGCGAAATTGAACCCCAAAAGACATTCATGGACTATGGCGCAGCAGCGTCTCCTGTCGTTCATGATGGTCAGGTATTTGTCGTCTATGACAATCTTGAAAAATCATGGATCGCATCGTTCGATTGCGAAACCGGAAAAGAGCTTTGGAAACAGGAACGCAACGAAACCCATTCATGGGCAACCCCGTTGATCTGGAAAAATGAACAACGCACCGAAATCGTAGTTCCCGGAAAAAAGCGCAATCGCAGCTATTCTCTCGCTGGCGACCTGCTTTGGGAATTCGATGGCCAGATGTCAAATTTGGTCATTCCATCACCCATGAGTGCTCACGGAATGTGCTACATAGCGTCAGGATATGTGGGTGACTCACACCGACCGACGTATGCAATCAAGCCAGGTGCAAGCGGAAACATCACGCCGGAAGGAGACTTCTCGGACAGTGAATTCATTGAGTGGTACCAAGGCACTTCGTCTTCCTACAATCCCAGCCAGACCATTTACGGCGATTATCTTTACACGCTCTATGATCAAGGATTCTTGACCTGTCATGATGCTCGAACCGGTGAACAGGTCTATGGAAAAAAACGGTTTTCACCATCAGGCTCTTTCACGGCATCTCCCTTTGCCTACAATGGATACCTGTTTTGTCTCAGTGAAGACGGACTGACGTACGTGATCAAAGCGGGTGAAGAGTTCGAAATCGTAGCACGCAACGAACTCGATGAACTTTGCATTGCCTGCCCCGCTGTGGTCGGCGATAAAGTACTGATCCGAACTGCTTCGAAACTGTACTGTCTGTCGGAAGGATCGAAACTTGATCCTGCCATGGCGGCCCAATTGAAACCAAGGCGTCCCTCGACCGCAATCAATGACATCTGGGCAGCCGCATCCGCCGGGGACGATGCCGCCATCAAACGATTTCTTGAATCCGGTATTTCGGTCAATGCCAAACAGGGACGCCGCGGCGCAACTCCACTCCGAAACGCTATTTTGCACGGTCACCCAAGCTCTGCCCAATTGCTGATCGAACGCGGCGCCGATGTCACCATGAGCGGACCGGATGGCAACACTCCGCTACATCTGGCAGCTTTTTTCGGTGACGAATCTCTGGTCAAACTGCTGCTGGAAAAAGGAGCCATGGTCGAGACAAAGAATGCCAAGGGCGAGACCGCCAAAGATATCGTGTCGAAAGAATGGGATGCCCAATTAGCAAAAACCTATGAAGGCGTTGGCGGATCACTGAATCGGGAATTCGATTTGCCTTTGCTTCAAAAAATCCGCCCACAAATTGCTTCCTTGCTAGAACAACACACCTCAGCAACAACTGAAGACAGTGCCCCACCCAAGTAGTGATCTGGTGACTCGCGTTCTGGTTACTGGCTCGATTACACTGAAATCAACGTCAGCCGGTTGTCGCTTTTAGCAATGATGTCGCCAAGCCCGTTCGAGATGCTGAATGCATAAATGCATACCGAGACTGGGATTCCGTCGCGGGTCAGTGGTTTCCGATTCAACGAAGACTCGGAAATCGAGTGGCAGTCGTCTGTAGTTTGAGGATTTCTGACTTACAATGGTAATTGGCATCCCCAACCCCATGCTTCCGTCCTCACGAGAAATGATATGCCCCGTGCACTGTGGACTTCGGTCCTGATTGCCTGTTTTACGGTTCTGACCTCCACCGCTCGCAGTGAAACGCCGAACGTAGTTGTGATCATGGCCGATGACCTTGGTTATGGTGATCTGTCTTGCTACGGTGCCACCTCGCTTGAAACGCCCCATATCGATCAACTTGCCGCCGGTGGATTGCGATTCACCAACGGTTACTGCTCTGCGTCAACTTGCACACCAACCCGTTACTCGATGTTGACCGGTACCTACGCCTTTCGCGGCGAACGCACCGGTATCGCGCCACCTACTGCTCCGGCCATCATCAAGGCCGGAACTGAGACCGTCGCCACCATGCTTCAGCGAGCCGGGTACGCAACTGCCGTGATCGGCAAATGGCACCTGGGTCTGGGTGGACCAGAAGGTCCAGACTGGAATGGCGATCTGAAACCGGGTCCTCTGGAGATCGGGTTTGATACCTGCTTCCTGTTACCCACCACCAATGACCGAGTGCCACAGGTTTATGTTCACGACCATCGGGTACCCAACCTTGACCCTGCAGACCCACTGTGGGTGGGCAGGAAAAAACCCAGCCCTGACCATCCAACCGGTCAGACCCATCGTGACACTCTCAAGATGGACTGGTCCCACGGTCACAACTCAACGATTCACAATGGCATCAGTCGGATCGGGTTCTACACCGGTGGACACGCTGCCCGATTCCGTGATGAAGATCTCGCTGACAAATGGGTAGAAAAATCGGTTGAGTTCATCGAGGATCATCAAAAAGAACCTTTTTTTCTGTTCTTCTCTTCGCACGACATTCATGTCCCGCGAATACCGCACGAGCGTTTTCAGGGAAAAACATCACTCGGCTTCCGAGGTGACGCCATCATCGAACTCGACTGGTGTGTTGGTGAATTGATGAAAACGTTGGATCGACTGAACTTGACCGAGAAAACGCTGGTCGTTTTCTGCAGCGACAACGGCCCAGTGATGGATGACGGCTACAAAGACGAAGCACTTGAAAAAGTCGGAAATCATCGGGCAGGTGGTCCTTTCACAGGCGGAAAATACAGCATCTACGAAGGCGGCACACGCACTCCCTTCATCACATCGTGGAAAGGACGCATTGCTCCGGGAACCAGCGACGAAGTGGTCTGCACCATCGACTTGGCAGGCAGTCTGGCTGCCTTGACCGACCAGAAGCTTACCTCCGATGGATACCTCGATAGCTTCGACGTGATCGGCGCCATGCTTGGCGACAAAGACGCCAAAGGTCGCGATCATCTGGTGCAACAGGACAACGGCAACAACGGAACGCTGGCCTTACGAAGCGGCAACTGGAAACTTCACCGGTACGGTAAGAATTTTGCTCGTAATGTTGTGGTGGAAAAACAACTAGCCAACACCAAGGTGCAAAAACTCCAGCTATTCAATCTGGAAAAGGATCCTTCGGAAAAGAAAAACGTGATTGCTGAACATCCCGAAGTTGCGGAACGATTGAAGAAACAACTCGATGACATCGTTCAATCGGGGCGTAGTCGCTCTTGATCCAAGCCTTGACCGAAACGCTGGTGCCGGTGGCTACCGTCAGAAATATCTGACTGCCAGCGGCATTGCGTTGCCATTGGACAGAATCAATAACTCGTCAAGCTGAGTTGTTACGGAGTCGCAGGCACCAGAGGCGTTTTGCCATCGTCTGGTGACACCGGATACAGAGCTTCATGTGATTCAAGGCCCGATTTCAGTTTCTCGATCATCTCTCGCAACACCACCGGTTCCTGATCGGCCAGATTCGTTGATTCGAATGGATCTGATGCCAGATTGTAAAGCTGGTAGTGACCACCCTCAGATCCCTTTGACGGAATGTAGTGGTAAATCACTTTCCAATCCCCATCCCTGTACGTGGTGAAGTAGTCGCTTCGATGGGGCGAATGCGGATAGTGCATCAGAAAGACTTCTTCGCGTGAATCATCAGGTTCGGCGGTCAGCAGCTTCGACAGATCGACCCCATCCACAGTGTGACCCGCAGGTGACGTAGCTCCCGTCAATTTGGCGATCGTGGGATACAGATCCTGCACGGCGGCAACTTGGGTTTGCAGCGTCCCCGCTGGGATCACCAACTGTTGCTGATTAACATTGTTAGTACTTTCTTTTGCCCATGCTGCAATGAACGGTACTCGCATTCCACCTTCGTAGTGGGCTCCTTTTTTGCCACGCAGTGGAGCTGCACAGGCCACCACATGCTGATGCCCCAATGGAGCGTCGGAACCATTGTCACCCAGAAAGAATACGAGTGTGTTTTCCGAAACACCCAATGCATCGAAATGATCCAGCAAATCACCCAGTGACTTGTCCATCCCCTCGATCAACGTCGCAAATGCCTGAGCATTTTTCGACTTGCCGGAATCCTTGTAGTGGTCCGCAAATCGTGGATCTGAGTGAAAGGGTGCGTGTACGGCATAATGAGACATGTACAAGTAAAACGGCTGTCTCTGCTGGACCGATTCCGAAACCCGTTTCTTGGCCTCACGCGTGATCGCCTCCGTCAAAAACATGTCGGACCCGTGATACTTTTTTAGATGAGGAACAGCGTGGTGCGTGCGTTTGGTACCCAAGCCGTAATTTTCTTCACCGTAATAACTGCCCGGTGCACCAAACGAGGCGCCACCGACATTCACATCAAAGCCAAGATTCAAGGGTTCGGATCCTTCGGAACTATCAGGCCCAAAATGTCCTTTGCCGACATGAATGGTGTGATACCCTGCCTTGCGCAGCAGCCTCGGTAACGTCACACTGCCGCTGTTCAGACCTTGCCAATTCCAGTCCGGCGGACCGTGGGGGCCGCGATTGTCATTTCGCGGATTGATCCAGTTGGTCGCATGGTGCCTGGCCGCATTTTGACCGGTCATGATCGAAATGCGTGTCGGGGAACAGACACTCATGGCGTAAAAATTGTTGAATCGGACCCCTTTGGCTGCCAACCGCTGCATGTTTGGCGTGCGGTAATAGTCATTCAGCGGGTAACGCTTTGGTTTTCCCTGTTCATCGGTCAGGAACGGCACTGACGTGTCCATCACTCCCATATCGTCTACCAGAAAGACGACGATATTGGGTGCGGTTTCCGCCGCACGGGCAACCGACCCTCCATTCCCTAATGACAAGAACAGGACGACGGCCAGGCTGGCAGCCAGCAGTTTGTTGGTATTCATGCCAACATCATAACCAGCGGCGATCGCTTCATGCCAATGCAACCTGCATTGGCATGGATAACGGACGGGAAATCATCGGTGTTTTGGTTTCACAGAAATCCACACCGGCGCTCGCAATTGGGAATGAGGCATGCCTGATTTTCCACCTCGCTTCACTCTTTTTCAGCTGGCATGCCGAGCGCCTTACGATAATCAATTCGCATCGCCGGTGATTTTTCTGCCTTATCCTTGAGAAAGTGCTCCATCCATCGCAACATTCGAAGGTTGTAATCGAATCGTGCAGCCGCTTTGCGATTGCCATGCCCTTCTCCCTCATACAGAACCAATCGAACAGGTGCCTGTTTCAGCGTCTTGAGATGGCGATGAAATTCCAATGACTGGGAAGGATGAACACGTGGATCTTCTTTTCCGTGCATGATCAACGTGGGTGTCTGATTCTTTTCGATGTGTCGGATTGGACTGCTTTCCAAAAAGTAATTCCAGTCGTCCCACAGGTGTTTGCGATGGTGAACCAGGAACATCTCCTCAGGAATGTCTGTCGTACCAACCTTGGAAACATTGTCACTGATGCCGACAAACATCACGCTGGCAGCAAAGCGATCGGAATAAAATGTCGAGCACCAGGCGGATGCGTAGCCGCCGTAAGAACCCCCTGTCACGCCCACCGCATCGGGGTCGGTAATACCAGCGTCGATCAGGTGATCAACACCGGCGATTAAATCACTGAATTCCTTCCCCGCTGCATCGGATTGCCCCATCATCGAAAACTCCACACCGCGACCCGTGCTGCCACGGTAATTGGGATAGAACACGGCGAACCCCCGTCCGGCAGCAACTTGACCGGGCCGTGAATAGCTTGTCAGCCATGCATTGGACTCGTGAGACTCTGGTCCTCCGTGCACATACATGATCGTGGGGTATTTCTGACCCGAAACGTAATCCAGCGGGTAGATCAGGATGCCCTGTAATTCCAGGCCATCCTCGCCCTTCCATGTCACAACCGTCTGACGGGCAAATGTCTTATCTTTGAGCCAGGGATTCGAGTCGGTCATCCGTTGCGGCTTCTGACTCGCCTTGTCAGACAGAAAGATCTCGGTTGGATAAGTGGCTGCGCTGCCGAGAAAGGCGAATGCGTTGTGATCATCCGACGCCGTGAATTCTTTAAAAACTGGATCACCATCCCCGCCCGGGGCAAGCAAATCGGTGACGTCACCCTCGAGAGTCACTATCCCGAATCTTGACGTAATGCCCTCAGCCGCCAACCAATACAACGTGGAATTATCTTTCCATGAAATCGTGTGCACATGAGCTTTCAGCCCGGGTATCAGGTCGACTAACCCAGACTCCTCGTGAACGGAAGTCACCATCAACCGACCTTCTTCCGGATCGTGAATGTCGACTGCAGAAACGATTGCCAAATGCTCACCGTCAGGACTCCAACTGACCTGACCCAGCTTGCCCGGGTTGTTCAACGAACGAATCACTTTCCCCGATTCGGCGTTTACAACAAAGACCCGTTTCTGCATGTAACTGTCATCCACCGAGGGCGTTGGTGCCAGAACAACCATCAATTCGTCACCATCTGGATTCCACAATACCGAAATCGCGGAACCGTTCAGATCAAGCATCCGTGGCTTTGGCTGTTTTGCATCACGCCCCGAATCACCCTCGAGTGCTGCAACCCAAACCCGAGTCGGCAGCCAATCTTCTTCATAGATCTCCTGATTGAATCCTTCATCCTCCAAATCCTGAATCGCATCATCCTGTTCTTCTTTGGCGAGAAATGCGACGTGATTTCCATCGTCCGAAATATCAAAACTGCCCATCGATGTGGGCGTGCCAAGCACACGCACCGACTCGCCACCATCAATCGGGATGCGGTACAACGACTTCATCTTGTCATCCGACCGCTTAGAGGTGTAATAAATCGATTTACCATCGGGGGACCATTGTGGCGAACTGATCGAAACTTCACCTGTGATGAAAGGCCTCGTCACGCCCGTTTGCCGATCCATGACATGCAACTCGTACCATGCAGACCCATCGTCATCCTGCAAGGGGCGGCGTGGCACGGCCAGAAGATAAGCGATGTGCTTTCCATTGGGCGACATTTCTGCCCCAGTCACATACTCCAAATGGGCAATGTCCTTTGGTTCAATCAGACGGTTGTTCTGACCATAAACCATGTCCGGAGCGAACCAGACAAGGGCAATGAGGCAGAGGGGCAAAGCATGTCGAAATGGCATATTTCAAACCTTGTTCAGAAAGCCGGAACGCAAGACCAGACTGCGGCCCTGGGGCGGCAAGACAATGAAGCAGATAGTCTAGCAGAGCCGCATAGCCAGCAACCTGCCATCTCCCACTAAGATCCGCGTCTCATCCCCTTCAAGATCAGTGCTTCAACAGTACCCATTGCCACAGCGGCCCATTGCCAGAACCGCCCATTGCCAATGCAGTTCAAGGTAGAATGGCATATCC
>JAPKCI010000252.1 GCA_028823035.1 Rubripirellula sp.
CGGTCAGTTGGCTGTCGACAAGGTTGACAACGACAGTCGGATTCAGAGTGTCGATCGCAACCGTGTCCGAACCACCATTTCCAGCGTTGCCCAAGAGATCTGTGTATGTCGTGGCAACCGTGACCTGGCCGAGGGCATCTACCCCATCATCTGCGGTAAACGTCGCCTCGTAACTGTCCCCATCGATCACGGTGAAACCAGTTATCAAACCATTGGCTGGTGTCAGGTCGTTGATATCGAATCCAGTCACGTCTTCGCTGAACTCAAACGTCACCAATGAACTGGTGTCTCCGTCGGTCAGTTGGCTGTCGACAAGGTTGACAACGACAGTCGGATTCAGAGTGTCGATGCTGAACACATCAGACACCGTGCCGGCTGTCTGGATGTTACCCGCCAGGTCCGTTGCGGCAGTGACTTGAACATCTATGTCAGCAACTGTTTCGTTGGCATCGGCAAGAGTGTAGGAGGCAATGTAGGTGTCAGCATCAGACCAAGCCCCTGAAGCAAAGGTGATGGTGTTGGAAGGATCCTCCATCGCGGTAGGGAAATCGATGACGGGTGCCCCGGTCTGATTCATCGACTCGCTGAAATCAACCGTAAGGGTGAATGTGCCACCACCCACCACTGAATCAGTGATCCATGTCGAACTCGCCGTTACGCTGGTGACGGTCGGGTTCAACGTATCGATCGTCACATTGTCCTGTGCCGACGCTGCATTGTCGTTTCCGGCCACATCGGTAAATCTGGACGCTTCTACCGAAACCGCACCTGTGCCATCAAGGTTGTCATCTGCAACAAAAGTTGCGTGATAAGTGGTGGCCGTGTCCATCACCAAGCCACTCATTGAACCGTTGACTGCGGTGATGTCGCCGAGCGTAAAGTCGACCGGCGTTTCACTAAACGTAAAGTTGACAATCGAAGTGGGGTTACTATCCGACAAAGATGACTCGACAAATGCTGCAGCCACAGTCGGATTCAGAGTGTCAATGGCAACCGTATCGCTGCCAGCGAGTCCGGGATCACCTGCGAGATCGGTGTAACTGGCATTAACCGTGACAGACCCTGTCATATCGATCCCGTCATCAGCAGTGAAGACAGCTTGATAGCTGTCAGCGTCAATGATGGTGAATCCTGAAATCACTCCCCCAACAGTCGCCAAATCAGTCTCGTCAAAATTGTTAACGGATTCGCTAAACTCGAAAGTCACTACCGAATCTAAATTTGAATCACTGAGTAATACATCAACGATATCAACGGTCACCGAGGGAGTCGTAAGCACATGTGCATAGCCCCCCAAGGTTGCGTCATCGATCAACGTCACATTGCCTACCTGCCCATGAATTGACTCGAACTGCCAGTCTCCACCGAGTTCCGCTGAACCAGTTCTGTCGTTAGACGCTGCAACGTCAGCATCGGTCGCGGTCGCCAAGGCTGAAACAAAAGCCGATCCCGTTTCACCCGCGGCGACGTCGCACCCGTAAAGGAAAATGTCACCACTTTCAGATAGCGAAGTTCCAATCTGTGAAAGCGCATCGGAATAGTTCGTGAGGTTGTCCGATGTCAACTCAGTGGACCCCAGCAGAAGCGTACCCGAAGAACCATGCGAAATCAGATGGATTGCATCCAGGTCGGTTCTGCCTTCCAGGGCCGTTGAGATCTGAGTGAGACCGTCTTGATCGTCCTGTAAAATCTTTACCTCGACGTCATCACGCACGCCAGCGATCAAAATCTCGTAGTCCTGCACGTGGGAATCAATGAAGAGAATTTCATTCCCCAGATTGTCCGTTTGCTGGATCTGGTCCCAAGAGCCAACATCCGCTGCGTTTTCCGCAAAACCATCGCCGAAATGCCCGGTGCCTTGCTGAATGCCATCGCTGCCCATACCGCTCGTGACAGAAATAACCCCGGCAGAACTGGAAGCAGCAAAACTGAAATCAATCGAACTTGGGTCGGAACCCAGTCTCGTCGCGTGAGCGTCCGCGTGCGCGCGTGGCGCCGAAACCATGACTTCGGACCCTGTGGTCGAAGCCTGATTGTGACCAACCCATGAGCCGTCGAGTCCGCCTGCCAAACGAAGCCCAAGCGAGTCTTTTTCAGCTAAAACCCCGGAAATTGAGGGACTGATCGAGCCAGTTGTCGGGCTGTGAGAAGTAGGGAAGGTGTGGCTTGTCCCGCCCGAGTTGCCATCGCTAAAGATTTGGATTGTGCCGGTTGAATCGTCGACCGGTAGCTCTAAAGTCTCGACATTCAGGCTGGAATCGATTGCATCCCAACCCAGCAGAGCGGCAGAAGCGTCGAGCACAAACCTCGATTCAAGCGAACGAACCTGCGGAGCAGCCTGTCGTTCCAGCCTGACAGGTCTCGGCTTCGATCGCAAAAAATGCTCCAACCGTTCGCGCAGCCGGCACCTCATTCGTCGAATTTTCGTTGAATTAGGAGTGGGTCGGATCATCAAGAACGGCTCTGCGGCTGTTTCTGCGCAGGGACAGGGCTAGACCCACCCCCCCATGAGCGTGAAAAATGTGCACGCATCATTATGACGGCCCGCACGAAAAGGGGTTCCTAGCTAGCTCGGCAAAAGCACTAGGAAAAATGGGAGTGTGGGCAATCGGTTGCTAATTCATCGTAGTCCGCTCCTTTGATCCCGACATGTTAAAGTCGTTTAAATCCACTAAACCGGACTCATTTTTACGGCATTCTAGGACAGAAAGGAACTCTAGGGTGATTGCAACAAGTTTTCCGACTAACCAGTTTTTCCTATTACATTGAGGCCGGAAAGATCGAAAGGAATTACTGCTATAGGTGTCTCCGGAATCGATTTAATGTTGAATTTTCATCCCCCCAAGTGTGCTATTGCATCGCTGTTTGCCGTCTTGGCACTCAACGTGGGATCATCATGCGTTTTCGGTCAAATTTCCTCGGAAAAGCCCGATAAAAACGAAGCCCAGTTTGAGGCAATAGCCTCACCGGAGTCTGAGTTAGGCGCTGCCAGTGGCGTTGGGGATAAGATCCCTGCAACTGCACCTGCGGAATCTTCTACGGGAGAACAGTCGCGAGGCAACGATTATTGGAAGACGACACCAGATTCCGCCCAGCCGGTGGAGTACGAGAAACTGGATGCCGAAACGGCCCGCGACCGCTTCAACACGAAGAGTGTCGAAAAACTTCGCAAACCGATGCGTCAAATTCGGATCGTGGCGGAAGAGGGCCCCAGCGCCCCAAGAAACCTAGCAAACCAGTTCATGCAGAAGGAACCGGTACTGACGATTGTTGCGGCCGGAATCAGCCCACCTCTTCCGGACAGATATCCAATTCAGTTCAAACATCGCCCTCTGTATTATGAGCAACCGCGACTCGAGAGATGCGGGCGGGGATGTGGACCAGCACAAAACGCAATTTCGGTAGGCCAATTCTGCGTCAACACATTTTTCTTGCCCTACCATATGTGCAAGACGCGGCCAGATTGCTTAGTTTCCTCGGGTGGTGACTGCCTGAGTTGCAAGCCCTATGCAGTTGACTGCAACCCGTTTCCGGTGAACTATCGGGGTTTGGCTACCGAGGCAGCAGCCTTCGCTGGCTTCTCGTTTTTATTGCTCTAGCAGCACGGCCAGAACTGGTCACGCTTCTTCATGAATTTCACTCGACCGATTCGCGAAAGGCCAACACCCAATCTGCTCCGTGACCAGCTCGATGAGGCATCTGGGAAGCATCTGGGATTTCACATTCGCAAAGGCCAATGGAATGCATCGCAGCTGTTGCTAAACCGCTGCGTCATTGAGATGCCAACGGGTGAAGGTAAAACAGTGACCACACTTCTTGCAGCAGCTTCGCTTGCTGCCTCGGGTCACAAAGTACTAGTTGCCACAGCCAATGATTACCTCGCTTCCCGTGATGCAGAGTGGATGTCACCACTGTACCAATGGGTTGGTCTGAGTGTATCAAGTGTTTCCACGACGACACCCCAAACTGAGCGTGCAACGATCTACTCGGGCGATGTTGTCTATGGAACGCTCCGAGAGTTCGCGTTTGATTTTCTGCGTCAATCACTGGCTAACAGGCAACGCTTGCACACGAACAAAGAGCAAACCAGCCAGTTCGATTTTCCGCTCGACGTTCTGATCATGGATGAAGCAGACAGCATTCTGATTGATGAAGCTCGAACGCCCATGATCATCACGGCTCCCATCGTCGACATCAACAATGCCAGAGAGTCCTGCTATCGCTGGGCGAGCGAAGCCGCCACCGAATTCCATCGCCCTAGTGATTATGTGCGATTAGGCGGCGATGGGGTTGTCGCGTTAACAGCGTCCGGCCGAAAGCGTGTTCTGAGGGAAACCATGCCCAGCACAATGGCAGCGTTGACCACAACCGACATTCTGCACGCTCTTGAACGCGCAATCCTGATTAACGAAACAATACACCGGGATGTCCACTATGTCGTCCACGAAGACAACATCCAGTTGGTTGATGAATACACCGGTCGCAAAGCAGCTGAAAGAAACTTTGGGGGAGGCGTGCATCAAGCGATTGAAGCAAGAGAGGGCCTTGCCTTATCAAGAGAATCAGCGGCAATAGCACGAATCTCGGTGCAAGACTTTGTTGCGTTGTTCACACATCTTGGTGGCATGACAGCGACGGCATGGGAGGATCGCAACGAATTACGGCAGGTGTACGATTTAAAAGTGCATCGTGTGCGAGCCCATCGAAAGTCCAAGCGAGTATTAATGCCGCCAACCATCTGTCGTTCGCTGGAACAAAAATGGTCACGCATCGCAGAGGAGACACAGAGCATGGTTGCCGCCAATCGATCTGTTTTAATTGGGACCCGAACCATCGCCCAATCAGAAGAACTCAGCGAACTATTGGCGGAGAAGAAGATTACTCACGTTGTTCTCAATGCCCGGAATCCGGCATCCGAGGCTGCAATCGTCGCGCAGGCTGGCCAACCCGGCAGAGTCACAGTGGCCACGAACATGGCAGGTCGCGGCACCGATATTCGATTGTCTGAAAGGGTCGCAAATGCCGGCGGCATGCACGTCATTGTCAGCGAAGTTCATGCTGCATCACGGATTGATCGTCAATTGATTGGACGGAGCTCTCGACAGGGTGATCCGGGATCGGCTCGCCTGTTTGTGAGCCCTGAAGATGAAATCATAATCCAAGCTTTCGGAGAGCAAGAAGCCGCAAAAATCCGAAGTGCCGCTCAGCAGGGATCCACCAAATGGTTACTGGCAAAAGTTTTGTCAGCTCAAAAGCGTGTTACGCAGTTGCATCGGAACGAACGAGCAGAGATCACAGCACGAGACCTCAATCTGGCCGATGCAATGCACGATTTGGGGCTCGACCCGCATCTTGACCCGCTTCAAGAAAGCAACTGAGCCGTCATGACCGTGGTAATCGGTCTGGCCAGAGCTAAACCGGTCAACTTTCCAACTGTCCTGTGTTGTCAAAAAACAACGTCTGTAGCGGCAAATAAACAGCCAGGGAAGAATGGGGAGTTTTGCGGGGCACGCTGCACTCAAATGCAGCGTTTTTCTGCAGTTTTTCCTACATTTCCTTCAAGCCTTGCGTACCTTTGGTTGGTGGGTTGTGGCCGAAATGCGACGTCTTGTTGCTTGGAGGAACCGCAGTCCTGTCGTATCGACCTCTGTTCACTCAGCCTTTTCTCACTTCGAATTCTGCTTCGCAGCACAGCCATGACCTGTCAATTGAACGCAAAAACCGTTGTTATCACCGCCTGCACCTTGTTGGCTCTTCCCCTTCAGGCGTCCGCTCAGGAGGGCTGCTGTTTTGAGCCCACATACCGCCTTCAGTGCGAAACCCTCATGCAACCTCAAACGGTTCAGAAGTACCGCATCTCGTATGTGACCGAGTACGTTCCAGAGGAGGTCACCAATTATCGACCGGTGCTGAAAACGCGTACGGAACAGCGAGAATACAAAGTCGCAAAGCCGATTGTTGAAACAAGCTATCGCGAAGAGCGTTACACCGTCTGGAAATCGGTGGTTGAAACGAGTTACCGCGATGAAACAGTATCGCAAACCAGGTACGTCACAGAGACAGCCGAGCGGGAAGAACAGTACACAACCTACCAACCTGTCGTTGAGACTTCCTATCAGGAACAGCAGTACACAGTGCAGCGACCTGTCACAGAAACCCAGTATCAGACACAGAATTACACCGTTCAGCGACCCGTGATTCAAACGCAATATCAAACTCAGCAGTACACGTCCCTGCGTCCGGTCACCACGATGCAAACGCAAACCGTTGATCAGGGTGGCTACGTATCGCAGCAGGTCGTGCAACCGGGCCAAACTTCGTACTCATTGAATTACGCCCGTGGTGCCTACGGCAACAACAGTGGGCTGATGTGGACACCTCAGTCGACTCCAGCAACCATTCAAACTCAGTACACTTATCGCCCCAATCTGGTCACCCAACAGGTCGCAAAAACCAGTTATGTGCCTCAGGTTCAGCAGGTGCAGGTCCCTGTTCAGGTTCAATCCATGCAAACTGAGGTGGTTTCCCAGCAGGTCCCCGTCCAAGTACAGCGAATGCAAACCCAAATGGTGACTCAGAAGGTTCCTGTTCAAACAACACGAATGGTTGCAACGACTCAAGTCCGAAAAGTGCCATACACCGTGCAACGGCCCATCACTGAGACACTGACGCGAAAAGTTCCAGTTCAACAGCAGCGGTGGGTGAGTGAAGAACGTGTACGGAAGGTGCCCGTTCAAAGTACACGTACCGTCTATGAAACCCGCACGGAACCCATTGAGGTTCAGTACTACGAACAGGAAGCCGTCACGAGAACGGTCATGAAGGCCGTCACGCGACAGAAGTACGTTCCCTACACCGAGACCATCATGGTTCCCAAACAGGTGGTGCAGCGAGTACCGCTCTCGTACATCGACCCGTTCAGTGCCGCCATTCGCGCTGGATACTCTTCCTTTTCGAATCCCGTTACCCCTGCCGCGACCGTCAATGGGGCAAACTCCACTGACGCCGAACCAGTTTCGGGAAACTCAATTCTGCAGCCGAATCCCTCGCCCTCAGACTCCGAGAGCAGCGGACCACGGACACGCATGCAGAAAATCGAAATGAGTGAATCGAAGAGCAGCACCGATTTGGAAGGGGCAGTTACCGAGGAAACTGACAGTGCCGAGGTGATTGAAGAGGAACTCTTGCCACCCGCTCAAGCTCCTGCGGGCGTTGAATAACGGGATATCAAATCTCGGGAAAGAGTCAAACCTCAGTGCAAGGCGGCAACAGCATGCCGGTTAGTTCTCGTCTGGCCCGAGTTGGCGGCTGCGTATTTTTGGGCAAACCTCCTTGCCGTCGGTTAGGTCGGGTTTCGTCCACCCAAGCTGCGAGGGGGATTTCCCGACCCACTGGCTCTCACGGCCCTTGACGTCAATGCGTCCACTGGCAGGGTCGATGGTGAGGGTGGTGAAGAGGCTGTCGCGGTAGGGACAGGTATACTCGACCCAAGGGAAGCTGGAGTGGACCTCGGCCGGGTAGCTCTTGTTGCGGTAGGAGCCGCCAACCCATTGATAGGAGGCAGAGTTTACGTGTAGGTAGGAAAGCTTGCCCACGCGGGCCATGTGGTCAATGTGGGTATGCCCGTTGACAGCCAGCAGAACCTTCTCAGCGGCTGAGTTCAGTAGCGTCTGGACCTCTCCAGCATTGTCGATACTCGATGGGCCCGCCAGCGGCTGATGACAAATGACGAGAATCGGGCCCTTGAGGGCTTTCAGCTGTTTCGCGAGCCACTCGAGCTGTTTCTCCCCGATGTGCGCGGGATAACCGCCCTTGTGGTTCTTCGGTTTCTCGTTTCCATCGAGAACAACCAAGTCCAGACCGTTAACGTTTTCGGTGTAGTAACGTCCCTTCATTCCCCAGAGCTTCGCGACCCCATCGAAGGAGTGACCACCATCGATCTCGTGGTTTCCGAGAACATGCAGGGTTCTGGGATGCGCCGTTTCAAAGGCCTTGGTGACCGCCTCGTTTTTCTTTGTCGGATAGGCGAAATCGCCGAGCTGCACGAGGGCGTCGGGCTTTTCTTCCTTCATGGCATCGAGGAAGGCCTGCAGCCTCGCCGGGCCATCGTGCATGACATCCTGATGCAGATCGGCGATCATGCCGATCTTGATGGGCTTTTTGATTCTCTCCAGACAGGCCATGACCTGCCGGGGCAGGATGATCGAGGTCGCCACGGCGCCGGTGGTCCGAAAGAAGTTACGTCGTGACGGGCTGAAGGTTTGCATTTTGACATCTCGATTCAAAGTGAATGACAATGAGATTTCTGGGGAATGATAATGATAATGATAATGATAAATACCGTCTTGCATCTTCAAGTCTTGTGAGCCTTATGGATATTGCTTTGATTTCCGCACCAACAGGCAAGGTGCTGCAACAGCCCTCGAAACGCAATCAACAAGCCCGGGAAAACCGGGCAATCCTGCAGCCACTTGCTGCCGAGTGCGAAACCCTGCCAAATAGCCAAGTACCCCCAGTGGGCTGAACCGTCGCATGATTCCGCGGGGAATTGGCCAGTTTCAAAAGCAGGCGGGGCAGAATGCGGGCCACTTGAGGTCGAACATTCCACTGGACGGGGAGCTCGTCGAGCTGATCCTGAGCTGGCACGGGTTACCAGTGGAGACGAAGATCATGGTCATCCGCCATTTCCATGACCTCTAACTCCCACCGCAGCGATTTTGTCGTGGTTAGTAGCAAGTTCCGTGGTCACGCTGTTGTCTGCCAATGACACTCAGAAACGCCCGATGTGTTGCATATATGCTGCCACTGACTGGACGTTTTCTACCAATTTCGACCGGCCGCACAGCTCTCTGGGCGACAGACCACCAGCGCCGGAGGCTGTTCCCACAAAGACTCAGATAAACCAAGCTGGGACTTGAAACCTGATATCATTCAGGGAGGCAAATCAGAACCGTGAGGGCTGTATTTGAGGCATCGGGGTCTTCGGAACTTTTTTGACAATCGAATATACGCGCGCTAAGATTTCCCGAATTCCAACAAGATGCAGGACAACTTTTTTTGAGTCGACATGAGGACGAACACGATTCTTCTCCGTTTCGTTTGAATGGAGTTTCGTTTGAATGGA
>JAPKCI010000045.1 GCA_028823035.1 Rubripirellula sp.
CCAGTGTCAATCCCAGTGTCAATCCCAGTGTCAATCCCAGTGTCAATCCCAGTGTTAATCCCAGCGATTTAGCGACCTCGGACAGCTGCGGCTGATTTCTCACGCCCGAACGATTCGGCTCCTATGGACGGTGTTTCGAAGTCTCGGGAGCGACTTTCTCCGACAGCGTGAGGATGCCGTCGTGTTCACATTGCCACTGCAGGCGGGCTCACATTGCCACTGCAGGCAGGCTCACATTGCCAGTGCAAGCAGGCTTTGAGCAGCACGCGGGTCGTTCCCCCCTGCAGGATTCCGGATTCGGAGCTCTGAAAGGCAGCTACACCTGGCGCGGAACTTCGCTTTTGCTGTTATTCTAGAGACAGGAAGCGGCGGCACGCGGAAAACGCTCCACGCCTTCGAAACCACATGATTGACCCACCAGAGAAGGATGATGCATGCCAACCGAAGTGACCGACGGCGGAGCACCGGCCGGTGAAGAGGCACTGAGTGAAGCTGATGCCAATCGGCTGCACGAAGCCCGGCAAAAAATTATTGACGAATTGGGCAAGATCATCGTTGGCCAGGAAGAGGTCATCGACGAGATCATGATTTGCCTGTTCAGCCGCGGCCACGTGATGCTGGAGGGCGTGCCCGGACTAGCGAAAACGCTGATGATCAGCACCTTGGCCAACACTCTGGATCTCTCCTTCAGCCGGATTCAGTTCACACCAGACCTGATGCCAGCGGACGTGACTGGAACGGAGATCATTGAGGAGGACCGCTCCACGGGCCATCGTGACTTCCGCTTCATGGAAGGCCCACTATTCGCGAACGTGGTACTCGCGGACGAGATCAACCGTACTCCGCCCAAGACACAGGCAGCACTGCTTGAAGCGATGCAGGAGCGTCAGGTCACGGTGGGCCGAAATCGTCATGTATTGTCCGACCCGTTCTTTGTGCTTGCCACTCAGAACCCGATTGAGCAGGAGGGAACTTATCCGTTGCCCGAAGCTCAACAGGACCGCTTCATGTTCAAGATCTACGTTGAATACCCAAGCTTCGACGAGGAATTCGAAGTCGCCCGCCGAACAACAGGAACGGCCACCCAAGTCGTTCAACCAGTTCTTGGAGCCGAGGAAATTCTCCGACTTCAACGATTGGTGCGTCAGGTACCCGTCAGCGATCATGTGGTTCGTTACGCCCTGTCACTTGTTCGCCAGACCCGTGTTGGCAGCGACGGAGTCCCCGATTTCGTGGACGAGCTTGTCGGATGGGGTGCAGGTCCGCGCGCGGTTCAGTTTTTGATCCTGGGTGGAAAAGCGAGGGCTTTGTTACAAGGCCGCTTCCACGTTCAGGTAGAGGACATTCAGGCACTGGCCAAACCAGTGCTGCGACACAGGATGGTAGTGAATTTTGCCGCGGAAAGCGACGGAATCACCAGCGACGAAGTGGTTGAACGAATCATAACGGCAACGCCAACGACCGAGGACGAACTTTCACGCGATGCCCGATTCCAAAAGATATTTGCGTCCTGAGGTCACGACCCGCATCCGACGTTTGGAACTGAAGGCACGTCGTGTCGTCGAAGGTTTCCTGTCGGGAATGCATCGTAGCCCCTACTTCGGACAGTCGATCGAATTTCTTCAGCACCGCCAATACACGCGCGGCGATGAGATTCGGCATATCGACTGGAAGGTATACGCGCGCCAGGACCGACTTTACATCAAGCAGTACGAGGAAGAGACGAACCTGCGGCTGACGCTGTTGGTTGACCGTTCTGCCAGCATGGCTTACGGCGACGGGGAATCGAACAAATTCGATTACTCAGCCTCCGTTTCAGCCTGCCTCGCCTACCTCGCATTGCGTCAAAAAGATGCAACGGGTTTGTACACGTTCGACACCGCCATCCGGGCCACGGTGCCTGCCAAGAGCAACCAGCAGCAGTTGGCGCGGATCCTTTCGATGCTGGAATCCGTTGGGGCCGATGGCCGAACTGATCTGACCAGTGTCGCCAAGCAAGTCGCTCAGGGGATTCCACGGCGTGGCTTGGTGTTGATCATTTCCGATCTGCTCGGCGTCGACAATTTGATGGAGGGCCTGCAAGTTCTTCGTCAACGCGGTCACGACATCGTCCTCTTTCACGTCCTGCATGACGACGAAATGGATTTTCAGTTCAATGGAGCAACCCGCTTCGAAGGCTTGGAAACAGAGGAGTTTCTGAACTGCAATCCGCGTGCGCTTCGCGAAGGCTACCTTGAAGCACTCGAAGAATTCCTCAGCAGTACGCGGCGTGCATGCGGCAGACTTTCGATCGAATACATGCAGGTCAGGACCAGTGAACCGCTCGATGCGGTACTCGCGAAATTTCTGGCCACGAGACAATTGCTGCCCAACCTCAAGCGTTAATCCCTCCATTTAACACCCCTTCAACCGACCCAACACCTTGTTTCTGTATCCTGCCCTGACGCTCGGCTTTCTGTTTGTCGCGATGCCGCTGTTGGTCCATCTGATCAACATGCTACGTCATCGCCGGCAACGCTGGGCGGCCATGGACTTTCTGCTTGCCAGTTATCGCAAGCAGAAAAAATGGATACGGCTCAGGCAATTACTGTTATTGCTCTCAAGGCTGGCCGTTGCGACTCTGTTGATCGCGTTACTCTGCGGTTGGACCGGTGGAGGTCAGATTCTGGGATCGCTCGGTGGCACCACAACCCATCATGTGGTTGTACTGGACGACAGCTATTCGATGGGCGACGAAAGCATAGGTCCAAACAGCCGGCGATCAGCGATTACGGACGACGCATCGCCTGAGTCCCGGGCGAATTCTTTCACCGCCTACGGTCGGTCGCTTCAGGCTCTTCAGGATCTGACGCGTCGACTTGCTACCAGTGACGGAAACCATCAATTGACGGTCATGCGGGCAAGCCGCGCAGCGATGTCGACCCGCGGTGGTAGCGAGTCGGGCGATGCCGCCGCTGACCTGTCGGCTCAGACGATCATGTCCGACGCGAGACTCGTCAACCGCCTGATGTCCACGACAGCATCACCCATACGGACTGACCTGGTTCCAGCGTTGGATCTGGCAACGGAACTGATCAACACCACCCCTGCTGACACAAAGTATCTTTACATCGCCAGTGACTTTCGAGAGCGGGATTGGGGTAACGCCGAACGGCTTGCTGAATCACTGCGAAAAGCATCCGGGGATGTTTCGATCCGCATGATCGACTGCGCCACACAACCGGGAAGCAATCTCGCGATCACAGACATTTCACCCGCACAGGATGTCTGGGTTGCAGGTGTGCCGGTCGTAGTCAGTGTTACCGTCAAGAATTACGGAAAAACCGCTGCCCCGGACGTACCACTGACCAGTCGCGTGATCCGCTACTCCGAAAACATTCAAATTCCGGACCCGACGCTGCCATTCAGCGGCGAGATCGAAGCACAACCCACGCAGGTCATCGAATCAATTCCCGCTGGCGGAGAAGTCACCAAATCATTTCAGGTCTTCATCGCTGAAACGGGCACACATGCCGTGGAAGTAAGCTTGCCCGAGGACGCTCTATCAATTGATAACATCAGGTCGTGCACGCTTCCCTTGAGCGACGTCGAAAAAGTTCTGGTCATCGACGGAGAAGCAAATGCACGTGGAGCCTATCACATTGCTTCGGTTCTCAATCCAGGCAGCCAAGTGCGGATTGGAGCAATCCCCGATATCCAACCGCCGTCCTTTCTTCGTTCTGCCACGCTCGAGACGTTGTCGCCTTACCGCGCGATCTATTTGGTCGATTTACCGGAAATAGGCGAGAACGCCGCCGTTGCTCTCACCGAGTACGTCGAACGAGGTGGCGGATTAGCGATGTTCATTGGCGCAAACATCAACCGCGAAAATTACAACCAGACACTGTTTGCCTCGGGACGGAATCTGTTGCCAGCCGCTCTCGACGAAGCGAAGGCACTTGAACTCAACCCAGACAACAACACCGCGGACGTTCAGTTCGCTGAACCATCTTCGCTCGTAGCGCCATTGCGTGTGGCCGGAGATGCTGCTTTCGCTCTGGTTAACATCGCTCGTTCGTGGACGTTGCAATCCGAAGCAGCAGACGCCGCCAGCAACACCGAACGCCCCCGGATACGCTACGTGCTGCGGCGGCGGGACGGAGAACCCCTTGTCACCCAGCACGACGTCGGCAGAGGCTCGGTCGTGACCGTGTTGACGGGACTCGATGGCAACTGGACCAATTGGCCCGGCGATCCAACTTTTGTGGTGTTCATGCTGCAGTCCAACGCGATGCTATGGAGCGGTGCAGCACCCGACACCGAGCGTTTTGTAGATACCAACCTCATCAAAATCCTGCCAGTGGATGACTACACCGACCAAGTAACTTACGTGCCGGCCAACAATGAACCGCCACGGATACCAATGGAATTGCAAACCTCAGTCATTGAACCGGAATCAGCTGCTGATGAACCCATTTACAAGGTCGATCTGGCTCCCGATGAAATGGTTATCGAGGGTTCTGAAAATGTTGCTGAGATTCTGCACCCCGGTATTTCCGAATGGTCGCTGACCCGCATCGACGGCAGCGGTCAGGTAATCCCCATCGCCTCGGTGATCCGAATTGGAGAAGGTGAACTGGAACGAGCCGATCCTGCTGCCATTCAGCAACAGTTGCTGCCGTTGGAGGTAAAATTCGTCAGCAGCTCGGTCTGGAGCGAAGAAAACAGAACAGCCGGAAGCTCGACACTGACCATGGTGCTTCTGGCGCTGCTCGGTTTGATTCTGGCTGCGGAACAACTGCTGGCCTACTGGGCCAGTTATCACGCATCAGCAAACACGGCTAGCTCGCGTCCGGCTCCATCGCTGGGAGGAAGCCGATGAACGATTCAACAGGTAGCAGCCAGATCGTCTACGAATTCGCTCGCGCCAACGCTATGGAAGGCTGGTGGGCTTGGGCTTTGTTCACGTCGGCACTTGCCGGATTGCTTTACGTTTGCATCCGTTTTTACCGTCGTGACGTCAAGGAAATGCCGACCCCGGTCCGCATCGTTTTGATTTGCTTGCGGCTGACCACCATCCTCGCCTTGGTCTTTTTCTTTTTCGATCTGCAGCGTCGAACGCAGCGGATGATCACACGCTCCAGTGAAGTGGTAATTCTCGTTGACACCAGTCAGAGCATGTCGCTGCCAACTGGCACGGATTCGTCGACCCCCAGTCGCACCCAGCGGGCACAGCAACTGGTCAGCGAAAGCGGGCTACTGGAAAATTTCTCAGCCGAACATCGCGTCAGTGTTTACGCTTTTGGCGATCAAGCCGAACCCCGCTTGATTGACTCACAGGGTGGGATTCAAGTATCACCTGAAGTCGAGCCGGAATCACAGCAAACCAATGTCTCTGCCATTGCCTTACTAGGCACGATCATGATCACGGTTGGTCTGCTTTTAGGCCTGGTGTCGCTCGTGCTTGGGATGACAGGGCGTGTGTCAGCCGTTGGATGGTGGCTGCTTACCAGTTCATTGTCATTGCTGGCTGGCACGATTTTTCTGGGCAGCGTGTACAGCGTCCAGACTGAAAAATCACTGGCTGACATCCTGGGTCAAAAACCGACAGCACCAGCCATCAGTGATCAAGAAGCCGCCGGTGCCAACGAAGAACAGCAACCGGTACGAGTCGTTGACTGGGGCCAAGAGCTTGCTGCCTCAGGATCCCAGAGTCGCATTGGGGATGCGATTCGGAACGTGCTCGCTGACCATGACCCTTCCACGCTCGCAGGCATCGTTCTGATCTCAGACGGTCAAAACAACGGCGGCAGCGATGTGAATGTCGCCATGGCTTCGGCCAGACGAAGTGAAGTCTCAGTATTCCCCATCGGTTTGGGCAGCAGTTCAGCACCCACGAATGTACGAATTGTGGACATCGACGCCCCTCGTCGCGTTTATCCAGGTGACAAATTTGCAGTCAGTGCGGTGTTGCAAGCGAGCGGTGAAAAGCCACTCGAGGTTGAAGTTCAACTGCTAGACGGTTCCGACTCAGGTCCCGGAAACAAGTCGACTGACCTGGACGGTAACAAAATCATCCCACCCGGGGACGTGATCGATTCACAGACGGTCCGAATCAAAAACGATGGAACGCTGACCGGCATCCGATTCGAACTCGAACCCGAAGCGGTTGGCCAACGAAGACTGGCCATTCGACTGGTTGCCCCTGCCGAAGACAACAACGAACGCGACGACATTCGCGACGCCCGATACGAGGTGGTCGCTGAAAAACTTAAAGTCATGGCGATCGCAGGCGGCCCAACGCGTGAATACCGTTTCGTGCGAAACCTGCTGTACCGCGACAACTCTGTCCAACTTGATGCCTGGTTGCAGACCGGCCAGCCAGGAATCAGCCAGGATGCCGACAATGTTCTGACGAAATTTCCGTCCACAGCCGAAGAGTTGTTCAAATATGATGCAATTGCATTGTTCGACCCCGACTGGATGGCTTTTGACGCGGAACAACTGGACCTGCTGGTCCGTTGGCTGACACAACAAGCTGGCGGCATGATCATCGTCGCAGGGCCTGTCTATCACCCTCAATGGAACCGACGCCGAACCGACCCCAGGGTCAGCCGAATTGCTAGTTTCTTCCCCGTCAACTTTTCCAACCGTATCCCGCTGTTTGACGGTGGACGACAAGGTGGCGAACTGGCTTGGCCGCTGCAGTTCACTCCTGAAGCACAACGGGCAGAATTCCTATGGATCGCAGAGACGCCAGAAAAAAGTGCCGTCGTCTGGGAAGACTTCTCTGGTGTTTACGACTACATCGATTCCAAAAGTGCAAAACCGGGTGCCAAGGTTTACGCACTCTTTTCGGACCCCACCACTGAATATGGAGATTCGCTGCCCATCTACCTCGCATCCCAATTCTTCGGTGCGGGACGTGTCTATTTTCAAGGTAGTGGTGAAATGTGGCGATTACGATCAGAAAGCGACGCCTACTTTGATACCTATTACACAAAATTGCTTCGCTGGGTCAGCGAAGGACGGCTGCTCCGTGACAGTACACGCGGCATTCTGCTTGCTGATACATCCAAGGCGATGATCGGCGATACGATCACGGTTCGCGCCGTTCTCTCCGACGAACAATTCGAGCCTCTCGATGTTCCTGACGTCCCAGCGAAACTGCTCTCCCCCGGCGGGCGAATCGACGACATCAAATTACTGCCTCTCAGGGGCGAACCGAGGGCCGGAACCTATGGCGGTCGATTCGTGGTACGCGAACCTGGCAGCTACGAATTGCGACTAACCCTTGGCGATGCATTGGAGGAGCAAGTGCTGCGACAAACCGTGCAAGTTCGCCTACCGACCATCGAACTTGAACGCCCTCAAAGAAACGACAAGGAACTCGGAGAGTACGCTTCGATGACCAACGGAACTTACATTCCCGTGAATGCAGAAACAGCGGATGCCGAAGTACAAACGCAATTGGTTTCACTCGTCCGACCGCAACCGCAAACCACCATCCTGCCTGGCACGCCCGACAGTGCCTTTACAGAACGCAGGAACGTCGTCTTGATGTGGCTAATTGCGACAATGCTGACAATGGAGTGGGTCGTCCGACGCCTGCATCGTCTGGCATAGCCGAGACCAGCAGCAGCGATCAGACCAACGACTTCAATTGTTCGGCAATTTCTTCGAGTTTGGGTTTCAGAATATTCTGGACCCACTCGTTATTTTCCAACTGTTGGACGAAAGACTCCAGTTGTTGCGAGATGTGATCAAGCAATCGTTTTGCCGCGACCTTCGCATCTTTGGACATCTCAGCCAGCTTTGGTTTCCACGTCTCAATTTTTGCAGACAATTGGTCAAGTTCGGCTTTGGCTTTCAAAGCTGCCTCCTCATTTGCCACTCCCTGAACGGATGTCTTGGCCGACGAGTACAAATCTTTCATACCCTCCAGCATTTCGCGTCCACCTTCCAAGTCCTTCATGGCGGATGACGCCTTCTCCCAAGCCGCTTTTGCCTGCTGCGACACCGCGTCCACCGCCTCACCAGCGGCGTCTTCAATCTCAGCACCAGTCGGCAGTGCCAAACCCTCTGCATCACCGCCATCGTTCACGTTGGTGACTTCAGGTTTTACAGATTGTGTATCACTGCACCCCGTGATGATGACAGAAGACAACAAGCTGACGACAGAACATAGCGCGAGTCTTCGCGTAATAGATACAAACATGTATTTCCTTCAATTCCTAAAACGAAAAAGCGACCAGTACCTCAACACCCGTAAAAGGACTCGGGTGAATATGGCACTTCTGACCGTTCTCAACCAGTACCAAAAAAACAGCAAATCGTTCTACTCCATTGGCAGAACAACACTTTCCGTTGACACTCCTCGTCCCTGCTGCTGAATTGCCTAATATTGCCATCACGTTGGTGACTCGAATCGCCTATCAACGCCGCCCTTACAGAACATGGAAAACGCTGGTGAACAGGACGGAAACATTGACGACAAATGCGCGGATATCAAGATAGACTCTGCGAACACGTGGCCAACAAAGGCCGAATGAGGAAACCACCGGTTGATATTGCCAGCATGATTCGAACGTCTTGAACGGATTATGTTTTTGAGCTCGCAGTGTCAACCGTAGATTTTCTCGCCAAGACCGGGTTGGCATCTGACTCTGGACACTCTTGCGCCGTTCAGGAAAAAAGACGCCCAAAAGCGAGCAGTTGAGGAGATGGGAATTCGTCAGGTTGCAAAGGTAGACTTTCCTAAGCCGCATACTTTCCCGCGTCCTACTGCGAATAAGCGACATCGCCCAGTCGTTTCAAGCCCCAAATGACTGGCAGCTTCAGCAATAATGTCTAAATCACTTCAAAAATTTAGTCAGACGCTCCGCATTGGTGGTTCATGGACGCAACTGTTTCTGAGACAATTCCAACACTGACAAAAGATATACTTTCCTTCAACGTTCACACCTCTATCACCAGACCTGCAGTGCTAGTTCACCCCAGCGACACCTGCGTTAAAACTCGGGCGGTGTAGAACGTACAATGTAGATACCCAGAGAACACTAGCTCAGGCGAAGATTGAACTAGATCAACTGAGTTCACTCACCCAGTGCGACCGGACAAACTTTTCGGATTGGACAAACGCTCAAAGCATTCTGCAACAGACGACTTCTGAGGACTACCGTACGGATCGCAACCGTCCGCTACAAGCCAAAGACGCTGATCCACTTTTTCCTAGTTCACTCATCAATCTCAAGGACTGAATGCACGACATCCGTGCGTAAACCATGTTTGGTTACCGCCGTAACAAACCGAATCATTCGCTTGACTGGCCAAGCCTGCAATCGCTGCTGGAAGATGATGACCGTCGCGCGGCGATTGAGTACACCTACCCAACTGATGGTCGCGACAGTTTTCTCAACGCAACCCGAAATTTGGACGCACAGGTTGTGATCGAGCTACTGGCCTCAGGCCGCCAGTTACACACAGCCGAGAGACTCGTTGACTGGCCAACCGTTGCCGTCGCGGGAATGCTAAACAGTGGCAAGACCAGCTTGGTCGCAACGTTTCTCAGTGAGGAAGGGCAGGCCCGAACACTTCGCGGAACCAACAATGCGCAAGGAACACATCGCTTCGTTCTTTGGCTTCCCAAAGCATGGCAAAGTGATACTGAATTGTGGGCTCTATTGATGGGAAGAATTGGTGACGCACTGGGAAAGCCTCCTGAGATGCTTTCCTTGAATCTGAAACAGGCTCATCAGCAATACAACAACACGATTGGTCAGGAAGATGCGCTTTCCATCCCGCTGATAGCAACTGACTCTGCACTCGACTCAGTCGGCATTGGCCTGCTGGATTGCCCGGACATCGTGTCCGACGAAGCATTTGGCTTGGGATCCCCAAAAGCAAGGCGTGAATTGCTCGGACGAGCGGCAACTCTTTGTTCGGCCTTTCTTGTCGTCACCGCAGCCGAATCTTCACGGGACGGAACGCTTGGTGATCTGTTGCGATTGGCGTCAGACTTGATGCCCGGTGTTCCTCGGATGCTCGCGGTCAATAAAGTGCGTGCACGCCAGACACCGGACCAGGTGTACGAAACGTTTCAGCATCTGGCACGGTCCAATGGGATCGAAACCATCTATGCCGCTTACGATTTTGAAGTCCCTACCAGCCGTCCATTCATTCCAAACCTGAATAAAACTGGCGTCACAAGGTTAGATATCGAAGCTGACTCCCTGCCCGAATTCTTTTCAATTTCTGAAGATCCCAACGACAATCCTCCGGCGCATATTTCCGCGGACCGCATGCTGATTTCATTGCCGACGAAACTTGATCGAGGCCAACTCTTCGAGAAGTTCTGCATTGCACTGCTTGCGAGCCTAAGGAACGCAATCTGGGAAGAGGCATTCGTGATGCTAGACCGAGACGCGGCGGAAGCTCAACGGTCAACAAATAGGGCACAGCAATGCCTGCTGGAAGCGGCCCTCGACTTCTTTGCGCACCGAAAAATCGGCGGTGAGGTTTCCGAGTTACGACTACATCAAAGCAAACGTATTCTCCGTCAACTATCCGAATCATTTGCAGCAACCGCACCCTGGTATGCGAGATTGGGAGTCCGTTTGAATTCGAAAGTTCGCGCGATATTCGGCGGCGCTGGTGACTTAATCCGCCAACTCACTCCATCGGCCATAGCGCAGCGGACAGCAGGTGAGATCAAGGATAAGTTCAAACGTGGCGAGTACGGGGGCGTGATGACCCCGGAAAGTCTCGTCAAGTCGCTTCAACGTCACAATGGTCCCAGCAGCTTGGTTCACTGGACTTGCGAGGATCGGCAACCGTTGGACGAGAGCATCTGGCTGCAGGCCAGCGAAGCAGCAATCCTTCACTTTGAACGGGATGATTTCACCTCGCTTGATCCACGCCGCTTGGACGATGCCGTCAAGGAGATGTGGAAGGAAGTCCCCGCTCACAAGAAGATCGCGGCAGGTCTGACCCCCCTGGCTGCCATGCTCGCCACGTTTGGTGGAGTCCTGATGATCCCCATCGACTTCGGCAGCACTCAGCTTCTACTCGCTGCGTCGATTCCAGAATTGCTTGCCGCTGCCGGGCTAACCACGCTGTCAACCTTCTGGGCTGGTGGCCAAAACACCAAGAATGTTGGTCAACAGGCCGCTCGCCAGCAGCTCGCCGATTTTCATGCAGTGCTATGTGATACCTTTGGTGTTGCTCGGATGAGCGATCCTTCGATCATACGCGTAGGCGGCACAAACGAAAAACTTATCCCATCGAAAATCGTCGTTCATGAAGCTTTTGACCGCACCCTGCAGCTCTATCATATTCGCGATGAATTCCAAAAGGAACTGCAACGCAGCGTGGCCCGCAATGGCCTCTCCAGCCCCTGAGGATGACTTTCCCCATGTCCAACTCAAACACTGATACCACGTATGAATCATCCCAGGGACAACCAGGGCTTGAATACCTCAGTCGTATCCGTCGCGCTGCTGCCAACGTGCTGGGTAACAGCTCAACTGGAAGAGAAGTCCTCGAACTGTGCGACGACCATGCAGAAGCAAGAAAGCGAATCATTGAAGATCGCAGCAGTGGGTTGACGGTGGTCGCAACCGTCGGTGCCACTGGGCAGGGAAAATCATGGATCATCCGCCAGTTGATTGCCAACCGTGAAACGGCACAAACAATCAAGAGCGGAAACAATGCTGATGAGGCAACAGAACAGCTGATCTGGATTGGCCCTGCACCGCCTGACAATCTTGATCCCGTGCACGAAAAATACTTGCACTGTTCAGCTACCGAGATGCAGGCAATTGGAACCTCATACTTGCTCGTTGATGCTCCCGGTGCCACGGACGATCGAAAATCGATCGCCGGGGTTGCACACCGAGCCTTATCACTTGCATCGGTCATGTTGTTGGTTGTCCGACGCGACCAGATCCGCAGCGAAACTGTCGGGATCATTGCTGCCGCCAGCGAAGGGACGATTGTTGTTCCTGTCATTAATGCGGTGCGTCAGAAAGACGACAAATTGAGTGCCGAAGTTGATTCATTGGTCGCCAGAATGCGAAAGGTAGCACCCGCAAGTACGATTGCGATCCCCGTGATCGTGGAAGATTTCGAAGTCGAAAATCGAGTCGAATCAGAAATCGGGAAAGCCGCTGCGGTTCAAATATCCGAACGCCTGAAGAGTGAACTTGAATGTGCGCGAGCGGGTGACCGCCGCCGAAGCACGCGTCTATCGACGATCGACACACGCTTTCAAGTTGCCTTGCACGCTGTCCTCAGCGATCAGCTGCCAGGATTAACCGCGGCAGTTCGGCGTTTGAATACCGAAGCCACCTCTTTACCGAGTGAAATCGCTGAATCACTGGTCGGCCGAGATGGACCACTCCGCGCTGCGGTCCGCTCACGTCTGCGGCTTGCTCTTCTCGCGGAAACCGCGGGTCTATGCTTTCCCTACCGAACGTTCTTGTCTTTACTGAACCTGACTCATGGGGCATGGGATCGAGTTCTGCTTTCACTCTCCGGATCTTTGCCATCGCTGGTGGGCGCCGTATGGGCAAGCACCAAAAATCTGAGCACAAGTCGAGGGGCAGAACAGGACTTGCGCGATGGATTGCAGAACCGCTGTGCGGCGGCTGTCACAGATAGACTGGGTCCTCTGGCAGCTCGGTTCCACGATGAAATACTGGAACTCCGGGACCAAAAGCCTGCTCCTAATTCAAGCGTCTCGCACGGCCCACACGCCCAAGTTGCCTATCTTTCCGGGATCGACACCCTGCAAGAGAGTTCACAACGCATTTTCGATGCTGAGGTTGAACGTGTTGCCTCGTCACGCTTGACAGCCGCGTTCTTTGGAATCCTGGGTACCGCCATCTTTTGGATTTTGATGGCGGGTCCCATTGTTGCTCTGTATCGAGGATACTTTGATGCAAGTTACGACACGCTTCGGGATTTTGCTGGCAACCTTGATAGTTTCCCGCGGCCTGATATGTCGATGATGCTAACGAGTTTGTTCCTTTCATCTCTTCCCACTGCAATCTTTGCGATGCTTGTTCTTTCGTTTTCACAGAGCCGCGGAAAGATCAAAGCAGCGGAGACTAGAATTCGTGAGGTCCATCACGAGACCATTGAACGGATGCAACGCGAGGGCGTTCTACAGCTTAGTTGGGATGAACCCCTGCTGGCAGATGCAGAGTTCCTGCTTTCTGCTGGTGCTGCTGAAGGAGAGTCATGATACCTGCGAGCGAATTCATCTTTCAGTTGGGTGTCATTGCGCAGTTGGCGACCGCTAACGAACCTCCAACTGGATTCTTCGGCATCCTGCTCAGCGGTGGCTTGGTTGGCGTATTTATCTTGCTGGTCCTGGCTGCCTTGAGCATAACGACTACTTACCTGCTGTTCGATCAGGTGATGACGCTGCGTCGCAAAGAGATTCTTCCCGACGGGATCAGCGAAGCAGTCAGACAGGCTTTACTGACCGGCCGACCTGCCGAGGCAGATGCTGCCTGCCGGCGTTCACCCAGCGTATTGAGTGTCGTGCTGCTATCCGGTTTATCGGAATTTGAATTTGGCTGGCGAGAGGTAGAAAAAGCGGTTGAGGATTCACTTGCCCAACAATCTGCACGTCTGATGCGTCGCATCGAGTACCTTTCGGTGATCGGTAACATCGCCCCCATGGTGGGGCTGCTCGGCACAGTGACCGGGATGATCTTTGCCTTCCAGCAAGTCGCGACCACCCGGGGAGCCGCCGGGGCGGGGGATCTTGCCGAGGGAATTTACCAGGCGCTGGTCACTACCGTCTGTGGCTTGGTCGTCGCGATACCATCGTTAGCGATTTATGCAGTCTGCCGTAATCGCGTTGATTCGATGATCGCCGAAATAGCCTACCAAAGCCAACGTGCACTGGCTCCGATCAAGCGACGTCCCACGGGGCGAACACGCCAGCAAACGGCTACGCCGCAACTTGCCGCTGGAAAAGCGGTCACTGCCAACACAGCACAAGCCCGTCAAGCAACGGAACATGCCCAACCGCCAACCAGCTACCAAGCGCCAGGAAAACCACCGATTCAAACAAAGCGTCCAAGCCCTCCCAACAACCAGGACCCACCCGTTGGTTGAGGTCGCCGGCTAAACAGCCCACTCTTTCTTACCCCGCCGCCTCTTCAGCGTTGAGCCCGCGGCAAACGCTGCCCGCATTGGGCATCGCTTGAGTCCTGCTGCCAACACCTGCATCGACAACCTCGATCACAAATTGCCCCTTTCACGAATCTACCTGAGGTCTCAAATGCTACCCGGAATCCGTTTGTTCGATATGACTGACCAGACTGCCATTGTTACCGGGGGTTCGAAGGGCTTGGGCAAAGCAATGGCGGCAGGTCTGGCGTCGGCAGGAGCCAAAGTCGCGCTAGTGAGTCGTAACCTGGCCGAAGCAGAAGCGGCGGCAAATGAGATCGCTGCGGATTACAAAACCGAAACGCTCGCTCTGCAAGTGGATGTCACGCAACAGTCGGCAGTCGAAGCGATGATAGCTACGGTTGCCGACAAGTTCGGTCGCATCGATGTCTTGGTCAACAATGCTGGAATCAACATCCGCGGACCCATCGACGAACTTTCACTGGATCAGTTTCGGGAAGTCCAGCAAGTCAACGTCGAGGGAATCTGGATCGCATCACGGGCCGTGCTTCCGGTCATGAAGCAGCAAAAACGTGGCCGAATCATCAACCTCGCCAGCACTCTTGGGCTGGTTGGATTGGCCAACCGTACGCCCTACGCGACAAGCAAGGGCGCCGTTGTTCAACTGACACGTGCCATGGCCTTGGAGTTCGCTGACCACGACATCACGGTCAATGCAATCTGCCCCGGCCCCTTTCTGACCCCAATGAACGAACCCATTGCAGATACAGAAGAAGCAAAAAAATTCATCATTGGTGCTGTTGCCATGAATCGCTGGGGAAACCTCGAAGAAATTCAGGGTGCGGCGATCTATCTGGCCAGCAATGCTTCCAGCTACACAACCGGCAGCATGCTGGTGGTTGATGGTGGCTGGACAGCACGTTAAGACGCAATCATTACATCACCGCTGCCCGCTTTTCCCCGGCGCGAGTACCGAGATTGCCATAGCGATGGTAATCGTTACTCACAGATTGCTCCTGCACGTACCACATCAATTCAATGCGTCCCACCGCCTGAACAGGCGCGTCAGCAACGTGCACGTACCGATCTATCACAGCCCGGCGGATTGTCATCGGAACACGATCAGGCGATGCATATCTCAAGCGACTCACCCCACCCCACTCTACCGCCTCAATCAATTCGTCATCCGACTGTTCGACAAATTCAATATCGGCAGCCCATGATTCAGTCATGTCATGCAGTCTTTGCAGCGTTTCGGTGTGGACGCCACTGGCAGCACTGACAATGGCTCGACAACATACTGCTTTGGCCGCCGCGACCCGCATGATGATTTCTTTCCAACTGTCCTGTGGCGACAGTCGAATCACCAGCAGAGGTACCGGCACGTACCTCCGAATATTGTCCTGTCCGAGCAAACGGAAATGGTCGTGCGATTGCAGAAATTCATCCGCGGCCGCCCGGTCATAACTCTCAAACGCAGAGGATAGCATTTCAAGATCTGCTTTCCATTCGTCGTGCCCCTTCTGAATCGCATCCAACAATCCTCGCAAATGAACATTGCGGATGTCTTTTCCAGAATCGCCGTTGCTCTCGTCTGCGGCCCCAGCATGATCATGCCCCTGGAATCGCATCAACTGTGCAACGTAATTTGGTCCGCCAGCCTTGATGCCAGGCCCAAACGCACTGCGGCCCATGCCTCCGAACGGTTGACGCAAGACAATTGCCCCCGTGGTCGACCGGTTAACGTAGAGATTGCCCGCACGAATCCCGGCAAGCCATTCCGCCTGCTCACGATCATCAAGACTCTCCAGTCCACTGGTGAGTCCATATCCGGTTTCGTTCACAATCTGAATCGCCTCGGATAACGATCGAAAACACATCACTGCCAGAACTGGTCCGAAAAACTCAGTCAGATGCGTGTAGCTTCCTCGCTGTACATTCCATTTGATGCCAGGTGAATAGATACTTTGTTGGGCATCCTGTCGTCGCGGAATCAATGACCAGGACTCACCAGTCTCCAATTCTTTAAGACCTTTGATCAGGTCACCGGCAGGTTCAGAAATCAGCGGTCCCATTCGATTCGACGTATCCCATGCTGAACCGACCTTGAGGCTCTTTGCTGCATCCACCAGTCCCGCTTGGAACGCCTCATCCTGAAACACCTCTTCTTCCAGCAACAGAAGCGACGTTGCCGAACATTTTTGCCCACTATGCCCAAAGGCAGATTGCAGGACATGCTTGATTGCCTGATCGCGATCTGCCATGGCCGTCACGATGGTTGCGTTTTTCCCACCGGTTTCAGCCAGTAAGCGCATGTCCGGTTTGGCTTGCAACATTTTCAGGGCAGTGTCTGTACCACCCGTCAGAATCACAGTATCGACATCGTCGTGAGTCACCAGAAACACACCGACCTCACGTCCGTCGCACGGTAGCATCTGTAATGCCTCACGAGAAACTCCTGCTCGATAAAAGCACTCGCAAAGTAGGTGAGCGATCAGCACGGTGTGTGATGCAGGCTTAAGGATCACACAGTTCCCCGCAGCCAAAGCTGCTGCAATCCCGCCGCAGGGAATTGCAATCGGGAAATTCCACGGCGACACCACCACCACGACTCCCCTCGCTTCCGCCGTCACACCGGGCAGCGACTCCAACTCGATAGCGGACATGGAGTAGAAATCAATGAAGTCAATCGCTTCGGAAACCTCTGGGTCGCTCTCCAGCAGCGTCTTACCGGCTTCGGCCAACGCTGCCCCCATCAGCGAACTGCGTGCCAGTCGTACTTCCTCAGCAACCCGTTTCAAGACGACACCCCGGTCCGAGGCGTCAAGTGCTCGCCACTCTGATGCTCCCTGACTCGCGATATCGATGGCGTCTTCCACATCGCGGCGCGTTGCTTGGGTGTACCGAGCCACCACAGTACCGCTGCGTGAGGGATCCAACGACTCTCGCGACTCCCGTGGGTCCGAGACGACTGCGTCGCCAACAAAGAGTGGAATCTCGGCAGCCTGATCGCCACATCTGTCGATCCAAGTCTCAACAATTTGATCCGCCCAAATCGAATTCGCAGGCAAATTGAAATCCGTATCAGGCTCATTGGTAAACCGACGCCAGTCATCACCTCCGGATCGACCGGATTGGCTATCCACAGACGTATCCTGGCGATTCTGACAGGACCGGTCCTCCAGTCGGCGGTCCTGCTGGCGTCGCGGTAAAGAGGACAAGTCTTTGATGCGGTCAAAAGATGCCAAGAATCCCGACTCCAGCAATTTCCATGAGTCAGACTCAACGGTAATGTTGAACGCATGTCGCAGAAAATTCTCTTCACCCGTGTTTTCGTCCAACCGTCGGACCAGGTACCCAATGGCATGAATGAAGTCCTCTTTCCTGCATGCCGGTGCGTAGAGCAGTACACTTTGCGTCAATTCATGTAATGCACGTCTTTGCTGGTTCGCCATCCCTTCCAACATTTCAAATTGAATTTCCCCCAACACATCTGACTCCACGGCCAAAGCAAGGGCATAACTGATATCGAAGAGATTATGAGAAGCGATACCAGGCCTGACCGCGTGCAGGTTCTCGGGTAACAGTGCATAGGCAACCATGCGTTTGTAATTTCCGTCGGTATCCAACTTGGACTGAAACGGAGCCTGAGGCCATCCATACAAAGACGCCTCGACACGTTCCATCTCCATGTTCGCGCCTTTGACGATCCGGATCGTGACTGGCGCGCCACCCTCTGCCACGCGACGGCAAGCCCAATCGGTGATCGTCTGCTGCCATGCATACGAATCGGGAATATACGCCTGCAAGACAATGCCGGCCGCCATTCTCTGCAAACCGGGACGATCTAACGTCCGCATGAAAACCTCTGCTGTCAAAGACAGATCCCGATACTCCTCCATGTCCATGTAGACGAACTTTGGGACAACAGTTCCATCTTTTCTTTCAAATCTCCCCTTTGCTGCCGCTCGGTACAACAATTCCATCCGATCGCACATCGGAGCAATGCACGCCTCTCGGGCAATGGGCGAAATCTGCGAATAGATGGTCGATATTTTGACCGACATGACCTCGACTTCCGGCAACTGAAAGGCCTGCAAATACTGTTTCAGCCGACGGTTGGCTTCTTCTTCGCCCAAGATCGCTTCCCCAAGGAAGTTCACATTCATGCGAACACTTTCCTGCCGTCGCTCTTGCAGGTGTTTGCACAGCACGTCTCGCTCTGCTGGAATGATCACATTGGCGGTTTCGCGCCGCATTTTGTCTTTCACCAGCGGAATGGTCACACCCGGCATATAACTACCGAAAGACTGAAACCCCATCAGCAAGGTCCGCTCCATCGGGCTGAAAAACCTCGGAATGCCTTGGACATCAAGAATATGTACCAATTGATCTGCCGAGCGTGCCGCCGCATCGGACCGAAAGGCCTGGTCGGTTAACGCGGTTAGCGTCACCTTGTCACCCGGATTTTGAATCATCCGGTCGAGTTCAGTCTGCTGCTTGCGTTCTTCTGGCGTTTGCAACTCTTGAGCCCGTTGCTGCAGAGCGCGAGCGACGAACAGAGATTTTTGGATCAGAGGGCTCAATTCTGATACCGGATCTGGCTCGAATCGGCCGAGCAATGCTTGTGCAGCAGAATCAATCCCAAACGCACTCATTGCAACCTCTCTCAACCAGTATTATTCGATCAATTTTCCGCACAACGTCAACCGCCGCGACCAAGAAACGAAGTCGCCAACCCCGATCGCAAGATGCTTGGCCAGCCTCACAAGACAGCCAGCCTCACAAGACAGCCAGCATTGTGTCAGTTCTTCAATGCTTCTGTTGTAACCACCATCGCATCTGCCTGTTTACCATCGTACGCACTGACCACAATCCTCGTCCCCGGCGCAAGATCGGGAAGTCCGCTTAAATGCACCTGTCCATTGGCGTCACTCCGTGTCCCCCGAATGGGCCTTCCGTTTGTTTCAGTGAAGAACACGTCGGCGTCAGCCAGCGTCTGAATGCTCGGCAGACGACAGGTTGGCAACCGGCCGGTTTCGTCGCCCGGAGCATCCAGGAATCCACCGCCACGCGGCACCTCGGTTGGAGCGTCAATCAGATTCCGAATCCGCATGGCAACTTTTGGGATGGCTTTGCTGGGATCAAACCTCATCTCTAGAAAGTTCCAATAGAACGGATCCCCGACTTCGTGGGGCGTCTGATCGGGATCGATGAAACTTTTGTGATACAACGCGAACACTTCCAACTCGCGATCATCAACGTCTTTCATCTTTGGACCGAAACCGGGGACCAACGCGCGTCCCCCGGAACGCCCAATGGGTCCGAAACTGCATTCGATCACGCGATGCTCAACATTTTTCATGATGCACCCGTTATGAACATCCCCATAAACGGATACGACTCCCGACCGACTTCCCAGTAACTCCAGCACGCGATCGGCACCTGCTTTGACCCACCCTGCATAATCAGCGGTGACACGATCCCGTTGATGAAAATGTTTGGGATGATCAGTACTCTGCGATTCTCGAAAGCGTGTCCCGGCCCACACGGTATGCAAGCCATTGATTCCAGTGATGGCGATCAATGGCGAGGAATCGGTGGCAATCAATTCCTGCAGCCACCCAAATTGCTCCTCCCCCAACAGGCTACGCGTTGGATCTGTTCGCCCGTACAGATTCTTGAACTTACCCCATCCCTGATCATCCCAGATGTCAACATCTTGACTGCTTCGCCAAAGGCGAGAGTCCAGCACGACCAGCGTAAAATCGCGGTTAGGCATTTTCCAGGCCCGCCATTTCTTGGGATTCTCGTACGGATCCACTTGTTCTGCCCCGGTGGTCAAATGATGCACGATCTGGAAATTTCGCTGCATGTAAGCGGGATCCTGCCCCAACCCTTCGACACTTCGAATGGCAATCTGTTCGGGACCTTTGACATCATCCATCCCATAATCGTGGTCACCAGGGTTCAAGACATTCCAGTGCCGCATCATTTGCCAACGACTTGTCGGGCCACAAATCGACCAAGCGATAATTTTATAGGCGTCGTCAGTGCTTGGTGGATACATCACCAGTTCCATGTACCAAACGTCATCTTCCCAAAGCATCACCTGGAAACCGTACTCGTCGAGATGCTTGTAAGATTGCTCACTCGGCTGATCACGATACTGCCAATGATCGCGTTGGCCGGATATCTTCCACGCTCCATCTTTCCGCTGCTGCAGACCTGATGTAATTGCATGGCATGACAATCCGCACAGCCTGTAGGGAGCGACCAACCTGGGGAGTCGTCCGACATAGCGACCGTCTACGGGTACGTCACCTACTAGGCCAGTGCCAGGCCCACAAGCGGCAGTCCCAACGCGTCCATCAGTCGTTACATCAACACCATCTTTCCAAACGGTGTAGTACTGGGTGGCATCAGCTGGATTTCGCGGCAGTGTGACATCAACCACGGCAGTGTGCCGTCGCCATTGGTTATTGACAATCGTTGCGGCACCAGCAACTGGCGTCTGCGCCCAACCACCCTGCGGTTCGACTGAGTCCGCCACACGAATCTGTACTTGCTCGCCATCAGACGCGAACAAGCCGACCATGCGGACCTTCCAAACTCCGTCTACTTCCTGCAGCGTATCCCCCAATGCATAGCAGGCAAGGCAATCCACGACGCCCACACGACGAGGCTGATTGCTACCTGGATCGACCTTGAATTCATTCACTTCAAAATCCATCAATCCTCTGGCTACAATGCCCGCAAAACCAGCAACTCGCTCTTTTCCGATTTTGTGTTCGACTGAGCAGGATTGATTTCCTGACTGCAAGCTCGCCCGAATCACGACCTGCCCGGCAGCCGGCTGAGGGGATGCTGCAATGCGAACCGTCAACTCGCACTGATCGCCGGGTGAAAGCGACACGCCGCCAGCTTCCGCCAAGACGCGGTCCTGCTCTCTTCCATGCCCCCCCTGCGGATGCTTCTTGCCTGAGGCCGATGCCAAGATTTTAAGTTTTTGATCATCCGACCAAACAACTCGAATCACTTGAGCCAGTTTGCCGTAGCTCTCCAGCAGAGATCCGCCGCCGATGGCGATACCCATCAATCCGTAACCATCCTGATACATCGACCAGGCAGGATCGTCGCCCGCCTTCACGGCAGGAGTCTCCTGACGATACGTGAATTTTGCCTTGATCGTATATTCACCATCCAATTCCCACTCTGTTGCATACAGAATTCCTGTGGGTAGCGATGGATCGTAGTCGGTCTTGAACTCGAACTTGTTCGTTTCGCCGTGGAATGGAAACCCCGTCCGACGGGCACGGTCGCCGTAATTCTGCAATCGACGTCGCAGCGCTCCACCCTCAATTTTCCAGTAGCCCGGATTCAATGTCTGCCACTGGTGTCCATGAAAATCAGCGTTAGCTCCACCAAAGTGATAAACGCCAAGCGGTGTAGCGGGATCAGCCGCGTCCGCCAGCGAATTGGACAAGGGTAGAGTGACCGCGGTTGCTGACGCCGCCATGAAAGCGCGCCGATTCACTCCCCCGGTGCTGCCCGCCGACGTGGACTCTATTCTCGAAGCCGATTTCTCTGACCCTGCCATGATTCAATCCGTAATGAAAACTGCGAAAAAAACGGGCAAGCCACCCGGAGATGGCAAACTTGATTACGAGCCTCACACCTCTCGCCACAAACCTCTCGCCACAAACCTCTCGCCACAAACCTCTCGCCACACACCTCTCACCTGACCACCGAAAACACGTTCCCAAAATCTCCAATTGCAGCAAACCATACTCAGGGGCCAACATGCGTTGTATCACATTACCACGGCCCAATTCAGCGTTGAATCCTGAATTGGAGCGTCGGTTCCTACGTCCGACTGCGACGGCCAGTTTCTACCACGATTCAAAAACTGCGGTTAAGGCGAACCTTTCACGGATAACCGCAAATCGGACATGCTCACGGGATGACAAAATCATAGGCGATCCTGCCCGCACGGACGGTGCCCCGCCCGGTGCTCGCGAAAGAAGCATCATCCGAGGAAAAAGACTACCCCATCCACATTCTGGTGGACGTGTGACGAAGCACGGTACCGCCGGAACACTGTCAGGCAGCCTTGAACGAACACTGTCAGGCAGCCTTGAACGAACACTGTCAGGCAGCCTTGGAAGAACAATGTCAGGCAGCCTTGGAAGAACAATGTCAGGCAGCCTTGGAAGACAGAGGCAGCCCTTCGTGATCGCGATTGCCAACCACCGGTTCGCGGACCAGATTACGCTTTGCATCCTCGAACCAACGTGTCAGTTCCGGGTCCATTCGCCAAGTCTTCCATTGGACCATTTCTTCGCCCATCCCCCAGGTAATGTTACAAGAAATCAATTCGACTACGGTGGCATGATCAAAATAGGACGTATGAACCAGTTCTTTCCCAGAGAGTTCTTTGCAGAATGCCTGAACCCCCTGCGATAAAGACGCCTGCCCGAGCAATCGTCTTAACATTGGCGCGATGTCTCGCGCGTGGTGATCTGCGGTGGCAAGAATGCGATTGCAAACGGCGGGCGGCAAGGGTGGTACTTGGCTCTCCATTTCACCCACAGGTGACGCCGTGACCGCAACGATTGTCGCACTTGGCCGATCATTGCCTTGGGCCGCCCGCGTCACGATATTGCGCACCATCCGATCGATCGGCGGTTGCAACCAACGGTTGAACAGCGGTGCTAGCACCCAATAATAGGGCCGTGACAACAAACCAATCGTGTCAGAAAAGAAAACTCTCTCTTGAGGAAACATTTTACTTACGAATGACATTTGAAAAGCGAGGGTAGCCCGCAGTCCATTGATCGCCTCATCATCGGGTGACCAAATCGCCAAATAGCGTTCACCGTAAATATTGAAGGCATGACGCTGCAATCTTTGCTCGGCAAGAATCCTGTATGACTCAATTGCCGGACGAATGCTGAGCATCGAAAGATGAATCAACATGTAGCACAGCGTCACTGTCACCAGAATCAACAAAATGCCTTCGAGACTTCCAAAAAAGTACTCGAGCAACGAAACACCTGTGTCAGGATCGTAACTGCCGACGTGAACTCCCATGACCGTGTGCTCGACCTGAACCCCCACCCACTCGATTGCCGAAAGAATCGGCACACGAATGATCCCCATCAGCCCTGCTTCACTGGCAGGTGGCAGGGTCAGCACCATGTCATTCCCTCGAAATGCATTATTCAGCATCCGTCCCAACTGCAACATCGCTCGCGCCGCGGGTGGAATCAACAGGATGCCCATGACGACACCCGCCACATTCCAAAGATTGAAGACACTTCGACTGCGATGCTGCAGATAGGGTGTTCCGACGGTAGTCCAGCTTTTCAGGTGATCCAGCGGATGCCGCCCCAGCGACTTGGCCTTCAATGTTTTCCAGATCACAGAACCACCATGACTGTGACCGACAAGATGATAGTCACGGCCTTCGGCCTCAAGTGCCCGCAAACGATCAAGCAGTTTCAATGCAGCCTTGCTACGAGCCCGCTCGCTGTTGTCGCCGGACCAATGAAAGACCTCCGCACCATCAGCGATCCGGACACCCCGAGGCAGCCGAGATTGCAATTGAGCTGCAACAGGACTACCAGCCTGCCACCATTTCTGACCGTCGTTCGCATCATCACCCGCGTACGTACCATGTACCAAGATCACCAAGGCACTTTGATTTGGTGATTCACTCACGCGGGGAAAAGAAGGGGAGGCATTCTGGTTGGTCATCCTTGACACTCTCAGTTGATAGCACGGAGCAAAAATCACCGCAAATCCAAGTACAGCACAAGGCCGCTGCATTGAAAGCAAATCCGGTGTCTGCGGTACAGGCCCTGCGTTCTACCGAGAAAATTCCCGACAGGGCAGTCTCCAGAAAAAATGCTGACCCACAATGGTTTGGACCATACTGCCCCTCATGACGCAGGCCAATCCCAATCGTTCTCCTACCTGAACGCTCTCTCTGCCTTGACACCTCAACCCGCAGTTTGCGATGGTCGCGCAAGTTCACTTCCATTTACAAGTTCCCTCGCCCCTGACGAACCCGATGTTTGCAAGACGCCGCCCCGAAGCGGGGGCCCGGCCTGGTACCCTTGTGCTGAGTGCCAATTCAGAGCCTGTAAAACTACGGGTTACCTTGATCTCTGTAACACACACCAAGGTATTTCATACCCAATCTGTTGAGGAATTGCCGACCCAATTGCTCGAGGGTCAGTTGATGTGGATCGATGTCCGTGGGCAGGGTGACGGCACTGTGCTACAAAAACTCGCCTCTCGGTTCCAAATCACACCGCTTGCCATGGAAGACTTGGTCAATGCACCGCAACGACCCAAAATGGAACTGTTCGAACACCAACAATTGATCATCGCTCACAGTGTTCCAGCCGTGAGCGACAACATGACCCCAAGCCAGTTAGGCATCGTCTTCAACAAGCAGGTTGTACTGACGTTTCACGAGAACTGCGACCATGTCCTTGCGCCGATTAACCGGCGGCTTGAGAACCCCCAGGCACGACTACGAAGCAAAGGGCCAGACTACCTTGTTTACGCCATCCTGGATTCGTGCGTCGATGGTTGTTATCCGATACTCGAAGGCTTGGGCGAACGCATTGAACAGCTGGAAAACCAGACTTTGCGCGACCCACGGCCAGACCTACTGGCCGATATTCACCAAACCAAGAACATACTCGTCCGCCTGCGGCGAAGCATTTGGCCACAACGCGAAATGGTTCTAACCCTACTGACGGTTGACAGTCCGTTCATCGAGAAAGCTACCGAAGAGTACTTACGTGACACAACCGACCATTGCACGCAACTCGCTGACGTTGTCGATATGTACCGAGAATCGACAAGCGGACTGATCAACACCTACATGTCAGCAGTCGCCCATCGCAGCAACGAAATCATGAAAGTGCTGACCCTGCTTACCAGTGTGTTTGTGCCGCCAACCTTCCTCGCCGGCGTCTACGGGATGAACTTCTCGCAGATGCCCGAATTGTCGATTAACGGCGCGTACCCTGCGGCTCTCGGAATGATGTGCGTGATGATTGCCGGCACGCTGCTATACTTTTACCGCCGTGGCTGGCTGCGAAGAACCGCAATCGAAAACGAACCCAACCGCAACGCTGTGGCAGAAACCAAACCACGCCGCCCGTCTCGCCGCGTCGTCCTTCAGGACTCTGCGGAAACGCAAATTCGGCGAGCCGCCTAACAAACCACCTCCGCTGCAACCGTGCGATCAGCCATCGCAGACCCGGCGAACATCACACGCTGGACTGGCGCCCAATGGATGCCGCCACTCTGGTCAACGAATCGATGGCAGGGAATCGATGGCAGACTTGACACTCAATCGCATTGACACGCGATTGCGTGCCTTCAGAGGCTCGATCTGGCAGACAGCGATCTGGCAGACAGGAAACCAAGACCGCCCGGCGTTCCCGCCCCTCCCGTTGTTGTGTCCCCTGGGGGTCAACCGACGCGCCGCAGTCGATGCACACCGCTGACATGATGGGAATCCTCACCCGACTCAGAACGGGTCCGTTGCGTGTCGTCGCCCGTCAGACGCACTTCCAGTGGCGAACGCATATCGATATGCACATCCCGCTGCGGAAACGCGATCACGATTCCCGCTTTACGAAAATCCTCATCAATGGCGGCCCGCACATTACTCCGCACCTTGGCTCCGTCCATGATGCGTTTCATTTGGACCCAAAAATGGACTTCAAAGGCGAGTGAGCTGTCCCCAAAATCTTGAAACAACACGATGGGCTCCGGTGTCAGCATCACCTTGTCTTGAACTCGAATCACCTGCTTCAATCGCTCAATGACATCATTCACTGGCGAACCATAAGCAACCCCGACATTCACACTTGTCCGAATTCGAGTGTCTGAAAGCGTCCAGTTGGTGACGTTATTTTCGAGGAATTTACTGTTTGGAACAAGAATTTCCAGGTTCGAACCGGTCCGTACTCGCGTGCTTCGAGCACCAATGTGCTCGACATTCGCATCAATCCCATCCACATTGACCAAATCACCAACGCGAATCGGTCGCTCGACAAGCAGAATCAACCCACTGATGAAGTTATTGAGCAGATTCTGACTGCCAAACCCGAGGCCAATTGCTGCGGCACCACCGAAGAATGCAAAAAACGTGAGCGGCACATTCACCACATCGAGTGAAACGAAGAACAGAGCAATCAGCATGGCGTACAGCATCACCGATCGCAAAACAGATGCCGCAGCATGGCTCACGCCAAAGCGCGGCAAAACCTTGTAGGCAACCACCGACGCTAACGCCCTGCTTAGAAAATAGCCAAACAGCAGCAAGCCCAAACCCAGCACGACTTTCTTGACCGTGATCGCCTTGCCCTCACTTTCGGTAATCTCGAATTCCCAGGCAGCCCTGACCCAGCCTGCCAGCAACTCAACATTGTCCGCGAATGAAAACTGACTCTGCTGTGCCCTCAGGTCTTCCAAGAACAAATCACACAAACGCTCGCCCGTGGTCGCCAATACTTGGATCCCACCATAGAAGTCGATGATGGTCTCTAGTTCCTGGATACGTGAAACGGCTACAGGATCCAGCCCTGAACCGTCGACGGCCAAACGACTCGCCGTCACGCCACTGACAGTCCCCACAGCTCGCGTCAACAATGACAATGCCTCACGGCGTTGCTGGGTACGCAATCTCAACTTCTCATCGATCTGCGCAACCTGCAAACCCAACTGTTCTGCATCCTCTAACCACTGTTCAACCCTTCCGGCAGGAACATCAAAATTCGAAAGTTCAAATCGACGCCGCCAACACTCTTTGAACAACGAAGTGTTGGACAGCAAATCCCTCAGCAGCTGAGACTCTTCGCGGACAATTTCATAGCTTGACTCACTGACAGCCTCGCCGCCTTGCCGTCGTCTCATGATCTCACGCATTTGTGCATCAAGCACGGACAGCTGTTCCCGAACCTTCTGCTCAAATCCATCCAGCACTGCCAACCGATGATCCAATTCCTGCTGCGTAAGCTTGAATTTGCTGCTAGGAGCGTTGATCACGGCTTCAAGTGACTTGATTTCGGCGGTAGTCTCAACCACATGCAACTGCAGCAGATCAAGCTGTTGATGATGCAAATCAAGCCTGGCCTTCAGAACACGACTCTCAAGTTCCAGTAGTGCGAGCGTCTGCTGACCAACCAGTTTTTGCTCGACCGCACTGCCACTCAGTGCCTCTGAGGACCTGCGTCGGTCCTGTTCAGATTCTTGGTATTCATTGGCGACGCCGACTGCGATGCGTTTTTCAGATTTGACCTCAAGCTCTAAGGCCTCTAGCGAATTTACCACCGAGACCCGTCTCGCCCGCAAAACATCCACCTCAAGAAACGAACTGGGTGGTTGGTGCAAACGCCGGCCAGATCCGCTGGATGATTCAAGCCCCGATTCGTAACGAACCCTGTCTTCGTAGGCTAACCGCCGCTCCTCTGCGATCAGTTCCAACTGCCCCCAAAGTTCCAATTCTTTTGCTAACTGCGGACGAACAGTGGTTCGATTGGCCTGTGCTACCAGCAACTCATCACGCAGTTGCTTGATCCGAATACGACACTCATTCTGAATCCCAACAAAATCGGGCGTTGCTTCGGAACGAACCGAGCCCGTCCCGAGTGCAGCGCCCGCACCGGAATTCCCCGCACCGGAATTCCCCGCACCGGAATTCCCCGCACCGATTACGGGCGGAACCGCAAAGGGCAGAAACAACCAAGCGGCGAACAATCCGCTTGCCAGCATCGTCCTGGGACAGAACCCTATGCCCTTGGGAGATTGAACACGTTCGACCCCGCTGCCGCCGCAGCAAGTCTCACGCAGATCCACATTCCCTATTGATTTCATGCCGTTATTCCCATCCATGGAACGTTTGATTTTCGCAGTGATCGGTACCCTGCCGAACGCCTCTACGATGCGATTATCGATCGATCGCCCCGGCCTTCATGGCCGACAATGCAATTCATCTACCTATTGCAACCGAATTGCCAGATGAGGGAAAGAGAGATCGACCCTCGAGCGAAAAATAAAACCGAAACCAAAAACCTCCGCTCTCTCTCAACTGCCATGACAAGGCTACCTGTCATCCTGCCTCAGGGATCCAGAAGCGGAGAACCTCACTGCTGAGAGGCATGACACGGCTGAACCTCCAGATTGCATGCAAAACATCGGCGAGCGACGCTTGCAATCCCAGTCGGGCCTACGAATCCAGACGCCAGCCCCCAGACTCCGAGCGTCTGTCACCCAGGAATCAGATCTCAGCACAACAGGACGACCAACACCTGATTGGAAAAAACGACAACCCTTCGAGTGAGCCGAACCGTTTCACTGCAGGCATCCGTCACCACCGCCATCCAGAACGACGATGCCCGGGGCATCTGCAGAGGCTTCGATGGGACGGCTATTTCCAACAATCTCCACCGCACCTTGAGGCTTTGGTGACAGGTCATTGGATGGATCGTTTTTTACGTCAGTGGATTCATCAGCACGGGGACAAACCGTCACTCCATGATCGCGCCAACCTTTGGCGACGACCAAGGTTTGATTGGAATCTGCCTCCATGGGGTACAGCGTCACCGAACGCATTCCGTAACACGTAACGAATAGCAGATGCATATAATCGGACTCAATCTGCATGTCCACCAATTCATCATCGGTGTTCCCAAAGATCAGTTCGAAACCCGTTGGATTACAACGACACGGTTCGGTGCACGATGCGCCACAGTGTTCACATTCGATAACGTCCCGATCACCGCCGCCGGCAGGTAGACCTCGTGGGTACCTCCCCATGTCGGATTCATAATTGAGCATCCCCAACGCGATTTGCTTGATGTTGTTGACACCCGACCGACTCCTCGCTTGGGCACGTACCATCTGCACCGCTGGGAGCAGGCAATCGGTGCCGGAAGAGTCTGTCCGCGTACCCGTATTTCCCGGTGGAAACATATCGACGATCATCCTTTCCTTGGCTGGTGGGAACCAAGGTGCTGCGATGCGGGGCTGGAAATGTAATAGGGTGAGGTCGTGCAGCGTGGGCTCCAGTATGGGCTCGTACCCTTCTTTGCTCTTACTCGAACCGATCGTTCCCTGCAGGACGCCAACGACCAGATAATCACTGTCAGTGCGGGATAGTTCGTCGAAATAGAGACACATGACTTCGTCGGCGACCGGATCCACCGGTTTTTGAGCAACCGCCACGGCAAGCATCAAAACCCCGATACCCAGAACAAGAATTGAACGGACGCCCAACCATCGGCTGGTCGTGAAAAAACGAGACATGAGAGAACTCCAACGGATGTAGGCGGTAAAAAGCACGACTTGGGCATCCGCAATCCCTGTGCCAAGCCTGCAAGCTGCGGTCTTTTCCACGATTCCAATGCGATCCAACCTCCCTTCGGATCAAGTTGAGACACGAGTCATGATCGTGAGACAGGTCCATCCGTTCAAAGAGAAAAAAACCTGATGCCAAACTGATGAATCTCGCGACTGCCAACCGTGACGAGGCATAGCTGTCCTGGTTTTGGGACCTGCCGTCGAGACTGGCTGGAAGGACGTGCCGAGTCATGTCGCACCATTGCCGGCTGTGTTTCGAGTCGGATCGCGGGGCCTTCTGGATCAAAAAATGGAATTGTGCGGGCCTCGCAACCGGAACAACCATCACGTCCGCTATTTTTTACCGTCATGATCCCTCTTTCACTGACAAACGTCAGTTCCGAGCCTAGAGACGGGCAATAACGGCCGATTCATCCCATACCGGCGGGGGTCAACCAATGTGGGAGGCCCGCGCTCGACTGAGCGGGTCGTGGTGAAGTTGGCTGTGGTGTGGGATTGCAATCAGCTTGGCAACGACGTTCTCTCGCGGGTTGAAGAATAGACGGCGGGGAAGCGCGGGCGTGTTTCCCTGCCGTTTTTCTTATTTACGATTTGGACCGCTTCAATTGCGTTGCAGGTTGTGCGATCATGCCACAGCCGAGGTGGACATTGGTTGTGTGCGTTGTGAATCACAAAGTGTTCACACTCTTGGTCCGCTTCACCGACGTCATGCCGGGAACGACACCGTCTGGCTGGCTTCACTGACGCTTGATGCACACGCCTTGAAAATCCGCCCGTTTCGAAACGCCGACTTACCAGATCTGGTACGGATCTGGATTGAGCATTGGTCGACGGCAGGTCCGCCGCCCTATGTGAACCATGCAAAGTATGAGCAGGCGGTACTGGCAAGAAACTTTTTCGACCCAGCAACGTTACTGGTTGCCGAATCAGACGGAACGGTGACTGGATGGTGTCATTTTGCAGCCCCCGAGGACGGGGCAGACGAGACCGTCGTTCATGCCCTCTGTTTGGCTGCTAACGCTGAACCAGCAGTCGGACTCAAACTGCTCTCTGCGATCGAGCATTCACGACAGGCTACCTCGCATATTCGGATTGGCTTGGTTCGTGACGATCAGCGAGGCTACGCCGGACTCGAACCGATCGGTTTCGGGATTGGCATTCCCCTTTCGGATTACCGAACAAGTTCACTTCTCCAGCAAGCCGGCTATACCCCGGGCATGGCCCACTTTCGAATGCTCGCGAGGGTCGATCAATACCGGCCACCGGTCAACCGTGCGGCTCTGCAGCTTAGGCGAACCAGCCGACTGTCCTGCAGGCCAATCATCCCCCAAGAAAAGAGACTGGCCGCCTGTCTGGCTCATGTCGATCTCGAATCGGCTGAACTGCTTGATCAGCTGGGCTCCCCGATTGCTTCCGTTTTGATCTGGTTCAGCGATCCGGAAGCCGAAGTGATGTCCCCGACCACGGCGATTCTGGACCTGAAAGCCCAACATGAACAGGGCAGGCTGCTTGCGGCGGAAAGCTACCTCATCGGCGCATTGGTTCATTCATTGAACCAACGAAATATCCAGACCGTAGAAACGGCCATCGATGGAGATCGGACCGAGCTCATCGAGCAGCTTCAGAAGCTTCAATTCAAGGTCGTTGATGAGGGCACCTGTTGGGAAAAAACCCACTCAACAGCTTGATCTCCCGCCCACAGCGGGGCGGTTTACCAGCTGACTTGCCGATCCGACTGCGTTCACGGTCCTCCGAAGCTGGTTTCCCCAGCGGAAAAACACTCCAGCAGACGGGCAAGCCACCACCCCTGTGAGCCAATCGTTGCAAACAACTTGTTAAACTGAGCCCCCATTGAAGATTTGCGCAACCGCCTTTTACAGGATGACCCAAGTGACCCGTTGCATTTTCACAGCACTGTCCATCGCAGTCGCAATCTCTGCTTTCCACGACACCACATTGGCACAATCTGCCGGAGATGCAAAAAAGATGAAATCGAACTCGCCTCTCCTGAAGCCTTGGACCGGACCTTACGGAGGTGTTCCCCCCTGGAATCTGGTACGACCCGATGAGTTCATCAGCGGCTTCGACGCGGCGATTGCCGCCTCAACAGCCGACATCGATGCGATCGCGACTGACCCCGCAGCACCGAACTTCGAAAATACGATCGTAGCGATGGAACGGGCCGGAAGAGCTCTCAGTCGACTCGAAGCGATGTTCTTCGTCTATGCCTCAAACTTGAATGTCGGCGCCATCCCTGACATTGAGAAAGTCGTGGTCCCCAAGCTTTCCGAGCACGAAGACAGCATCTATCAAAACGAAAAGCTGTTCGCGCGGATTTCGGCAGTCTACAACAGTCCGGACATGAAGAACGGCAGACTTGACCTTGCACAACGCCGACTAGTCGACGATCGCTACAAGACGTTTCTGCGGAAGGGTGCAAAGCTGAACAAAAGAGAGAAGGCCAAGCTGTCACAGATGAATACGCGGCTGGCACGACTCTTTACCGACTTCAGCCAGAATGTGCTGGCAGACGAAAAGGGTTATGTCACCTGGATCAAGGATAAGTCGCAATTAGGCGGGTTACCCGACAGCGTCATCGCCGCCATGGCAAGCGCTGCCAAAGAGCGGGACAACAAGGCCGGAAAATGGGCCATTACCAACACACGCTCTTCGATGGATCCGTTCCTGACCTACTCCAGCAACCGCGATCTGCGCGAGAAGGTCTGGCGAAACTATTACAGTCGCGGCGACAACGGCGACAAGTACGACAACAACAAGATCATTGCTGAAATTTTAAAACTCCGCGCCGCCAGGGCCAAACTGCTGGGCTACGAAACCCACGCGCACTGGCGAATGGAGCCGACCATGGCAAAGCAGCCGCAAGCTGCAATGGACCTGATGATGAAGGTCTGGCCGAAAGCCTTGGCCCGAGTGCGCGAGGAAGTCGCCGACATGCAGGAGATTGCTGACAAGGAAGGGAGCAAGATCGCCATCGAACCGTGGGACTATCGCTACTACGCGGAAAAAGTCCGCAAAGACAAGTACGATCTCGATTTCAATGAAGTCAAACCTTACTTGCAACTCGAGAAATTGCGTGAAGGAATGATGTGGGCGGCAACACAGTTATACGGACTTCACTTTAAACAACTCAGCGGGATTCCTGTATTCCACCCTGACGTGACTGTTTGGGAAGTCACCGACGCTGAGGGTGATCACGTGGGACTTTGGTATCTCGACCCCTATGCGAGAGAAGGGAAACGTAGCGGTGCCTGGATGACTGACTATCGAGCTCAGGAAAACATGGGCAAGCCAATTACCACTATCGTTTCCAACAACTCGAATTTCATTAGGGGCGCCGATGGCGAAGCGGTCCTGATTTCATGGGACGACGCCGTTACCCTGTTCCACGAATTTGGTCACGCGCTTCACGGACTGCTTTCGAAGGTCAACTACCGGACCCAGTCCGGAACCTCGGTCGCGCGTGATTACGTCGAGTTTCCTTCGCAGATCAATGAGCATTGGCTGGAAACCCCCGAAATTCTAAATCAGTTTGCCATCCACCACAAAACCGGTGAGGCGATTCCCCAAACGCTGCTGGACAAAATCAACAAAGCATCCACTTTCAATCAGGGATTTGACACGGTCGAGTACCTGGCGAGCGCTCTGATTGACATGAAGCTGCATCTCGCCGGTTCCGCTGACATTGACCCTGATGCCTTTGAACGCGAAACTCTTGCTGAGATGGGTATGCCCAGTGAACTGCCCATGCGTCACCGCACTCCGCACTTCATGCACATTTTCAGTGGGGACAGCTATTCCGCCGGTTACTACAGTTATCTGTGGGCTGATGCACTGACGGCGGATGCGGCAGAACGCTTTAAGGAAGCAGGGAGTTTCTACGACAAGGATGTTGCCAAGAGTCTGCATGACAACGTCATGAGCATCGGTGACACCATTGACCCAGCCGAAGGTTTCCGCCGTTTCCGTGGTCGAGATGTGGACACCAGCGCTCTGCTGCGAAAACGGGGCTTTCCCGTCGACTGAGCTGGTTAAGTTCGTCGGCGTTACTGTTAAGGACGCAAATAGATCCCATACAGGCAGCTTCCTGCAACCCCACCAGAAACGGGCGAGCAGGACGTTTGTCAGTGGCATCAGGTCGCCGTCCAACCAGTTTTTGCAGCCATCAGCGGACAAACAATGTTCGCGTAAGCCGAGTCGCTCCCAGTAAGATATGTAATATGTAACAGCGTGGAAATCCTTGCTGCATCATTCACACGGGAGGTGAAAGCATGTACCACGATGATGGCCACCAACTCTACATGCCACAGGATGTCAGGCTAGGTAGCGTTTGTCGCAACTGGGTTGAGCTGAGTGAATTCCGTAAACGCACAGGCGGTGGGATCGCACCTGAGTGCCGGGAATGCCACAATTCAATCCGGTCAGCACAGCGTAGACGACAACGCGCCCGCAGAAGGACGCAAGGGTTTCAGCAGGCCATCGCGAACCTCAACGTCGCGTCCTATCCACCAGATCTCCACGCCGCCGCTACAGCCATTCTTGGCGTGTGTGGTGGCCTCCGTGGGTTTGCAAGGCACAACGGCCGCTCAGTTCAACGCCGCTCAGTTCAACGCCGCTCAGTTCAACGCCGCTCAGTTCAATGCCGCTCAGTTCAATGCCGCTCAGTTCAATGCCGCTCAGTTCAA
>JAPKCI010000253.1 GCA_028823035.1 Rubripirellula sp.
CTCGTGCGGCGAATGGTTTACTGGGTTCGATCCGGGGTCGAAGAGGCTCATTGGGAGCGGCCAGAAGTTGTTGTTCCTGCAGCAGGCTTGTGAGTGCAATGCTGCTCAAGCCGGTTGCCGTTTCCGCCAGAAAGTTGCGGCGATTCAGGAGGTGAGTCATGGATCGTATTGTTCAGGGTTGGTCGGACGGATGAGGAACTATCGAGGAAAACGCTTGTGTTTGCCAGCGTCAATATTTCAGTGGTGTGTTCGGAAGTATTTAGCTGGCCCAGCTAAGCAAGGGATGCGTAAATCAGGGGAGTCATCGAACAGGAACTCATGAATTCAGGCGAGACCGTTTTGCTTGTCTCTCTACGGTATGAAAACAAACTCATTGGTGTTTAAAAGCGCGCGGGTGAATTGCTCCAGACTGGCGTGTTGTATGAACTTGATACTCTCACGCAATTCTCTGTCGTTTGGATCCCGCTGGAAGCAAAGGTTCCACGCCAGACGCACTCGCGCCGAATCGTCGTCGGCTTCTTGGGTCAGGCGATCTGCAAACATGGCAGCTTGCTGCATGATAAATTGGCTGTTCAGGAGGTTCAGTGCCTGTAGCGGTGTCGTTGATCGACTTCGCTTGGATACGACCATGCTGGCATCAGGGCAATCAAAAGCACCGAACACATGTTCTCTTTCCTGACGTACTTTGGTCATGTAGATCATTCGCCTCCAGTCTGCCGGACCGTAGGATGTTTTCTCGTGGTAGTGCCTGACGTTTTCCATCTCGACTTCGAAGGGACTGAAGCCCGGCCCACCGGTGGTTTCAAGGTCCAGTGCACCGCTGACGGCAAGGATTGAATCTCGAATGGCCTCCGCTTCAAGTCTTCTGGGGGGAAAACGCCATAGCAATCTCGATCCGGAATCGATCCGCAAAGCCTCAGGATTTGGTTGGTCGTTTTGCTGCCATGTCAGAGAATTTATAATCAATCTGTGTAGATGTTTGAGTGACCAGCCATGGGTGACCAGTTCATGGGCGAGGTGATCGAGCAGTTCGGGATGGGTCGGAGGTGTCCCGTTACGACCAAAGTCACTGGGCGTGTCCACAATGCCAGCCCCAAACTGGAATTGCCAAATTCGATTGGCGATAACCCGAGGTGTCAGGGGGTTCTCATCGCTTCCTATCCAATTTGCGAGCGATAAGCGGCGATCTTTTTCAGGGGTGTCCTGTGTTAACCCGAGGCTGGTAAAAACCTCGATGGCATCCGCAACGACCTGTTCGCGTTGTGCATCGGCTTCGCCTCGGTAGAGCCGATGTGTCGGGCCGGGCTGAGTAAAACTGCCTGCGTAAACACGGGCCGTTTTCTTGAGTGTTTCGAGGCTTGCACTGATTTCGGTGAGGCGGGCAAGCCAGTCTTTGCCTTGTTGGGCTTTGCTTGGTGTGAGGCCTGTGAATCGGTATCGGCTGGGATCGGTTTTTCCCGGTGAGTTCTTTTGTGAGCGATCTGCCGAGGTCGCCAGTAAATGCCACTGCCCTTCCTCGGTAGCAGCTTCAATACGATAGACAACGGGTAGCCGATCAGAGATGATTTCTGTTCGGTCACGTCCCCAACGGATATGGTCAATCATCACCGGTTCGGGGAATTCAATCTGTACCCAGCCACCTTGCTTCGCTTTCGCGATCCAACTTCGGGCATTTCCATATTCGCCATCGTTGATCTGCTTGAGGTTGTGTAATGGGTGAACAAAATCGCCAGACGATGTTGCTTTGGACCCGTGAGTTGCCAAGGCGATGTTCTTGCCTTTTGAGAACACTTCCAGTTCATCGATGCATCCTTCGGCCCCGTTGGTTGCGTCGATAGTGAAACGCACAAATCGTGCTTTTCGAGCCGGAAAGTACTCATCATTCAACTTTGGGTTGACGGCCACACGCTTTGTTGGCGGGCTGGTGCGTTGGCTTTCCTTGGAAGCCAAGGTTGCTGGTTGCAGGAAAATTGCATCAGCTGTCACGTACTGGCCTGTCTTGCCACCGATCAGCGAGATCTCATCAGTCGATTTGAGCGAGTGAACTCCGGCGTCCAAGAAGCCGCTCCAGTTGGTCTTGTTTTTAACGGGCCCCGTCTCACCCACGGCCAGTTGTTGATTAACGGTAGCGAGGGTCTGAATCTGGTTCCCGGAATCGATGACGTATTTTGCATCTGTGCTATGTTTGGAATGTCCCGAACCCCAACTCAGCCAAATGCGATAAGAACCCTCTACTCGCGGTTGATAAGTTACCAGAGGCTGCCCGGTGATGTTTTTCCACCAATGGTAGGAGCTGCCACCAAACTGCTGGGCCGTTTTGCCAGGCTTGGTTGAAACAGAACCGTTGGCCTGTGTGCCTTTCACAGGCTCCTCAAGCAGGATCCCGGCATCTGTTGAAATCGCTTGAAAGGGTTTTAGTTTTTGGGTCAGTCCCGAACTCTGCTTTTCCAAATCCGCCACTTCAGTAAGTGTCTTTTCTGAAAGCGGTATTGCCCGCTCAGCGTGTTGAACACCGGCGAACACCGCCTGCAGGGCGTAGTAATCTCGTTGACTGATGGGATCGAATTTGTGGTTGTGGCAGCGGGCGCAACCGGTGGTGAGCCCCAGGAATGCAGTCCCTGTCGTATTGATCATGTCATCCAGTTCGTTCATTCGCTGCTGGAGACGCAGTTTAGGATCCTGCCCTTTGACCTGATCATTAGGGCCCGCTACGAGGAAGCTGGTTCCTACACCTGCTCCCAATGCGTCACCGGCGATCTGTTCACGGACGAATTCGTTGTAGGGCTTGTCTTCATTGAGCGATGCGATCACCCAATCGCGATATTGCCACGCGTTCGGACGCTCGCGGTTCATCTCATACCCGTGTGTCTCTCCAAAGCGAACAAGGTCCAACCAATAACTGGCCCAGCGTTCACCGTAGTGTGGACTGGCGAGAACCCGTTCCACCAAGTCTGGCCATGCTGTTGCGCTGTTGTCATTGACGAATGCTTCGACTTGTTGGGGACTGGGAGGGAACCCCAGCATCACCAGAAAGAGTCGACGAATCAGTGTGCGTCGATTTGCTTTGGGAGAAAGTTGCAGTCCCTTCTCTTTGAGTTTGTCAGCGATCAGACGGTCGATGCTCGATTCTGGCAGCGCCGCGATTGGCAAAAACGACCAATGTGTCAGTTCAATGACCGCTTCGGCCGGGCCATAGGTATCCGGCGTTGCGGCGCCCTGGGCGATCCATTTCTCAATTCGATTGATTTCATCCTTCGAGAGAGATCCATCGGGTGGCATCTCCTTGTCCGTTTCCTGATGTCGAATCAATTTCAGCAGGTAGCTGGCTGCCGGCTCGCCTGGAACGATTGCTGGTTCACCTGAATTTCCTCCCGCGAGCATATTGGCGAGGCGGTCGATGCGAAATTCGCTTTCCTGTTCCTCTGGGCCGTGGCAATCGATGCAGTGGGTATGGAAGAGAGGCTCGATGTCTTTTGTGAAGTCAATGTCGTCAGCTCCCCTCGCCTGATCACCTTGCAAGCTGGTTAGGCTGAGCAAAATGGAGCACAGAATGGCTGCATGCCAACGTTTGGTTTTCACAGGACCGTCCAACACAATAAATTCTCCTTGACACTGCCGCTGTTTTTCACTGCCGCTGTTTTTCACTGCCGCTGTTATCCGCGAATTCGACAGACAAACGGATCATGTACCTTTAAGTTAACGGTTTCAATCAACGCTGGTTTCCACTGGCGTCCACTGGTTTCCAAATGTGTGAATTTGCTTTTAGGCTTGCTGGGCTTGAAACAGGCAGCGCGGCAGTTGGTTGTTTAGCGGCAGCGTTAAAAAGGTTAGGTGGAGCACATTGGTGATGGTTTGGTCATTATCATGCAGGCGGGCGCGGGAACTCGATTCTACACCGGTTCATCCGGATTGGACCCTGAAACAGCGTGCCAGGGTACTGCTTCCTAAATGATGTGCAGTTCCTAAATGATGTGCAGCGTGCCAAGGGAGGGCCCGTTTCTGGAATTCTGCGGATTGCATACGTCGATATCGCTGTTTTATAGCTTAAAGGCGGGAAGCGTCGCCGTCAAAATTGGACGGTGAGTTCATGGGAGCGGAATCTTCCGAGATTTTTCGGGAAAGAGGCGGTTGTTGCGAGATCAGCGCTGATGAGTCGCTCGGTTAGCAGGACCAATGACTCAACAGGATCAATCGCGCCGGCTGGTGATCAATTGGCGGATCCAATTTGGAGATTCCTGACTGGGGGTGGTAGGAACGCGATCAGGTGAGCAAGATGGAGGTCAGGAATGTGTTGAAGCAGATGGTCTGCATGTAGACGACCGCATGGATCTCAGGGCGCGGGTGAGGATGGCCCGGCACGGCATGCCCAACGGGCAGTTGGCGAAGCCAGTTGAGAAAAATAGCAGTCAGGAAAGAGCCGACAGGGACATTACAGACTTGGAAATAAGAACCGGTAAGCGTTTAAGACGCCCCCTTTTCTATATCAGTATTACCATGACGGCGATCATCATGCTGAGCGTATTCTTTCGTATTGATAGCTGGAAACGCGATTTGACCACCAACCACGCTCGGTTGGCGTCGACGGCTGCAGATGAAATTTTGCGGCCCCCGTTGTTGCCGTCCTCAACTGCTGAAGTTGCTGATCAGATTGCGGCGTGGGCGGAGACCCAGGGGAAATGGAAAATGGTCAGTCGGGCAAATGTTGAAGGCGGGGTTGAGGTGAAATTGACGCGTACCACGGGGATCATGCGTTTCACCGATGATATTCAGGTGATTTTGCAACCCGAAGGTGACGGAACCCGCATGGAAGCTGAAAGTCAATCCCGTGTTGGAAAAGGGGATTTGGGACAGAATCCTCGTAATCTAAAAGAGCTGGTCGGCCATTTGATTCAAGCTGGTTAGAATGATCACCTGTTGAATGCTACCGCGTAGGGAAACTCAATGAACACTGAGTCGATGCCTTCAAAAAAAACAGATATTCGCGTCGAGTCGGTCGCGGTAACTTATCTTCCGGTCTTGATGCGGATGCCGCTGAAATTCGGTGCTGAATCGGTTTCGTCAGTGAATTGCATTCGCGTTGCCGTGACAGTCGCAGGAGTGACAGTCGCAGGAAGCGACCAGCAAAACGCGACCGGTTGGGGCGAGACTCCATTGTCAGTCACGTGGGCGTGGCCCAGCACTACTTTGACGTACCAAGATCGCTATGACGCGATGCTGGCGTTTTGCAGCCAACTGGCCGAAGCGTGGACTGCGTCAGAAACCATCGGTCACCCCATTGAGATTGGGCACGCCTTTATCGATCAGACGTTGCCAGCACTCCTGGAAAAGTTCAATGCGGACCGTGAGCAGCCACTGCCACATTTGGCAGCCCTGATCGCTGTGAGCGCCTTTGATTTGGGAACGCATGATGCATATGGCATGTTGCACGATGTGGATGTGTACGAGACCTACAACGCACAATACATGTCACATGATCTTTCGCACTATCTGGTGCCTGAGGATAAAGGGATCGATTTCGCGGGCAAGTATCCCCAGGACTTTCTGGTCAAAGTTGCTCCTGATCATCTGCCGGTCTGGCATCTGGTGGGTGGCTTGGATCCGTTGGAAGCATCCGATTGCAATGGTGATGAGCCAAAGGATGGATACCCCGTCACGCTGCGTGAGTGGATTGAACGTGATGGATTGATGTGTCTGAAAATCAAGCTGAGGGGAACCGATCAAGATTGGGATTATCAGCGTTTGATTCGAATCGGTGATATGGCGAAGGAACTGGGGGTGGATTCCCTCTCAGCGGACTTCAATTGCACCGTTACGGACCCCAGTTACGTCAATGCAATTCTTGATCAATTAAAATCAGAGCGTCTCGATATCTTCGATCGGATTCTGTACGTCGAACAACCGTTTCCTTACGATTTGGAAAACAACCAGATCGATGTTTCCAGCGTTTCGCAAAGAAAACAGCTGTTTCTGGACGAAAGTGCTCACGACTGGAAATTCGTTCAACTGGGACGCAAGCTTGGCTGGTCCGGCGTAGCACTCAAGACCTGCAAGACCCAGACGGGCGCCTTGCTGAGCCTGTGCTGGGCCAAGGCCCACGGTATGCCATTGATGGTTCAGGACTTGACCAATCCCATGCTGGCACAGATTCCGCATGTGCGGCTGGCGGCGCACGCCGGGACCATCATGGGGGTTGAAGCCAACGGGATGCAGTTCTATCCAGCTGCCTCGGCAGCAGAGGAGCAAGTTCACCCGGGGATCTACTGTCGGCGTCGGGGAATGCTGGATCTGTCATCGATTCAGGGTCCCGGTTTTGGATACCGCCTGGATGAGGTGGATCGGGTTTTACCCGAAGGCCAGGTGTTCAATCGCTCTTGAGTTTGGTTGAGCGGAATTGTTTTGTGGAAGCCACCGTTGGCCGCGATGCACGCTTGACGGGATTCCATTGCCCGTCTTTTACTGCGGTTCAGCAAATCTTTTACTGCGGCGCAGTAAATCGAGATTGAAAACAAAATTCGAGCTTGAATTCAGTTCGCTGATGAAGGGTCGTTGTCTGCGTCGGATTCTTCCACGTGGGCAAAGGTATCAGACGAAGCCGCATTGCACGCCCGCCGGTAATCGATTGGCAACGGACTGGTTAGCAACTCTCCGGGATACAGGAAATCATAGAGTTCCCCATAGTGTTTTGTTTCAGTAGGAGTGGTTCGATGGAGTACATGCCAAGGTTGCAATTCCTCGGGGCTGCTGAGGCCAAGAGCGCCAAGCATTTCGGACAGGCTCTGAATGGTTTCTTTGTGAAAGTTGGCGACGCGATTACTTTTCTTTTCGGGGACGAGTCCTTTCATCAAGGCCGGATTGGTTGTGGCGACTCCCACGGGGCAGTGATTGCTGTTGCACTTGAGGGCTTGGATGCACCCCAAGGCGAGCATCATGCCGCGGGCAGAATAGCAAGCGTCAGCACCCAGAGCGAGTCGCTTTAGCAGAGCAAATCCAGAAGTTACCTTGCCGCTGGCGATGACCCGCACCTGATCGCGAACGCCGTACCCGATCAACGCGTTGTGAACGAAAATCAGCCCTTCGACCAGTGGAGCACCAATATGATTCGAGAATTCCAATGGTGCTGCACCAGTCCCGCCCTCGCCACCGTCCACTGTGATGAAATCAGGGGTGATTCCCGTCTTTACCATGGCTTTGCAGACAGATAAAAACTCTCGACGCTTGCCCACGCACAATTTAAAGCCAACTGGCTTGCCACCACTGAGTTCCCGAAGTCGAGCGATGAATTCCAGCAGGCCGATCGGAGTATCAAAGACGCGGTGTCCCGGCGGTGAATTGACGTCCCTGCCCATTGGGACGTGTCGAATTTTGGCGATCTCTGGAGTCAGTTTCGCAGCCGGAAGGATGCCGCCGTGGCCCGGTTTGGCACCTTGCGACAACTTCAGTTCGATCATCTTGACGTTCTCGCTGGTCGCCTTCGCTTCGAACAGTGTTTCGGAAAACCCGCCGTCGTCGGTCCGGCAACCAAAGTAGCCCGTGCCGATTTGCCAAATCAAATCGGCGCCACCCTCGGTGTGATAAGGACTGATTCCGCCCTCACCAGTGTTGTGTGCGAAATTCCCGAGTTTGGCACCCTTGCTTAACGCCAAGATCGCGTTTTGACTTAATGCGCCATAGCTCATGGCGGAAATGTTCAACAGACTTGACGAGTATGGTTTGCTGCAGTCGGGTCCGCCGATGGTTACTCGCATGTCCTCGGGCTCATTGTGGACCGGAGCCATCGAATGATTGACCCATTCATATCCTACTTCGTAGACATTCTCTTTCGTCCCAAAGGGAACGGTGTCTCGCACATCCTTGGCCCGCTGATAGACCAACGATCGTGTGTCGCGGTCAAAAGGTACTCCGTCGGTATCGCTCTCGACGAAGTACTGATAGATCTCGGGACGAATCAGTTCGAATAGATAACGAACATGTCCCAGAACTGGAAAGTTTCGCAGGATCGAATGATGCGTCTGCAGCATGTCGTACCAGCCCAACACCAGAATCGGGGCGAGCAACAACCAGCACCAAACCGCTGGCGGGTAAAAGTATTGCAGCGTGCCGAGGCCGATGATCGCTATGAAATTGAAGTAGACGAATAGATGACGCATTCACGCTCTCCCAAGGGTGTCATTGCTCGTTGTCTGCCGTCATTGCACCCGTAAGGGTAGCAGGCTGGAGCGTGTTGCGGTTGCCTCACCGCATCAATCGGCTCCCATACTTGCAACCGACGGTTTGCGTCTTACGGTTGATTCCTGCTGATGGGCAAGACGAATGCTGTAATCTTCCTGAAACGATGTGCTTGAAAATCCGTGCTCTCGGATGCTTACGCAGTCTTCTGAGGCGACAATGATGTGATCCAGAACAGCGTTCAACGTCCCAGTCGTGATTTGGTGATTGTTGATGGGTTTATGCCTGGCATCGACTGTCACAACGTGAAATTCCGCCTGTGAAGCGTTGTGCGCGAGTCTCGAGCACTAGTCACAACAGTCATCGACCGCTGTCCGTGTGCTATTGATCCGCTGCTGGCGTTGCTTGGGGATTCTTTCGACACGCGGATTGGCCAGCTATCGGGTGACCAATTGGAGTTGAAATTCGCGGGTCAGTTTGGTTGCCCGACCGCCGCGGAGATTCTGGCACGGCTACTGGAGACTGTTCCTCTGAAATGGTAATCTTCAGCTTTTGCAGACGCGTGGGAATTGGCAGTTTTTTCGCGGCCCAACTGCGTTAAATATTTTTTTCGTTGATGGAATCGATCAACGAGACGCATCGTCAATCACGCTCGAAACTTTTTGGATTGCCTATCGGACAAGTCAATGCCTGCGATCGCGTGAATTCTGTTTCTCACGCTGTTAATAAAATGGAAGTGCGTTCTCTGCTTGTTCCACTACGTTAAAGTTCAGCTTCATGACCAGTTATCCAGAGTCTGAATCGAGCGTGCCTTCGCCGGACGGGAACGGTTCCTCGGCCGAGTCATCGGGAACGCAGTCATCAGGAACGCAGTCATCAGGAACGCAGTCATCGGGAACGCAGTCATCGGGAACGCAGTCATCAGGAACGCAGTCATCCCCAGCGGGAG
>JAPKCI010000046.1 GCA_028823035.1 Rubripirellula sp.
CTCCGCCTCGTCGTTCGTTGCCGATATAGGCGTTCGTGAAGAATTCAACCACACTGGTGCGGTTCGTCCGCTGAGTGGGGTCGAATTGGTACTGTTTGGGAGCAGAATAATTGCGCACCCGGCCGCTGATCATACGGTCAATGGATTCAATCGTCATTCGATCTTTGGGGGGCAGTTCTTTGTCCATGCGAACGAGGGATTCCATGGCCAGTTCGCTGCTCTCCTCTTTAACCAGTGCCTGGATATAGCGACTAAACGCTCGCTTGCTTTTTCCATTGGCTTCGTAGACACGCGCCAAATTCAGGTTGATCATTCCGTCGTCGGGCAATCCAAACGCGGCGGAAAGCAGGTGACGCCACGCCTCGCGGTTATCTTTGGGAAGCAGCAGTTCGCCCAATCGACCATGCAGCTTGTAATTGGATTCCGGATAGCGGTCTTTGCGGGCACTTTTGACGCCAATCTCGCCCGCTGTAATTCCCAGTTCGGTTTCGCCTTCATTGACGAGTTCTTCCATCAGGTCGAACAGACGTGTTGCGCGAAGATCAGCTGGCATCGTGTCGTTAACCCACTGGATTGCCTGCGCAAGCTCGTCTGCCTCACTGCCCTCGTCCAACATCAGCGTTAACAGGTATTCGGCGGCTTCACGCCCGAGTCGAGTTTCGCCGTGTTCGTTCAGCCATTTCAGGATCAGGGTTGGATCTTCGGCTACCCTTGCCTGAAACCACGCCAGTTCTTCTTCGGGAAAATCAGGTGAACCGGCGCTACGCACAGTTGCCAGCAACGACTGGCGGTCGATGTGGATACGAAACTTTTCCAGCAGATTGATGCCCATCACACCTGCGACGCCGTCCGGATGAACTTGAACAACCTCGGTCGGTCGGAACGCGACGTAGGGTGCAAAGTCAATCGACTCGCAGATCAGCGGCCCAACATTCCCTGCTGGACGTCTTAACGAGTTACAGAGCCGACGTTCAAGACAAGTGTCGTAACGCGATGAGCCGATTGCCAACGCTCGTGATATCGTCTTGTTCTCAGCGTTTTCCGCTTGGGGAAGTTGCAGGTTCACTGGTAGCCAGACCAGATCATTTTGAAGCGTCACTTGGGTAACGATCTCATCGGACAACGGATCAGTCTGATAATCTGCCAGTTGGCCTGGAGGGGCGAGATTGATTTGCCCCTGAGGGAGATCAAAAATCACATCGAAGTGCTTCAGCACGTGTGAGCCGATTGCCCCGGTTAGTGCATTCTCGCCAATCTCGTGGGAGTGGTACTTGGTGAAATTTTCGAACTCTTCCTCTGGGCCCAACTCACGGCGAGCGATTTCCAACGTAAAGTCAGCGAAATGCAAAGTGAGGGGATTTGGTTTGCCCGCCGGTGTTTCGGCTGGAAGTGGTGCCGCTGCGCGGTTGTGTAGCTGCAAGCCATAGGCACCATCAAAGTCGAGCCACAAGTTAACGGGGATTCTGAGGTTGGGTCCCGATATGTCGCAGGCGACGATCAAACGGCCATCGATAACTCTGACAGGGATTGAACCACCCTCGTCGCTTAGAACGGGGGGCCGATCAACCGATTCGCTGCTTTGGGCAACGACCACCTGCGGTACCAACAGGCAGAACAACGCCACCAGAATGCGATACACGAAACGAGAGCAGTCGGGGTGGCAGTTTTTGGGCATCAAATAACCAAGGCGCGAAAAGTGCATATTAGCTGAGGGACATCGTCTCTGCACGAAGAAATATGCAGTTTCCTACCCAAATCGACCGCGAATGGCGGCAATTTGTCCTCGCCATGGCTTGCCGAAAGGCGGCCGCCCGCAGAAGTGTTGATGCGTCGATTCGTCGAAAGCCATATCGTGGCCCGGCTTCCGGCAGGGACATGCGGTTTCAGAAGCAACCGCGATCATGATCACTTCTTTGCTTTGCCCTCGATTTTTCCAAAGGCAAAGGTGTCGGCGATCATTTCAACATTGATTTTAGCAGTGGATGGTACGCTCACGGCGACCGGATCAAAGCCACGGCCTCAGCACGATCCCGGTAGGATGGCCACCTTGAGAACAACTTGAGTTTCCGCATCCAGAACCTTGAACTCGGGCGATTTTCCGATTGGATGCCAACCGGAGTACTGTTCGCCAGCCTTGCCGTAATACCAGATGGAACGAGGTGAAAATTGCACCTCGTTGCCAACTCTTGCGAATTGAAACTCCGAAGCGACGGGGCCACCCCAATCAAACTTTTTGGATCGGTCAGCTGCGAGTTTCAATGGTTTCATTCGGCCCGCTGAGATCGTCACGCGATGTTGTCCCAACCCCACTACACCCGCGACGACTGTGTAAGTGCCGGCCGGGACGCGGACGGGGCCTTCGATCGCAGCGATATCAAATGAGTTTTTTCGATCGGCTGAAATGATGACCGACGACAAAAGTACTGCTTTGGAGTTAAATGAAGTCGACATGTCGATTTCAGAAGTCGGACCGTCGTACGCGGATAACTGGAACGATTTGCCGTCGGCTGCAATGGCGATGTTCTGCAATTTGTCATCAACGTAGATCGTTGCTGACAGCATCATGGCGTGGTCGGTGTTACCCACAATCATCGCATCGCTGCCAACATCGTTGAATTTTCCATTTCCATTCTGATCAATGATCCGTACAGGAATGGGACCAGCTTGACTGTTAACGGTGCCAACCATGGCACCACCTGGTGCCCATTCCCAACCGTCGGCATCGTTTCGCAGTCTCGCAGCGTAGCGGAATGGCTGGCCCGACTTGTCAGTGCCGTTCAGAATCACACGGGTGCTCGATACCATCGTCTTGGGATCGACCAACGCCTTAATTGTGCGATCGAGTTCGCCATCACCATCGGTATCGACCTTCAGGCTGGTGCCCTCATATTCAAAGGCGAATGTGTCACCACCAGCGTGCGGGATGCGAATCCCGTCCTGAAGCGGAAACCATGTTTCGCTGGGTAATTGCAGAGACCAGGTGCGATAACTTCGATATCGCAAATCGACCGACTCTGTTTCTTCTGCGGCACACAGCGGGATCATTACCGCTGTTGCCAAGAATCCCATGAGCAAACGTGACATTTCTCACTCCCATTGATTGTTATTATTCACTCCAAGATGTTACGCGACACGCGACCGCCGTGAAACGGGAAAAGGGCTGTTTTGTTAGTTTGAATGTGAAAATGGAGGAAATGAAACGGCTAATGCTGTTTTAAGCATGAAGCTTGCAGGAATGCAGAACTCAGGGGCCGCCGCTGCCCAAGACACGTTAAGTGAGTGGTCAAAAGGGTGCCAGCATCGCTCCGCTAAGATGTCACGCAGTTGCCACACAGGAACTCGTGGTGTCCCTGCTCGACTGAACGTCACGATTTTGTCATGCGAATAACTGCAGCATGTGCAGGTTGAGACCGTCAAACAGACTGGCTTGGCGGCCGGTTCACTCGTCTGTCTGAGCCTCAGAAGCAGCCACCTTGAACGTTTCAATGAGCTCCAGGAAAGCCTCGGCATCGCCGCCTCCGACGTGATTCGCGATTGCCTGCTGCTGCGGCGTGAAGCAAACAAAGGTTGGATAGGCGCGGATCCCATTGTCTGCCGCAAAGTCTTGCTCGACTTCGGAGTCAATGTAGACGGGGATGACCGATTTCAGTGCCTCTTTGACCCTCTGGTCGGGAAATACCTGTGCGATCATCATTTTGCAGGGTGCACACCACGAAGCAGAAAACATTACGAGCAGCGGCTTGCCGCTGCTGATGGCCTCGGCACTCGCTTTGTCGAAGTCGGTAAACCAGTTTTCCGGCAACGTATGACCGGCAGTGTGTGACTTGGGCTGGACGGTTTGAAAGACCAGTTGATAAGCGTCGATTCGTCCAGCAAATTCTTCTGCTGAGATGATACCGTCCCCGTTGCGGTCCACGGTCGCGACGAACTTGCCCATCGTTTCAGCGTCACCACTGGCAATGCGGCGCGAGGCATAGGCTGTGAATTCCTCTAGAGTCCGGTCCTTTGCCGATACGCTAGGCAGCAGAACCAAAGTGGCGAGCACTACGATCGGAAGAATGGTACGAGAAAGCATCAAGTGGCCTCTGTGGATCATGTTTACTGGAAGGATCATAACTGATGGTTGCTCGGTTGTCCTATCCAAAATGGAAAAGGATTCGAGCTGTTGTCATGTCTCGCTTTCTCTATACGACAGGCATCAGGTGTGTTTTCTGCGTGACAACGGAACGTAAGAAGATCATGCTAAACTTTCTGTCAAAACCTGCTGGTGGCGCTTGTCCGGTTTTGTCCCTCTAAAGAAACGCAAATGTTGAGATGGAAAATATGATCCCTAATGTTCAATCGAGTTTCGGGAAGTATGCAGCAGGTACTCTGTTTTTCTGCTGTCTATTGGCAATGCCCACGCATGCGTTGGCAGCAGATCCATTGAGGGTTCTATTCCTCGGCAACAGTTACACGAGTCAAATCAAAGCGACGGTTCAGGGAATCGTTTCGGAGTCCCCGCAGAAGGCTGCGGTACTGGAGTTCATTTGTCCTGGCGGGAAGACTTTGGAATACCATTCCACACGACAGTCGACGTTGGATCGAATTCGTGACGGGAAATGGGACGTTGTGGTGTTGCAGGACCAAAGTCAGACGCCGGCTGTTTTTCCGAAGCAGTTTCTTGCTGCCAGCAAGCGGTTGCATGCTGTCATCCAAGCTTCGGGAGCGGACACCGCGTATTACCAGACGTGGGGGCGACGCGATGGCGACAAGAATAATGCAAAACGTTTTAGTACCTATTTTGGTATGCAAAAAGCCTTGAGCAAGGCTTACCACGATGCCGCACGGAGGGATGCAGCTATTCTTGTTCCCGTTGGAGAAGCGTGGCAGACGACTCGAAGACTTGATCCGGATTTGGGACGGGATTTGTATCGGAAAGACGGAAGCCACCCATCAGCCAATGGGGCCTATCTGGCCGGACTCTGTTTCTATTGCCGTGTCTTGAAGGGTGATCTCAAGGATGTCAAGTATTCAGGTGAAGTTGACGCGAAAGCTGAGGCGACGTTGCGACGGGCCGTTGGACAGGTAATCGGAGACTAGTTTGTCGTTGTCAGGGATTGAAAATGACAGGGTGAAAAATGGTCTGCAAGCTGCTTCTGAGACGTTAGCTGTGTTCGGGTGCGGGATGCCATTCCATCGTTGATGGTGAGTAGCCCGCCGCTGTCTGCTGTTGCTGGCGGCGATGGTTGTGTGATTTGTATCGGTTGAGGCTAGGGGAGGACGAAGCAATTGTTAGTGAATGAACCGGCTGACTGGCCTAGGTTAGGATCACCGAGATTAGGCTAATGTCGTGCTGTTTTTAGATCACTTGGCTGCCGATTGTTGGCAGCCTCGCCCCTGCATTCTGTAGTACTCATCGATGCATGATTCTCGTTCTTCGCTTTCTCCGTCCGACGAAGGCGATTCATCTTGCGATTTTGAACTGGGTGGTTTCAGCCAACAACGGAAGTGTGGAATCCGGTGTCCCGGGTGCCGCGAAGAAATGGAATTCTGCGAGTTGCAGTCCAGCCAGTTTGCGGGCTGTCCCAGTTGCAATGCACTGTTGTTTCAACAGCCCGTGTTTGCAAAACTGACCCTGCATCTGCGAGCTAAGGCAGCACTACCCACACTGGTTCCCGCACCGATGGACTCGGCCCAGTTGGCAATTGAACGCTCCTGTCCTACTTGCGGAGCACGATTAGAAACCCATGCGTTTTGTGGGCCGGGTAACGCAGTCATCGACACCTGTTTTCCTTGTGGTGTGATCTTTCTTGATGCAGGTGAACTGAGCAAGTTAGTAACCGCGCCGGGCAAATGAAGCATGAGTGAGCCTTGAGTAGAGTCGCAGTTGCTTCGGCCTGAAGCGATGCCACGATCCACGTCAGCAATACAGAGAAGAACTCGTGTCCATCTTGGATGATCAATGGAAATGGTGACCGCATTCCCAGTCAGGCGGTTGGCAAGATACTATCCATTAAGATTGATGAATCGTAGGGATGTCCAATCACGTTGCAGTGACGGCTAATGCGTGGCCTGGTGCCGGGGGACCTGGCGACGTAACGAAACCTCTGTAGATTTGCTTTTCTATCCGCATGTTCGAGAATGGCAGCCCGGCAGGTTGATTTCTTGGGGCCTATTCTGACTGGTTTCGCATGTGGTCTGCGGTTCGACGAAAGTAGCTCAGCAGGGTGTCGTGCAGGGTCTGCTCGGACACCGTTTCGGACAACGCCTGTTCCATACAGAGCAGCCACTCGTCATGTTCCTGTTTTCCGATTTTGAAGGGCAAGTGCCTGGCGCGGAGCCTCGGATGACCGTACTCGCTTGTGTACAGTTGCGGCCCACCCAAAAAACCCGACAGAAATTTGAATAACTTTTCAGCCGATCCGGTGATGTCGGGGGGATGTAGGTTGCGGACCCCTTTGGCTTCCGGCAATTCGTCCATCAGTTGGTAAAACCGGTTTACCAGTGCACGGAGGCCGTCTTCGCCGTTAAGTTGTTGATACAGTGTTTCCGGTTCCATTTTTGGAAGAGATGGGTTGGAGGTGGTTGTTCGATGACATCTAGAAACAAAACTTGGGATCGATGCGACGCCTGCAGATGGAGTAAGAAACTAGCGGAAATATAGTGCAAATGAAATCCGCTTGGATGATGTTGGTCGAAAGCGTTACGGTGAGGAACCCATTGCTGGCGAATCGTTGAATTTTGCGGAATCGTCTGCGCTGACGAAGCAGTCCGGTTGTCGGCTAAGATGTGCGTGTGCAATCTGCATTTTCAAGTAGAAAGTTTAAAACCTTTTTTTGTGAAAGAGCGAGAGATGTTTTTGTGTCGAACGGTAATTCAAGGGTTCACGATTGGTTGGTGCGCTCTGATGACGGTATCTTTGGGTTTCGCGGATGAGGGTGTTTTCCTGTCAGCTCCGGTAATGATTCGCAGTTCAGGGGCAGGCGAAGGACCCGTTTGGCACGGCTCACTTGGGTTGCTTACGAGCGGCGACGGTGACATCAATCGTCTGGATCTTCGGGGGCAGGCTTCCGTGTTCCGCAAGAACGCCGGATCCAACGGATTGTTGTTTGACAGGTCGGGGCGATTGATCGTTTGTGAGAACAAGAAAAGGCGGATAACACGCACCGAGCGGGACGGGACGATTGCAGTGTTGGCAGACTCCTACGGTGGTAAACGGTTCAATCAGCCCAACGACCTGACCGTCGATTCTAAGAACCGAATTTTCTTTTCGGATCCGCAATATGGTGAGCGTTCAAAAATGGAAATGCGCGATGAAAACGGGAGAGAGATAGAAGGGGTTTACCGGATCGACCCGGATGGCAGTGTGACCAGGATCATCGAACATGAGGTGGATCGGCCAAATGGATTGATCATCACACCGGATGATCAATACTTGTTCGTTGCGGATAACAACAATGGGGTTGGCGGTAGCCGAAAACTGTGGCGGTTTGATATGAATGCCGATGGAACCGTCAACGTGGGGACGCAGAAAATGATTCACGATTGGGGAACGACACGAGGCCCTGATGGCATGAAACTCGACCAGCAGGGCCGACTTTATGTAGCCGCCGGCCTGAACCAGCCTCATTTGCCTCAGGAGACAGCAGAACAGCCTACCGCTGGGATTTATGTTTTTTCGCCCGACGGAAATCAGATTGGTTTTGCTCCGATCCCCCAAGATGAGACAACGAACTGCGCGTTCGGAGACTCGGACGGCAAATCGCTTTATGTCACGGCGGGAGGCACATTGTGGAAGTTGCGGACCAAAGCTGCTGGGTATCAGATCAAGTAGGGTCAACGTCGGGGTTGGCGCTGTTTCGATGACATCCACGGTCCCAAAAGTTAGCCCCGTTGATCGTGATTAGCGGTTCTTGGATTGCTGACGGATCCTTAGGGGGTTCGCAGGCGTCCATTCAATGACGACACTGGGACGCAGAAGAACATCTCTCTCGATGCAATGAAGAATAAATGGCTATCCAGTGGTTCCCGGGGCATATGCACAAGGCTCGGCTTGAAATGCAAGCCACGCTTCCCAAAATCGATGTGGTCATTGAAGTCCTTGATGCAAGGATTCCCTACTCAAGCGAGAACCCGATGCTTGAGCAACTACGAGGGAACAAACCGTGCTTGAAGGTGTTGGCGAAAAGCGATCTTGCGGATGATACCCGAACAGCTGAGTGGGTGGATTTTCTTGACAGCGGGCAAAGCATGCGGGCACGGGCCGTAACGACCGAGGATGTACCAACGATTCGCCGTTTGAAAAATGTGGCTGCCAGAATGGTGCCTCACCGCGAAGGGAGGACAGTCACCATCATGGTGGCAGGCATTCCAAATGTCGGTAAATCTACGATTATCAATTACTTGGCCGGAAGAAAAATTGCCAAAACTGGGAACACGCCTGCGGTGACCAAGCAGCAGCAACGCGTTCCCATCGGTGACAGTGTTACATTGCTTGACACACCGGGTGTCCTGTGGCCCAACGTCGAGAATGTTAATAGTGGTTATCGCCTTGCATTGCTGGGTTCTATCAAAGAAACAGCCATGGATTATGCGGACATTGGTTTCTTCGCCGCCAGGTTCATGGCAGCAGAGTTTCCCGACCGCTTGAAGGAACGCTACAATCTTGACGAGATCCCAGAAGCAGAATTACAGATCATCGAAGCGATTGGCCGAAAACGTGGGTGCCTTGGCAAAAATAATTCGGTGGACCTGGATCGTGCATCACGGATTTTGGTCACTGAATTGCGGTCCGGAGGCATGGGCAAGTTCACACTTGAGACGCCGGAAACCATGAAGCGGGAGAAGGCCCGCACGGAGATCGAGATGGCTGAAAAGGCTGAACGAGCAACAGAGAAAGACGCCAAACGTAAGAAACGGTTCCGTGACAAACAGCGGGCATCACGAAAGGCTCGCGAACGGGAGTGATTGACCAGAGGTGCTGACTGAAACTCGGATTGCTGAATATCGAAAATGACGATGCGGTTTGGCGTCATAGTCGCGATTGGTGTCCATCAACAGAGTGGCGAAAACAGACGGCGGTGATTCTTGCTCGGCATCGATGGCATCGATGGCAGGGTAAAACTTGAAGACCTGTCGCAACCGCAGGCAGGCAGGGTTTTGATGGAAATGCGATCAATGTAATACTCGCATTTAAGTATTTGTTTATGAAAATGGTGGTCAGTACGAAGCGGTTTGGAAGAGTTGAATGGACAGTATTTTTGAAGTGATCATGTTCCTTGTTGTGGTGGGATCCTATGTGTTCCGATTCATCAAAGTCCGTGCGGCAAAAAAGAGACAAGGAACACTCGCATCCTTAGCAGCATCCCTCGATGGAATGGTGGAAAGCAATGGAGAGGTGATCAGTGGCGCGATCGAGGATGTTCCATTTGAAATCAGTTACAGGCAAACCGATGATGAATCGGTTGAAGGCGTGGGATTGCAATTCGTCGCTGAGTTACCATTCGTGATGGATATCGCACTTCGTGCTGAGCCGCTGAATGGCAGGCCCAGTCAGCAGAGTGAAGAGTTTTTGACCGGGGATAGCGCTTTTGATAAACAATACAGCGTTACCACCGACAACGAAAAGGCATGTCGCCAGTACTTATTGGATCCGCTTTTTCGTGCGGGAGTCGAATTGGTAATGAAACAGGGGTATACACTCACGTTTTTGCGTGAGTATGCGGTTTTGCATATTCCTGGTTCCGCATGGTTGAGTGATTCCGAGCAAGCCGTCAATACGTTGAAACAGATGTTGCAAGTGGGGCATTCATTGATCGCCGAACTGCAAGACAACTAATTTTGCATCGGTCCCAAAGTTTCAAAGGTTCCGTGATCGGCAACCTAGTCTACATGTCGATTTCGAAACCGGTCCGTTTCGGACGGGATACAAATTTTTGAGCTTCTGCATCCCCGATGACGGTTTCTTTCGCGGGATCCCACTGCAGTGGTCTGCCAAGGCGGGCAGCAATCCCTGCGAGATGGCATGTGCTGAGCGCACGATGATGGCTTGCGACGTCCGAAATTGGCTCGCGACGGGATGTAACGGCGCCAAAGAAGTTGGCAACGTGATCGGTCAGAGGTTGTCCGTTGTAGACATTAACAAGAGCATCAGGTGGCAACGGATTGTCAGTAAGATCCTGTACCGGTTTTCCTACCAGTTTGCCTCGGTTGACAAAAATCCGGCCTTGAGTGCCCTCGAAAAGTATTCCATTATCAGTGTCGTGTTGGATAGATAATTCCATTCCGTCAGCGTAGGTGGCTTTGATCAGGAATTTGGTCGCGGTGTTGTAGCGGTCTCGCTTCACTGGATAGCCATTCTTGAACTCCACGGGGTGTTCCACCATGATCGGATCAATCAGGGTCGGGCCTGTCTCGGTCTTTCCCATTCCCCAGGTGGCGATGTCGATGTGGTGGGCACCCCAGTCAGTCAGCTTTCCGCCGGAATAGTCGTACCACCAGCGGAACTCGTAGTGGCCGTTTGACCATTCCTTCATGATGTTCTGTGCACCTTTAGTCGCCCGATATGCTGTTTTAGGTGCGGGTCCCTGCCATTGATCCCAGTCCAGAGTTTTCGGTGCAGAGACGGTTGGTAACGAAGGACTCTGCGGAGAGGAATCAATCCCGCAGACGACGCGTTTCAGTGACCCCAATCGTCCGTCTCGAATCATCGCGACTGCTTTAATGAATTGGCGGCCGCTGCGTTGCTGTGTTCCGACTTGGAAAACCGCTCCTGTTTTCCTTTGCACCTGCCGTACCAATTTTCCTTCGTCGATTGTCAATGTCATTGGCTTTTCGCAATACACATCTTTGCCAGCCAGCATTGCCTCGATTGCAATTTTCGCATGCCAGTGATCGGGCGTCACGATGTGCACGATGTCGATGGAGGGATCATCGATCACTCGACGGTAGTCACTTGACGCAAGGGGTGCAGTACTTGACCAACCCTTTACGATTTCGGCGGCACGCTGAACTCTTTCCGAATCGACATCACACACAGACGCTATATCGCCAAACCTGGGAAACTGCTTGCCGAGACCGTAATTTGACTTGGGATCCATGACCCGCTTGTCCCAGCGAAGTCCGCATCCAATCACGCCGATCGTAGGTCGAGCGTTCGGGGACTCGAAACCCATCGATTGTGGGAGTCGTCGAAAGCCGGTGGTCGCGCCGAGAACTGCTGCCGAAGAGGAAAGGAATTCACGACGGCGAATAGGTGTTTGCCGAATCACGTTGGCCCTGTCGTCTGTTGGTGTTGAAAATGAACCTGAAGAGATCGGTACATGGGGATTCTGAGAATGAAATCATAACAATCCTGGATTTGCTGTATCAGCTGTAGTGAAAACATCCGGGTCCATTGTCTGACGTGCAGAGTCGACATGGACTTTTCAGTTGCTTAAGGATTTCGTTGTACGCTACCGGCCATCTGTTGTCCCAACCAAACGATACCGGCGGTATCGAGGACGAGTTGCTTTTCCTGTTCTGGAAAGCTATCTATAAAATTCAGGTGTGTATGCGGATCGGCGTCGCAGACCTTTGCCATTTCCGATGCGACATCGATAGAATCCACTCGTTCGTTCTTTGTGGGTGGCTGTTGACTGACATACCAGTTGAGAGTTGGATCTTCGAGGTCGAGACGACTTTGTTCAATCGTTGCCTTCAACCAAGCAGGGGCGTCCCGTCGGTAGGGTGGCATCGACATGTCGTTCTCTCCTACGTGGTAAAGAATGCCAGCCAATTCGACATTGTGGCCTTTGGCTTTCAGTTCCTTGATCGAATCCTTGACGAACCTGATGAAACGCGGGTACAGATGGCGTGATTTTGCCATGCTGCCTTCCGGCGTCCAGTCATTCATCTGCGATCCACTGTGGGTGAACTTGGCAATCGCAAAATCTTTCATGCCTAGGTCTTTCATCGTCTGGGAAAAGCTGACTTCGGGTCCGAAGGTATCGTAATAACCTGCTGGTCCAAGTGGTTCCCAGTCGTGCGAAACGAGTTGCCCACCGCCTATGTTGTACTTGTAGGCTACGGTACCGTCCGACTTCAGTAGATTTGGATGGGTAGTCCCAAGATCCTGGATGAAAGCGCGTTCGCCTTCCATGTTGCGATGCCCCGCCAGAACGTAAAGATTTAGTTTCCTATTTGTGTCGTACGGCCAGGATTTCAAAGAGCGAATTTCGGGATCTGATTTGCCAATCGTTCTGAGATAGGCATCGGCATAATTGATTCCGTGTTCCAACTGTCCTAAGGTTCCGTAATGATAGTGCAACCCAACACCGGAACCTATTTCTACGCCGACATGTGACGTGGGGATGTATTCTGCCAAGGGGTCGACTTTGGTTACTGATTTTTGGCCAAGGCTGATCGCATACATGCGGGGCCGTAGGTCCATGCCCCAAATTGTCTTGGTGCAAAGTTCCCCGATATAAAACTTGAGGTCAGGCGTATTTAGATCACGCCGCCATTTGGAAATAAAGTTCTTCAGGTTTTGACCATAGCTTGCCATGTACTCTTCGTTGAACATGTCATTCTCTCCCTGATGCCACATGAATCCTTCGATTCGGTAATTCAGGCCCGCATCTTTTAGCTGTTGCAGTGAGGCTTGAATCAGGCTGAGTGTTGCAGGATACATTTTGAAACCCTGCGGTTCGTCGGGATTCCAGTCACCGCCGAGATGAGTTCCGCCCGCCGCGCATTTGATGATTGCAATGGGGGCATTGGTTTTGTTGGCGACTCTTCTCGCAAAACTAAGTTCGGGCCCGACAACGTTGTTGACCGGTTGTAGCGGCACCCAGCCGTCAGAGTTGAACTTGTTTTCACGGCCGATGCTGTATGAGAATTGAACTGCGGGTTGTGGTTGTTCCAATCCAATGAACGGAGGGAATCGACTGATGTCCTTCACTTTCGAATCGGAGCCAACCATATTGGACTGTCCTGCGAAAATGAACACGCGGACAGGTTCGTTCTCAGCACACCACGCTGTCGACGCGAAAACACAGGCAATCAAGAGCGTGAGGTAAACGGGCTGCAGTGGCTTTGGGAACATTTGAGTCAAAGACCATTGGTGAAGGGGTTGCAGAGGTAAGGGACGCAACTGCATGAGGTGAATGCTCAGTCAGTAACGGGATCGGACGCATATCACTCAGGAGACAAAGTATGCAGCTCGTTACTCAGACGCACCGCTTGATTGAGACCTCGCGAGTGTGCTCTCGATTTTCGTGGCCATCAGATTTCGTCGATGGCAGTATTTTCCCGACTCTGCTTTGCAATTTCGCAGAGAAACGGGGTTGTTTTTTGGCAGAGAAACGGACTTGCTATTTCGTAAAGAAACGGTGGCTAGCATCTCCACCGCTCAGTAAGTAGGCAAGGAGGTCGAGGATCTCTTCGCGGGTCATGGCGTTGAACAGACCGGTTGGCATTGCAGAAACCTTGGACACTTCCATGAGCTCGATTTGTTTGCGATCGATGCCGACCCGTTTATTGGGATTGGTAAGGTCCGTGTTCAGTGTCATCGTGTCGCCATTCAAGTTGACAACCACACCGGTGTGCACTGCACCATCGAGGGTCAGAACTTTCACCGCGGAAAACTGGTCGTTGATTACCTTGCTGGGGTTGATCACCTGATCAATCAAGTCATGCGATGAGTACCTGCGTCCTGCAGAGGTTAGATCTGGGCCGGTCATACCGCCCTGGTTTCCAAAGCGGTGGCAGGCAAAACAGCCCGCGGCTGCAAACATTTTATGGCCATTCTGGAAGTCCCGTGAGTCCATTCCTGCCTTTGCTGCTTTTGATAGCTCGGCAAGGGTCCACTCAGTGGGGGTGCGTCCAACGAACACTTCGCCAAAATTTTCAAGGGCTGACTTTGCTTTTGGCTTGCGAGCCAACAAATCGGTCATGGACTGTTTTTCGTCTTCAGTCAGCGAGGCCACAGCATCGTCGCGGATGAATTGGATGAATTTGTCAAAACTCGCCCCACCTTTGTAATTGGCTGCTTTGAGGAACCACTCGAAATAGGCTTCTCGTAAGTCAGGTGACCAACCCGCTGTCAGCAGACGGATCGACCTCGCGTACTGCATTTGTTCTTCCTGGCTGGGTGCGTTGGCAATCAGTTTCAATGCTTTTGCAGCCACCGTTGGTGATTGCAGAAACGCCATCGTTTCGCAAAGCAACCAATTGGATTCAGCTGTCTTGGCGGGAAACAAAGGGTCAAGACTGGCGTTGAGCTGGTTTACCAACCCTTGATCCGGGGTTCCGAAACGATTCAGGATGATTTGGATCGCCCGGACAAAGTTGTGCAGCTGTTCTTCGTTCAGCTGAGAGGCGTCGATTGAGATCAGGCTGCGAAGCATCTTGTCACGCAAGTCAGTGTTGACCTCGGCGGTCGCGTCGTTGCGATGTTGCGGGCAAACGCCGGCGACGCGAGCTAATGCAAGTATGGCGACGACTTGCTTGGCTGGATCAGACTCAGTCAGTGCCTTGTCTGCCCAACGGTCGGTCGATTGATGTTCCAGTGCTGTTCGAGCAGCGAAACGTATGAACCGGTCAGAATGCGAAAGGTGTGGCCAAGCCGCGTTGATAGCAGCTGGATCGTCCATTCCATGAAAGGCTTCTAGCTGATGACGAAGATCACGCTCGGGGGTGGTGGTCGGTGCAGCGGTAACCAGGTCGGTTGGTTCGTTGCCAGTGTAAGTGACACGGTAAAGTCCTGATTGAACACGACGTCCACCGATAGTAAAGTACATCGCACCATCACCGGGATGAATGATCGCGTCTGTGATGGGTAAAGGCGCTCCCGTCAAAAACTCTTCTTTGGTCGCCTTGTAGGAAGCACCTTCTGGCTCAAGGTGAACGGCGTACAGCTTGCCCCAACTCCAGTCGAGCGCGAATAACGCATTTTGATACTTGGCGGGAAACTTGGCACCGTATCCGAAAGTTACGCCGGTCGGCGAACCGGGACCGATATCGAGGGTCGGAGGAAGATTGTCCGGATAGAAAGGCTGCCGCTTTCCGGCCCCGTTTCTCCAGCCAAACTCGGCGCCACTGACGACGTGACAGATCCGGGTTGGTCGATACCACGGAGTGTTGAAATCATATTCCATGTCGGCGTCGTACGTGAATAATTCGCCATCGCGATTGACGGCCGCATCAAAGATGTTTCGAAATCCGGAAGCGTAGGCTTCGAACTGTTTGCCGTCAGGTGAAACGCGATAAACGATTCCGCCGGGAGCTAAAACTCCACGGTTGTGTCCCCGGCCATCGGGCATGCTGGGCAATAAGTGGTCTTCTCCCCAGACAGGTGCGACCGGTGATGTGGGGGCTAATTCCGGAGGAAGAGTATTATTACCAGTGATCATGTAAAACGACTTGCCGTCGGGCGTCGGCATCAGCGCGTGAACACCGTGGTCGCTTTTGGATTCCACCGCTCGCAACATTTCAACTTTGTCCAGTTGATCGTCGCCGTTACTATCGGAAATTCGGTATAGCCCCGAAGGAATTTTACGTTCGTAGTCGTTTACCCCGACATACAAGGCGCCGAATGCCCACACCATTCCGTTGATAGCACGAATGTCGGCTGGCACTGTTTCTATGTCCGCCGCTTGAACCGGCTCACCGGGGGCCGGCGGAGTAATGCGATAAAGTCCACCGAACTGATCACTGACAAGTAACCGACCTTTGTCGTCGGTACAAAGATTGACCCATGATCCCTGTTCCTGTCCGGGGACAGAATACAGTAACTCAACCTTGAAGCCATCTCTCGGCTTGATCAAGTCGATGGGTGTTGCCGTGTTACCTCCCACGGCTGGCCCGACTGACTTCTGTTTAACCCTCGCCTTGGTCTTTTTTGTCTTTTTGTTCTGGGCGATGGTGGGGGTCGTGATGATGCAAAGGGCTACCGTGAGCAGAGCCGTACAGAGTTTGAATGATCTAGAAGCTTCAGTGGGCATTCTTGTTCCGTGAGATACGAGAGGGGGTGAGACTGGTTGTAGTGTGGAGGTTCGGTGCGCCTTTGACGTGCTGTTGCTGACTGCTGACCGTGTGTGGAAAGCCGGCCTGAATCTTCATTGCCAAGGTGTATAGGTTGAAAACTCTAAGTAAACGGTTTTGCTGCCTGCCGTGACGCGGACGAACAAATGATCACACGCGGTTAGGGGATTAGGGGATTGGGGGATTGGGCTCTCGATACAAAGGCTCATTGCCGGATGGAACCCAATTAAAAACACTCTCTCCAATTCATTGATCGCAACACACTGGACCGCTCGGGATTCTAAGATCCGGTGTCGTCCAGCGTAAGATATTGTAGACCAATCCACTCGTTTCAGGGACTTTGTTTTTTCGATTTGCAATGTCCGCGATCCTCTCTGTTGGAGGATAAGTCACTATTGATCCGTCGACGCCCATTTTTCATCCGTATCGCGTGCTGTGTGGGTGCACTGCGTCTTTAAAGTCACAGACGTCTTTGGAGCCACAGACGCTGGCCGGCAGTCAAAGTCCGTGTCGCTAATCAATGGAGCTCGATGCTCTGATTTTTCGAGGTTGGATGTCACTTGCAGCGTCGCAGTGCGTGAGTGCCGGCCACTGCACTCAAACAAGAGAGCCAACGATTTCGTGTTTTAGGCAAATACTCACGTTGCTTGTGCACAAGATCGTTCAGGGTCTGGGGGCCCGCACGACTGTTGGCAAACGGCGATCCTTGAGATTCACAATCGACACGTTCTTGTCATTCTTGAGCTGTGGGCCGGGGGTGCTGCGTCCATCCGAAATCTGCTTTTGCAGTAGGCGAATCATGCTCGAGACTCGCGTTGGGTTGATTGATGCCAGATTGCGATCTTCATGCGGATCGTCTCGCAGATTAAATAGCTGGACGAACGGAGACTGCAGAACGGTCGACTCGGTCAGCTGAGTATCGTAATCGGCGAGCGCATTCCGCCATGCGTCTTCCGGCGTGGGTATGTTTCCCTGTGAAACCGTACTGCCAGCAGGTGTACCGCTTCCCGGGCAGACACATAGTTTCCAATCACCGTCGCGTATGGCGAATGATACGACAGATCTCAGGATCAGATCTTTTCGCTGGCCATCGGCGATGGGATTCCGCAAGAGCTTTGCGAAACTTGTCGAGTCCGGACCCTGTTCCGAGGTCAGCATTGTGTTTGTCAGTTCGGCGAACGTTGCCATCATGTCATTCAGCCCCACCAGAGCGTTGGATGTGCTTCCTGCTGGAATAACCCCGGGCCATTTGGCAATGAGCGGGACTCGCAGTCCGCCTTCGTAAATCGAGAATTTGTAACCCCGATAGGGGCCTGCAGAAAAGTGGCCCTCGGCTTCGAGCCACTGCAATTGACCAGGTGTGGCTTCCAATACATTGCCAGCGTAAGGCGCTGGACCATGATCGGATGAGAACATTAGCAGTGTGTTGTCTTGCAGGCCTCGCTTTTTGAGTGCGTCATTGATGCGGGCAATCGAGTGATCAACTTCCATGACGAAATCACCATAGATTCCCAACCCGCTCTTGCCTCGCCAGTTCTTGCCCGGGCTCGTCGGTGTGTGTGGTGCTGTCAATGAGAGAAAGAGAAAAAAAGGCTTGCCGCTGCGCTGTTTTTCAATGAACGATTCGGCCTCGCGATAGAACGTCTCGATAACTTCATGATCTTCAAAATCTTTCTCAGCGGGGCCAACACGATTGAACGCGCTCCAACCTTTTTGAGCGGTAACCTCTCCCTGCCAGACGTTCTCCCTCGCGAACGCGTAGGGGTACATGTCCAACGATCCAGGGAGGATGAAACTGTTATCAAAGCCAAATTGATTAGGTCCATGAATCAACGGCTTGGAGAAATCGACATTTGAAAGCCCCTGCGTTTTGCCATCTAATGTGGACATGATTGTGCCGAGATGCCACTTGCCGACATAACCAGTGCGGTATCCGGCGTTCTGAAGAAGTTTTCCAAGCGTGAAGTTTTCGGTGTTGGGACGGGGGCCACAGAAACCCCACGGGCCGTTGTTGGTCGTCGCGCCATAACGCCAGTTGTATCGACCAGTCATCAGCGCACGCCGAGTCGGACCGCAGAAGGATGCGTTAGGATGCGCATCGGTAAAACGTAGACCTGCTGCAGCGAGAGCATCAATGTTTGGCGTCTCGATTTGACACCGGGCGCCGCCGTAGCAATTCACATCGCCGATTCCCAGATCGTCTGCCAATATGAAAACAATATTAGGTGGATCTGCTGCCAAAAGCTTTGATGAAATCAGAAACAGCAATGCAAGGAAACAGAGTCGTGTGGGTAAAAACTTCATGGCGGACTTGAGCGTGCAGACTTCAGGGACGGAAGCATCGGGGTTGTGTTGGGTGCTTGACCGCGGATCAACATTGTCCCTGCGATAAACCGTATGGAAAAAGTCCGACGCGCGTCAGAGCGGTGATAGCAATCTATGAAAAAGAGTTATCGGGTTGTTTTCGTTAACAGTTCGTAACTTTAGTGACAAACGTTGGCACGCCCCAAGGTGGGGACTCCGGACATTGGACCCGGGACTCCGGAAATTGGAATCCGGACACTGGACTCCGGGCGTTGGTTGAGACGCGGTCCGGTACGCGTTGGGAACTGCGTTGCGGGAAAAATGGTTCGCTACTTTTTGTTAGCCGCGTCGGAAGTAATGTTGTTGGCTGGAATTGGACTTTCGAATCCGTTGTAAACTTCTGGTTTGACGCCGCGTGCATAACCCCCGCCTCGAAACGTGTTGGGTTGGTACTTACCGACGAATGCGATTGAAACGGATGGGTCAATCTTGCCTTCCAGACCGACCATCCAATAGGTGGCATTGACTAACATTTGTCGGTATCCGTCGTTCAGGATGTCCTCGGATGCTCCGTACAGTGAAGTAAAGACACGCGCTTTGGATCCGTCGTCGGCGGTGTATTCACGAGTCCACTCGGACGCCATGGGGGGCTTAGAGGAATCGGGTTCGCCATCAATGTTCATGCTCATGAGCGGTTGGGCCATGGTCAGTATGTTCCAGTCGTCTTGGGGGACGGCGTTGTAGCCGCCGCACTGAACGTGGATTTTCTTGACACCCTTCAGGATTGGATGTTCTGATTGCTCTGGAATGACCGTGATACGAGTGCTCTGTTTGTGGTTGCGACCATAGTGACCCACCCATGTCTGACCCAGCACCTGATGTCCAAAACCTTTCTCATAACCTTTTGTCTTGGCCTGGAAATCATACTTGGAATAGGCGCTCTCTTGTTTGCCGTATCGGAATCCGTGGGTCGAAGTTCGTAGGCCCATCACGGGGCCACCGCGTTTCAGGTAGGCGTCAATGTATTTCATCTGCTCATCGGGAAGTGCCTGAAATCTGGTGAACATTATCAGACCGTCAGCCGACTCCAAGGCCTCTAGACCAGGGATGTTTGACTCACCTGCTTTGACTTCGCCGTTCGCATCGACGCCGAATAGGACGGTGCAATCAAATCCATGATGTTTGGCCAGAATACGCGCCATCGCAGGCAGCGTTTCTTCGCCGCGGTATTCATGGTCGCTTGCGACAAAAACGAGGTGCTTGTTCTTGGCTACATCTGGATTGCCAGCGTATTTGACAGGACTCACCGACTGCCCGGACGCCTTGTGAGCAGACAGACCTATCATGCAGAGGGGAAGTAGCATCTGTAGCAGGACGAGAGTCTTGAGCGGCATTTGAGTTTCCACGTCTGGGGTGGGAAGGTACTGTTGGACTATCATGATGCGCGATTTTGCCACTGATTGCCACAAGGTGGATGACAGTCGGTTCGCCCCGAGCGGTTTTTTCGTCGCTTCGGTGGACCGCAGTTCGAATAGCCTGGATTTAAAATCTGAACCTGTAGGGCTACTCTGTTTTTGCCTGTAGGACCGGGGTGGTACAATCGTGGTATTCTAACGGACCTGCCCGGCTCAATGAGAATGCAGGCGGTTCGCCGGGACCATGGGACGTTTGTGTTCCATCAACTGCCAGTTCTACCGAGAGCAAATTACCGTACATTTCAGAAAGCCATGACGAAAAACAATCACAGCCGAGCGAGGCTTGTTGTAGCCTTGGGCAGTTTCTTCATCTCCATGCTTGGGTTTACCAAGTTCTCTGCGGCCGATGAAGTCCAGCAAAAACCGAATATCCTGTGGATCACTAGTGAGGATAACGGCGTCGCGTGGGTGAGTTGTTATGGGGGCACCAATGCGAAAACGCCCGCGATTGACCAATTAGCAAGGGAGGGCTTTCGTTACCTGCATTGTTTCGATAACGCTGCTGTCTGTGCACCAACGCGTTCGTGTTGGATCACGGGGATGTACGGGATTTCAAATGGGACACAACCGATGCGGAGCCGCAATGTGATTCCGCACGACAAGATCCGGTATTACCCGGATCTTCTGAAACGCGCCGGTTACCACACTTCGAACCCCGGAAAGACAGATTACAACATCGGCGGACGTGACGATAAAGAATGTTGGGACTACAGGGGTGGGAAAAAAAAGTCGCAATACGGATGGCGTTATCGGCAGGAAGGTCAGCCGTTTTTCGCAATCGTGAACATTGGTGACAGCCACGAAAGCCGGGCTCACGGCGAGGCGGGTAAGTTGCGAAATGACCCGGCTAAGATGAAGCTCTTTTCTTACCACCCAGATCTGCCAGTGGTCCGCAGGAATTATGCCAAGTACGCTGACGCAGTTGAAAACATGGACGGCAAGGTGCAGGCAACACTCGACGCATTGAAAGAGGATGGCTTATACGATGACACGATCATCGTTTACAACTCTGATCATGGCGGGGTAATGGCGCGCAGCAAACGCTTTCTGTATTCCAGTGGAGTTCACTGCCCGTTGGTCATTCGGATTCCAGAAAAATACAGGAATCTGTACCCATCTGCAAAGCCTGGTGACACGGTAGAACGAATTGTTAGTTTCGTGGACATGCCCAAGACATGGCTTAGCCTAGCCGGTGCAGAGGTTCCTGATACTTATCAAGGGACCATTTTCCTTGGTTCCGGAACTGAGGCCGCGCCTGCTTATCATCTAGGGTTTCGGGAACGTGCCGACGAGCGTTTGGACCACGTGCGTTTGATGCGTGATGCAAGATTTGCTTATCATAAAAATTACATGCCTTTTGCACCAGCAGGGCAGCACCTTGCCTACCTTTGGAAGGCACCCGCGACGCCAGCATGGGAAAAATATCATCGAGACGGAAAAAGCGATGAGATTACGGGACGCTTCTTTGAACCACGCGTGTCCGAGGAGTTTTACGACAATCAGAGCGATTTTGACAATGTGCACAATCTGATCAATGAATCAGAGCATCAAGCTAAAATCGCTGAGCTCAAAAGTGAGTTGCGAAAACGCCAATTGGAGTTGAGGGACTCGGGATTGTTGCCGGAAAAGATGCGTGAGCGGCGAGCAGCCGAGAATGGAATTACCATCTACGAGATGGTTCGTGATGAAAAGCTTTACCCGCTCGAACAATACCTTGATGCGGCTGATTTGGCGCTTGCACGCGACCCTGTGAATATTGCCCAGTTGACGCGTTGGATGAAGGATGATGACGAGGGCATGCGATGGTGGGCGGTCGTTGGCTTGCATTTATTGAAGGACGATGCGGCTCCAGTTCGTCAATCACTGAAGAAGGGACTCGACGACTCGAGTGACGAAGTGAAAATGATGTCCGCCTGGACCTTGGTTAACTTGGGTGATACCAATGCTGGGCTGGTGACGCTTGAAACACTGCTGTTTGAAGATGAATCGAAAACATCGAACACGACCATGTTGCACAACGTCCTTGATTGGATGGGTGATCCGGCGTTGCCGCTGGTTAAGAAATACATCGCTAATGGCGGAAACCGCCAGGGTCGTTATGGGATCGGGATTCTTGGTCGAATCGCGCAACTGAACGGATGGTGAACCTGGATGGTTCACGGGCGCTCAGGCAATCTAATCAAGATGCCTTCCGGGTCATCAGACAGCGGAGGCATACCATTGGCTGGTAGGACAGTAAGTATCAAATCTACTTGCTCCTCAAACATGGTGATGCGATGTTCCTTGGTTTGACCAGCCAATGACTTTGTAATGAACACAGGTGTAAGTTGTGTGACTGTTTGTGGCAGTTTTCCAAATTTGATTTGGTACTCTCTGGCAGCGATTCCGACCCTGACTAAGATCTCGCTGTTTTCATGTTCTAAGTCCATACGAAAGCGAAACGGCGGATTCATGGGGTGGAAGTGATTTACCGTCAAATGGTCGCGAACCGGTTTTGTGTTTTACCAAGTAGGGACAAATGTGCCGATAGACGAGCGGGAAACCTCGAACGAAGCAGGTGGCGCCATGGATAGAGCTGAAGGAACCGGGCCCATCCTCGCTGCACTATTTAGAGGTGCTGCTAAGTCGGTCCGTCTACGCGATTCTTCATGAACGAAGGAGATCGATTGCATGCTGCGTAGCTGTGTCGGGATTGCGAATCAGCGCGCGATGAGGAATTCTGCTGACTGTCCAGCCTGCCCGTCGCAGACGCTGTTGCGTCTCCAGGTGTCTCCAGTTTGGCGTGCCGGCATGGCGATGTAGGTCGCAGACAATGGCAAGGTTCGTGGTCTCGTTGGCCACAACAATTGGCACTTCAGTTCCAGCGGTTTTCAGAGACATCCAGACATCGAGGTTCTTTTCCCGTAGTTGCCCGGCGAACTTTGACTCAACGTCACTGTGCTGCTGGGTTCCGAATTTCGAACCGGTCCACGGCGTCGTGGTATGCATCAGGAATTCTCGCAGTATCCCGGAGGGCAAATCTGTCGCTTCCACTGATGTCACCACGATCAGTTTCTGCCGGGCCCTCGTAATTGCCACATTAAAAAGGTTCGGCGTTTCAAGAAACTGCAGCGACGACCGGTGAGCATCTGCATCGATCGATGTTGTGAAGATGACAACGTCCTTTTCATCACCCTGAAGTGAATGAGCCGTGCCAACAACAAGTCCGTGTTTTCTGATCACTTCTGAACTGAAGTCGTCGATGATTCTGCGTTTCAATTGGTCCGCGTGATCCCGGAACGGGGTGACGATTCCAAGGGATAATGGGGGGTGGTTCTGGTTCTGTTCGATGTGTTGGTGGACCAGAGCAATGACCTCGTCTAATTCAGCAGGGTTCACACTGCTGTCTGGTTCGCGGCGTCCGGACACTTTGTGCAGAGTGATTGCGGTTTCGCCCTCGTGACTCGGACGTCCGGTCATGATGTTTAATTCTCCGTCGTAAAAGGCGCGGTTCGAAAAGCTGATGATGTGCGGATGGGATCGAAAATGCTCATCCAATAGATAGAAATTCCGCTGCTCCACTGCGTCAGCTGCGACATCGAACAGGCTGCGTCGATAGTGAAAGCGGCTTTGCTCATCCGTGGATAGTCCGTTGCGGACACAATAGGCCTGTTCGCGGGTTCGACTGAGAAAACAAACATGCCGCAATTGGTTTGGATCCCCAACCACCACCGCCCGCTTACCTCTCATCAGGGCGACCGATGCGAGGGCCAAATCGCACTGTGATGCTTCGTCAATCACGACGACGTCAAATAGTGCTGGGGTGGCCGGAAGCACCTCGCACAATGATCGGGTCGTTGACGCCCAACTCGGGAATGCTTCGGTCAACAATGTTGCCTGTAGGCCTCGCTTGAGCTTGCTTTTTAGTTCGCGATTGCGTCTGCGCAACAGTTTGCCGAGATCTCTTAATGCTGCCCGATGCTCCTGATTGGATACCAGTGCACGCATTTGGCGGTGACGCATCAACTGCAATAGATCCAAGGCGCATTGGTGTCGCTGGCGTTCAGTTTCGCATGTCTGATCCCAAATTACATCTGCAGGAAACGGTTGTTTTAGGCGATTTTCGAACTCCTCAAATTCGGCTCGCAGGGAATAGAATTGGAGCATAGCTGCGATTTCATCATTACTTACCGCGTCGTCTTCAGGAGGTAACTTCAACAGCTTGCGAACGCGTTTGAGGTCCCAATTGCCCCACCACTTCAGCATGAAGTGTTTGTTTGTTTGTTGGTTGCGCTTGCTACGCTGAAACAACCGGTTTGCCTTCCTGACAATTTTTTTGTCGAGTTTTTGTGTCGGATGCGGTAGCAGTGGTTCAGACTGCTCGCAGTCCTCATGCATCTGGCTCCACTTTTGTTCGGCCTCGATGGCCTTTTTAAATCCCTCTTCCAACTTCTGCAACTGTTTTGACAATGCGTAGTGTTGGGCGGCACTCTTTTGAACTGATGTATCAACCGTTTTTCCCAAGTTGTTTTTTGGTCCGGTGATTTTTCGGATTTTGGCAGCAAGGTCGCGCTGCGTCTTCCTTCCTCCTGACCGCGCAATCGACAAGGGGCCCGCTCTTTTCTCGACCGACTGGGTAACAACCTCGACAGCCTTTTCCATTTGAGATGCTAACAAGACGGTTTGGCCGTTGAGCATCGCGTCCAACATGATCGCCGCAATCGTATAGGATTTGCCGGTACCTGGTGGACCGGTGACTACCGTCAGCGGCGATGACCGGGCACTTTCGATGATGGCTGCTTGCGCGGGAGTCAGCGGAAGCGGGTGAATTTCATCGGGAAAAAGTCTGTCATGCGGCTGAGATTCCTCGGGCTCGGCAGTGGGGGGATCGAACAGACATCCGAACGCTGTCTTTTCAAGCGGCATGCTTTGCATGGCACGCAATTCACTGAGTGCCGACATCGCGTGGCCGGTTTTTTTACCTAACAGTATCGCTGTCGCTGGCAGCAATTTGAACGTGTCGTCCTTTGCGGTCTGCGGAACGTAAAAATCAACGAATTGCGTTTGCTGTCCATCGGGATGTTTGCTCGGGGGAACAGAGGCAGATTGACTTTGGTTGGACAGATCGATGCGTGTGGATTGTTTTCTCCGCGGCGCTGGCAATTCAGTTGAGAGAGGGACTTCCGGTGCTATCATCCGGAACCGCTGCCAAAAGCTGTGGAATTCATCTTCGTCCACTGGAAAGTCGGGGACAAACTCGGACAAATCGGCAAGCCGGTCCTGCAGATCGTCTTCTTCGCCTTGCAACAGCTCGGCCAACAGACTGAAGTTTACAGTGAACTCTGCTTCGGTTGCTCTGACCGTGATCGCATCGTCATCTGTCTGTTTTATCTGAATTGGTACTTCGAGCAGCGGAGCACAAAATTGTTTGTATTTATGGGTTTCCTTCGATTTTATCCGACCGACTAGAAACAATGCTCCCAAGCTCAGAGACGCACTTTCGCTATTCAGTGCGGCACGCTTTCCCAGTTCCACTGCGTCTGGATCGTCTAGCGTCAGTTGTCGGGTCGCGCCAAGAGATTTCTGCTCGACAGTGGTCAACGGCAGCAGCGCAACGTCCTTTTGATCGAGAACATTGACAGAACTCGCCCAGTCTGTTTGTGCTGCCAAACAGTCATGGAAGTAACTGACGAGTCGATGGTTCAGAGAGAGATCGCACTCGGGCATGTTGGTACTTAACCAGAGTTCGGAAAAGCTAAACTCGGAGCGTCCATGATAGCATGTCGACCACGCTTAGGTGTTGAGAGGCATGATTCGGTGGATGACCACGACTGGCTCAGCTTACCACGATTGGTTCAAATAGTGTCGCAATGACAGAATAGGTGGATGGCGCCGACGATGGAATGACCGTCAATGTTTGTGCACTCTGCCGGGCCGGTAGTAAATAGGCGTGGGTCGGTAGTAAATAGGTGTCCCGGTGCTACCGCGTGGGGCCGAGGAATTGCGTGTGGATCATGAATCCCGTTTGGGTGGTCTTAGAAACTCGGTTTCTGGGAAGCGTCATGGACTAATCCGCTTCGTTGCTTTCCAGTTAGGGAAGTTTTTCTGTTGCGATTATGATGCATTCTATCGATCCCGCCGCCTTGTTCTCACACTCGCACTTCACATTCGTTTTGAAAATCTTTACCGGCACCTTGTTAATGATGAAAATCCTGACGCGAATTCTAACTTTTTTGCGTCTCCACTTGCATCGTTTTCCGAAACTCGCTTGTTGGATTAACGCTGGACATCATGGTCTGAGGCATTCATCGCAGTGCGAAAAATGGAGCATTTACGATGCTTGTCTGGCGAGTGATTTTGCCTACTTGATCGATCGCCTGAAAAATGTCGAGGATGGCTACGGCAGTTTGCTGGACAACACACTGTTACTATGCGGTAGTGCCTGCAGTACCACGCACAATGCCCGTAACTGCCTAGTGATTTTGGCGGGCATAAAGCGGATGGGTTTACAGCACAGTTCTTATCAGTTCTTTTACGATTCCATCCCGATATCCAATCTCTATTAGAGTAAGTTGCAAATGCTGGGCGGAGATTCTGAATCGTTTTCTGATAGTATTGGAAAACTTGAGACGCAGGTTTTTGCGTAAGATGATCGCGTTCTCTGACATGGGCTGCGTTACTGACGAAAAGAACGCGGCGTTTATCCGCTTGAATAGCGGCATACGGATTTGTTTAGTTGGTTTGTTCTGTCCTCAAAGTAAAAACATCATGCATAAAATATATGGATTCTTTTTCGGATTGATTTTGGTGTCGTTTGGTACCGTTTCAGCTCAGGAATTGAGGGATTTGTTCAATGGCAAGAATCTGGATGGCTGGGCTGGCAAGGCGGGGTTTTGGTCAGTCCAGGATGGTGCGATCGTGGGCGAGACCACCAAAGAGAATCCAGCCAAGCCAAATACCTTTCTGGTTTGGCAGGATGGTAAGGTTTCTGATTTTGAATTGACCTGCAAAGTTCGTTTCAAAGGAAACAATTCGGGCGTTCAATATCGCAGTGAATTGTTCGATGCAGAGAATTACGCGTTGAAGGGTTATCAGGCTGATTTGCATCCCAAGCCGGAATACTTTGGAATGATGTATGGTGAGAAAACAGGGCGTGGCGTGATCGCACAACGGTTTCAGCGCGTGGAGGCTGGACCGAAGGGGAAACCGGTTGTTGTTGCGGCCATCGGTGATAGGGAACAGAAGCTGGTCGACTGGGACTGGAATGAGTTGCGGATCGTCGCTGTCGGAAACCAAATGGTGCATCAGGTCAACGGTGTGAACACGATGGAACTGACCGATAGCCATCCGGAAAACTTCGCAAACGGAGTGTTAGGCCTGCAATTGCATGCCGGACCACCCATGCGTGTAGAATTCAAAGATATTCAGTACCGACCGCTCTCAGGCAAAAAAGGCGTGGCTGTTCTGGACGCTGCACGTGAGAAAAAGTAAGCAGCAGTCAGACGCCAGTTTGCGTTTCAGTTCAGCCTGCGGACTCGAACGCTGTTCGGTTGGCGAGGGTCTGGATCAAGCGAACCCCGGTGCGTTCTGGCGTAGGAAAGCGTGTTCCAGCGTAGCGCTGAAAATGATTGCACTGCGGAGTCGTTCGGGTGCTGCGTTGTTGCATGCGTGACGTTTCGAACCCCATGAAAGGGAACAGATGACAAGGTATTTGATAGTCGGGTGCTTGCTCAGCTCATTGGCAGCTTCCACGTCAGCGTTTGGGATCGTACCTTCTGAGCAAGTGCGAACGATTGAACAGACCGAGCCCGGAGAGACTGGTAATCGACAACAGCAAAGTCAGCCGGCGGGACGTTCAAAGCCAGTAAGAAAACCTGTTTCCTACGACCCGGCGGTGCCCTCTCCGACGTTTTCGTCCGTGCGTTATGGTGATCACGAGCGTCAGGTGCTTGATTTCTGGCAGGCACAGTCAGATGAACCGACGCCTTTAGTTTTTGTGATCCACGGCGGGGGATGGATGGGCGGATCGAAAGAGAGGGTGCAAAGGTTTGCTGACGTTGGCAGATTGCTGGCAGCGGGTATCTCGGTAGCTGCTATTAATTATCGATTTGTCAGTCACGGAGTCGCCGATGGCGTTAAGCCGCCAGTGAAGGTTCCGCTTCACGATGCAGCGCGGGCCCTGCAGTTCGTGCGATCAAAGGCCGATGATTGGAATGTTGCCAAGGATCACGTGGGGGCAGCAGGTGGCTCGGCCGGCGCATGTTCAAGTCTTTGGCTCGCGTTTCATGATGAGATGGCTGATTCCAACAGTACCGATCCTGTTTCCAGAGAGTCCACACGCTTGCAATGTGCGGCAGTGATTGGAGCACAAACAACGCTTGACCCACAACAGATGAAGGAATGGACCCCGAATAGCAAATATGGCGGGCATGCGTTCGAAAAAAAGAACTTCAAACAGTTTCTTGATGAACGGGATTCGATCGCACCATGGATTGCGGAGTACTCTCCGTATGCTTTAGTCAGCATGGGCGATCCGCCAGTGGGTTTGTATTACAGCACTCCGCCTGCAGTTGGAGAACCGCAGAAGGATCCGACCCATACGTCAAACTTTGGCGTTAAGCTGCAGCAACATTGCCAACAGATCGGAACCGAATGCGAACTCGTCTATCCCGGTGCGACGGATGCCCAGCATGCAACTGCGACTGGCTTTCTTATCAACAGACTCGCGCCGGCAGGTGTAGACGCGGCGCCGAATTGACCAACCGGCTTGGAATGCACGTTCGCTAGCGTTTGTGTGAGCGGATGATGGTTATTTTCCGTGCTCTCTGAAAACCACGTGGTGTGAGGTATGGAATTTATCGCGGATGGCTTGGTGATCGTTGTATTTGTAGTCTTGAATGAACCCCTACGACTTGAAGTTGGGTTGAACCGAAGAATGCCCTGCTCGACAACTGATTTAAGATGCGGCACTGCGTCTCATCCGAGCTAACGTTATGTTTTCAGTCCGTGCAAAATGAATGGTTTACTCATACCCGATGGGACTAGGTTGGCGTTTTCGTCGCACCTTCATGCATGCTGGCAGCCAGACGGACATTATCCCGGTCTTGGCCGAAATCAACGGATTTTACGTTGCCAAGCCAGCAAAGAGTTGAGTGAGGTCAGGGATGCGAAACTTGCCTATAGAGTCAGTGGATCGATGGAATGCATCTGGGTGGTGATACCAGATGTCCAGATTGAAGACGGTTAGCTGTCTCACAGTGAATTGGAATACAATTTCTTCTCACTACCGTGATCAAAAATTTGTTCACTCAGTTTGAAACACGAAAGGCGTGAAATGGTGCGTTGTTGGTTGACCGTGCTTGGATTGGCGGTGGGATTGTGTGTAAGTGCGTCTGAACGACCCAATGTGCTGTATGTCGTTGCCGACGATCTGGGGTATAGCGATTTGGGTTGTTTTGGTGGAGAGATCGACACTCCGGTGCTTGATTCACTTGCGATGAACGGGATTCGGCTTACTCAGTTTTACAATACGGGCCGCTGTTGTCCGTCGCGAGCCGCGCTGCTGACAGGGCAATATCCACACCGTGTTGGTTTGGGACATATGACCACCAACGATCTGGGACAACCTGGGTATCGGGGCGTGGTGTCAAGTGAGGCTCAGACGATTGCTGAGGTGTTGCGTGCTGCCGGGTATCGCACCTTCATGTCGGGTAAGTGGCATTTGGGAACCGATGATCCGACGAGGCATGGTTTCGAAGAGTTTTACGGGACGTTGGTAAGCGCTAAACGTTTTTTCGACGCAGAGCATCTGATTCGATTGCCGGCCACCCGGAGAGCAAGGAAATACACCGACGGAGAATTTTATGCGACTGATGCGGTAACCGACCATGCACTCGATTTCTTGCAATTGTCAAGAGAGACGCCCGAACAACCGTTCTTTCTGTATTTGGCGTACAACGCGCCCCACTTCCCACTGCACGCACCACCCGAGTTGATCAAGAAGTATCGAAATCGCTATATCAAGGGATGGGATCGATTACGTGATCAGCGGCTTGCCGAGATGAAAAGACTCGGAATTGTACCGATGGAAACTAAGTTAAGCCCGCGATCGCATTGGCAGAATTACGGCGAAACAAAAACAGGGGTCAATCCAGCATGGAACACGTTGGAACCGAGTCGCCGCCTTGATTTGGCCCGACGGATGGCTATCTACGCTGCGATGGTCGATCGCATGGATCAGCAACTCGGGCGAGTCATCAGCGATCTAAAGGCCTCTGGTCAGCTCGATAATACGCTCATCATTTTTACGTCAGACAATGGAGCATGTTTCGAGTGGGATCCGTTTGGGTTCGACATCGTTTCCAGCAATCAAAATATTCTGCATGAGGGAGAGATGCTGGATCACATGGGCTCTGCTGGAACGTTCCATAGCTTGGGATCCGGTTGGGCAAACGCCTGTAATACACCCTGGCGTTTATACAAGCATTTTAACCACGAGGGAGGCATTGCGTCTCCGGGAATTGTTCATTGGCCGGCTGGTCTCAATGACAAAGCGGGAACGATCCATCATCAACCAGCTCATCTGATTGATTTGATGCCAACTGCAATTGCTGTGTCTGGTGCCGACTATCGTGGTTTGCTTCCTTTGCCAGGCAGTGATGTCGTGGCAGAATTGCAAAACGGTTCAGGCGATCGCCGTCTTTTTTTTGAGCACCAGGGAAATCGAGCAGTTCGGGATGGAGACTGGAAATTGGTTGCGCTCGATGATCAGCGATGGGAGTTGTACAATATGAAAACTGACCGGACGGAAATGGATGATCTCTCGGCTCGTTTTCCGGACAGAGTCCAGGCATTGTCCACAGCGTGGGATGACTGGGCTCGTTCGAATCAGGTCACTCCCCTACCGCGAGATCTGGGTGTCAAATATTTGAAGGTTGATTGATTTGATTGTCGGCGACGACGAACAATCGAAGGGACTGATTGACCTTTTCAGGTGCCCGTCGGAACTGTATTTCAGACTGCCTTGATTAGCGCGGTGGTACGGTAATTCCAAAGCAGAGGAGCGAGAACTGATGTGCATTCCGCGTGTTCGATACCAGCCACTAATGGCTCGCAAGTGCCTTTCATTGATGGTTCTGCGTGTGGTGAGTTGGGATGTCTGTCGAAAATTGATATTGGCCGTGGCTGTGCTTTCCACGGCCAACCTTGCGGCCCCGTTATCGTCAATTGCATCGGATCCGACGGACGATCTGGTCAGCCCTGTGATGACCACGGAGGAACCTTGCGCTGGGAAGAGAGTCAGGCAAGTGTCTCCGGAATACTCGGGCACGAAGGTGTACCATTCTTTGTACCTACCCAAAGACTGGAAGCCAGATAAAAGCTACCCCGTGTTGGTCGAGTATACTGGGAATCGGTTCCCGCCCGGCAAGGGAAGTGGCGAGGTAAAGGATGCAAATCTGGGTTACGGCTTGAGCGGTGGTGAAAAATTCATCTGGGTTGTGATGCCATATGTTCAAGTTGGCAGGCGAGAAAATGCGGTTCAATGGTGGGGCGATACAGAGGCAACGATCGAGTACTGCAAAAAGAATTTGCCGCGGATTTGTAACGATTTTGGAGGAGACCGTGAGAACGTGTTTGTCTGCGGGTTTTCACGGGGTGCGATCGGGTCAAGTTACATCGGCTTGGCTGACGACGAGATTGCTGCCTTTTGGAAAGGCATGCTGACACATGATCATTTCGACGGGCAAAGGACATGGGGATACCCGGGAAGCGATCGAGCGTCGGCATTGACTCGATTGAAACGACTTGCTGGGCGTCCAGTGCTGATCTGTGGGCAGAACGCCAGTAGTGTGCGACATCAATACCTGGAAAGTCATGAGGAACTCGCAGACTTCAGCTTTCTGGATGTGCCCACACGCGAGATTTTCAATATACCGGAGGGTCCATACATTCATCCGCACACTGATTTGTGGATGCACCGCGATAGTGAATATCGTAAACAGGCACGAAGTTGGCTTGCCAAAGTACTGCATGGAGATGATGAATGAGAAACTGGCGATTTGCTCAGAGGGTTTTCGTTGTTGGGCTGGCTGCGTTGGGTGTTGCGCAGGCGATGGCACCCGTGCATGCCCATGCACAAAATGGTTGTGATGGTAACGTGGAGGCGTCGAGGCTCAATATCGTCTGGATTGTTGTGGACGATATGTCGGGGCATTTCGGCTACCAAGGTGAAGGACTCGTGGCCACGCCACACGTTGACCGTTTGGCCAGCGAAGGAGTCGTTTTTGAAAATGCCTATGTGACTGCACCCGTATGTTCTACTTTTCGGTCGGCACTGATTACCGGGATGTACCAGACAAGCATCGGGGCACATCACCACCGAAGTTCACGCGGTGAACTTAAAATTGAGCTTCCGGCAAACGTGCGGACCATCCCTGAGATTTTTCGCGAGGCGGGTTACTACACCGCTAATGGAAATGCTGACGGAACCAGACCTGGCAAGGAAGACTACAACTTTGTTTACGCGCGTTCGGATTTGTATGACGGGATTGACTGGGCAGGCCGCGCGCCTGATCAACCGTTCTTTGCGCAGGTGCAATTGGGTGGCGGAAAACACCGAAACATCGCAGCAGCGTATGAACAGATCAAAACTGAGCTGGATGGATTGGTTGACCGGTCGGCGGTGACGCTGCCACCGTACTACCCGGACCATTCAGTGATACGCGAAGATTGGGCTGCCTATTTGGACTCAGTGAACTATACCGACATTGAAGTGGGCCGTATTCTTGCCCGATTAAAAGCGGATGGATGTTTGCACAACACCGTTGTTTTCTTCCTGACCGATCATGGCATCAGTCATGCTCGCGGCAAGCAGTTTCTGTACGAGGAAGGGATTAGCATTCCATTTGTCGTTTGGGGACCAGGGGTGATCAAGGGTCAGGAGAATCGCGACGAATTAATCGCTCATATTGATCTTGCTGCAACAAGCCTTAGCCTCGCTGGGATTCCGGTCCCCGAGGTGATGCAGGGGAAAACATTGTTCGGCCCTCATGCAGAGGTTCGAAAGTTTGTAGTTTCAGCCCGCGATCGTTGTGATGAAACGGTGGATCACATTCGCAGTGTTCGCCAAGGAACCTACAAATACATTCGTAATTATCTGCCCCAACGCCCCTATCTGCAACCTTGTCATTACAAAGACAACAAGCCTTTTATGCCGGTGCTGCGACAGTTGCATGCTGAGGGGAAATTGAATCAGGCACAATCGTTGATCATGGCTGCTAGGCGTCCGGCAGAAGAACTTTATGACCTACAACATGACCCTTGGGAGCTCAGGAATCTTGCCACGGAAGCAAATCACTTGCAGCGTTTGCAAGCATTTCGGGCAACTCTGGCAGACTGGGAACGTGATAGCGGCGATCGTGGCCGAGTTAGCGAATCTGCTGAAATGTATGACAGCGACATGTCCCCCTACGTTGGTAAAGTTCAACGTAAGAATCCAGAGCAAGCCGCTGTCATTCAACGGAACATTGAGTTGATGAAACGGTGGTCATCTGAGGGCAAGTGAGCTGATGCTGTCTGGTAAGTTGGCTGACAGAAAGAGCGTTGGAAGGATGATGCAGTAAGGCGTGGTTCCGCCTTTTGATTCGCGTGGCAGATACGATTGTTGCTCGCGATACAACCATGTGTGTTTTAATTAGAATGCCCGCGACAGCAAGAGTAGGTTCAATGAAAGTGATTTATCGTCTCACAGCATGCAGCTCATTGCCGGTGTGGTTTGCCGTTTCTGTCGCGTGGCTTCTGGTCGTGGTTGCAGAACCGGGATCAGGTCAAGAGTTACCGAACGTGATCATCATCTATACTGATGACCTCGGATATGGAGATCTGTCGTGCTACAACGTCGATGCTGCGTATCGTACGCCTCGCATTGATCGGATGGCGCAGGAGGGAATTCGGTTTACAGATGCGCACAGTCCTTCAACAATCTGCTCACCGTCCCGTTACGGTTTGTTTTCGGGCCAGCAGATTTACCGTTCGACCGGCGGCGGTGGAGGCGCGTTTGAGGGTCCGGGTGGACCGAGCTATTTAAAACCTGGAACCCTGACACTCGCAGAAATGTTGCGAAAACAGGGATACCGAACGGGTGTGTTCGGAAAATGGCATGTAGGTTTGACCTGGTTTGACAAGTCGAACCAGCGTCTGCGTGGTGGCTTTGAGAATTCATT
>JAPKCI010000254.1 GCA_028823035.1 Rubripirellula sp.
ACGACCTTCGCCGGACGTCCGTTTCACGGCCTTGCAACGATGCTCACAACGCTTGGCCATGGGAATATAGGTCACAAAATGTGCCGGGTCAAAAAACCAACCTGACGGCCAACCGGAATTGATAACGTGACCTGTACAGACCGAACTTGGGTCATGCAGTACGGAGGGTTGTCCCGGTGATGCGTCCAAGAAAATGGTCGCGAAACTGGAAGTACAACCTGCTGGGTTTCACGAGTTGTTTCACAATTGGCCGATGCGATTCCCGTCGCTAGAAACGGCAGTCAAACTGCCGTGGCTTCACTCAAAGCATAGACATTGTCCACTCCATAGACAACGATCAGCCTTGGGAAACTTGTTTTTTGGAAGATGCGTTGACAGGGATCATGCATCCTTTCTAACGTCCACAGGACTTGGAAGAATGATGCGAGTGAGTCTTGCACCGAGAAGTTTCCAGCCCCGATGAATTCAGAAAATTCATCGGGGAAACACCTTCCTTTGATCGCGGTATGCATAAGGAACCCGTCGTTCCATATCGAAAGACATCACCAACTTCTCGAAAGGGAATCGGTTGTGCTGCGCGTTGCTCGATGGCACGAAACTATCTGGTTGACTTCACCCGACAGGGTGTAGATCAAATGCTCCGCTGGCGACGTTTGTCGGGGTCAGGTAAGTCATTCCAGCCAGACAGTCGGTTGCATTTGTGGTTGGTCAGCCTTGTTTTATGTATTTGTCTGACCAGTGGTTGCACGAGCACTCGATATTTGTCGCTGCGAGATGTTCGTAACAATGCACTGGCGACCAGTCTGGGGCTAAGTGCCAAGGACGGGCCAGAAATCAGTGAACGCACCGTTCATACGCTGCGCCGTTTTGCGCTCGAGGATCGGTACCACGCTGATGCGGGCAGGTGCTTTGCACACATTCGTAAACGGGTCAATGAACATCCCGACGCAGACCTGATTTATGCGCTCAGCGAACTCTCCTATGTCGAAGGAAAAAAAGCTGAACTGGAAGGTCGCCTTGGCGCAGCTTTGAATCATTACGGAATTTCGCTGACCAACAGTTATGATTATCTGTTCAGCGAAGACCTGGAAAACACTCGCAATGCCTACGATCCGCAATTTCGTGCGGTCTGTGATCTGTACAACGAATCCCTTGAGGACACGCTGCGTCTTCTCTGCACTGACAACAAAATCGAGCCTGGTAAAACTTACAAAATCAATACACCTGATCGTGAGTTTGTTGTTCGTGCAGAGATGCGGGGACAATGGGGTGCAGATGAATTTGATCACTACGAATTTGTCAGTGACTACGAAATTGAGACACTGAGGAATCGCCATACCACGTTCGGTCTGGGAGTACCGCTGATTGCCGTCCGCAAGCCCCCCAGTACGCCGGATGAACGCGAGAAGTATTATGCGGAAGGCCTCAGCTATGCAGTGACCGCGCTCATGCGATGTGTGAAACCAGCTGATGGAACGAGGACCGGTGAATCCAGTAACTGCGTGCTTGAGTTCTTTGATCCGCTCACCGCAAACCAGATCCACTTGGGGGATAAGTGGGTGCCGCTGGAAACCGACCTGACAGCTCCGCTGGCGTTTTTTCTGGACAGTCCCGAATTCCGGACACGTAACAAAGCGACCGAAGGTCTGCTGAACCCCAATGACCTGCAGAAAAAGCGGGGGCTCTACATGCTGGAGCCATATGACCCCAATCGCATCCCTGTGCTGATGGTGCACGGGCTCTGGTCCAGTCCCATGACGTGGATGGACATGTTCAACGATCTGAGAAGTTTTCCCGAAATTCGCGAGCGGTACCAGTTTTGGTTCTATCTCTATCCTTCCGGGCAACCGTTCTGGACCAGTGCGACAGAGTTGCGCAGTGACTTACAGTCCTTGCGAAATGCTTTTGATCCTACTCGTCAGGATAGTATGATGGACCAAATGGTTCTCGTCGGGCACAGCATGGGGGGACTCGTCAGTCGTCTGCAGACGATCGAGAGTGGAGATGACTTCTGGAAAATTGTCAGTTACCAGGAGGCTGGTACTGCACAGGAAGCCCTCAGCAAAATGCGTGGACCCGACGCGGAACGGAATGAACTCGTCAGTACGCTGTTCTTCAAACCCAACAAGTCCATTCGGCGTGTCGTCACCATCGGGACTCCTCATCGGGGTAGTGATTTCGTCAATGACTACACGCGTTGGTTGGCTCGCAAATTTATCAAGCTTCCGACCATGGCGGTGTTGACGGGCAATCGTCTTGCATCGCAAAACCGCCGCCTATTCAGAGATACCGAAATGTTGACGGTGTCTAACGCAATCGACTCACTCGCTCCCGATTCTCCTATCTTTCCCGTCATGATGCGGGCTGAGACATCGCCGGATGTCAAGTATCACAACGTCGTGGGGATCATTGACAACTCTTTCACGTCCAATGATGGCGACGGTGTTGTCGATTTTCAAAGTGCAACGATGACGGATGTAGAAAGCGAATTGGTTGTCAATGCGCCCCATACGACGATCCATATGATCGGGAAGACAATCTTTGAAGTCCGACGGATCCTGCTGGAACACCTCCACGAAATTGACTCCGGCGACCGCATTGCTTCTGGCGACCAACAACTGGTTCGGCCCGTTGCAATACAGTTGCAAGGTAATACCGACAAAAAGAGTTCACTTGTGCCTGTCGTGATCACACGGTGATCATCAAGTCGCTGAGACAAACGCTGATAGCGGAGCCAGTTTCGTATCGCGAGGCTGTTCAGCCTGGGGGGCAGGCTTGACGAGTGCTTCTGGACGTGGGTAACGGGGAACCGATGTAGTTGGCGAAAGCCGATCTGACTTCAACCGCTGCATTTGTTGAGTATTTGGTTCCGCGAAGACCTCTTCACACTCCACTGATGGTTCTGAAGTGTCCGCCGTTTCTCGTGCGGCCAGTTCCCCGCGAAGCACACGAACTTCTCGCGGTGCCTCAATTCCGATCCGAACACTGTTGCCGCGAACACGCACCAATGTGATTTTGATGTCATCTCCGATCACGATCTGTTCGTCTGATTTCCGTGTGAGTACCAACATGGCTTTTCCTTTGCATGCAAAATGGAGAGGTGAGCTTCGGTCAAGTGACCGTTGTGCCCTTTACGCCGGTTGGATAACGCACTGTTCGTGCCAAACCCAATTTTTGCTGCACTCTTTTATTGCAAGTCTCTGTCGCACAAGGGTTTGTGATTTTCTTACGGCATCTGTTTCCTGTTGTCCGCGTCAGCGGGTCGGCAACTCTTACAAGATTTTGTACGAATGGGAACGCAATTGTTTTGATAGCAATTGCAGGAGTGTCGGCAGGTTGTTCATTCGTCTTGAGGAAATCGGGACGATTCTTTAGTCTTCGGGATAGTCGTTGCAACTTGTTATTCAGATGGGGCGCGGAGTCGTTTCCACTGGGTACATGCAGCGGACTGATGAAGATCCAAAACCGGTTCAAAGGAGTGACCGTGATGCCATTGCAACTTGCCCGAATTCGACCCCGGCTGAAATCAATTCGATTCTGGTTTCTTGTGTTATCTGTGACTCCACTTGCAGTCTCAACGACTGAGCAAGCAAGTGGTGAGGAAACGAACAACGTAGTCGCGGTGGCGAATGCGGAGCCAATCACGCGCAGAACGTTGGCCGATGAATCGGTCAGGCGTTACGGAGGTGACGTGTTGGACAACATGGTCAACCGCCATCTGATCATGCAGGAATGTGTTCATCAGGGCGTGGAGGTCACCAATCAGGAAGTGAGTGACGAGATTCGTCGCTTGGCAGCCAAGTTTGGTTTATCGCTCGAGAGTTATCTTCAGTTGCTTCAAGAAGAGCGGAACATCATGCCCGGGCAGTACAGTCGCGAGATTGTTTGGCCAATGCTTGCCCTGCGTCGATTGGTAGCGGAGAAAGTCAAGGTCACGGACGACGAATTCAATCGGGCCTTCATTGCCCAGTTTGGCGAGGCAGTCAAGTGTCGTTTGATCATGGTTGCCGAACGAGCAAAGGCATTGGAATTACACGAGCAGGCGAAAGCGACTCCAGTACAGTTTGCCAACATTGCCAAAAAATTCAGTGAGGATGAGGCAAGCGCGAGTGTTGGCGGGTTGATACCGCCGATCAGGCGGTACAGTGGTGATTCACGTCTGGAGGATGCTGCCTTTGCCTTGAACACAGGAGATGTATCGGAGGTGTTGCAATTGGGAGATCAGTGGATCTTCCTGCAGGCTGTCCGGCGAATTCCCTCGTCGAATCCCAGTCCACAGGCGCTGCCTGCCATTCGAGAGCAGATTGGTGACCGGATTCGTGATGAGAAGATGCGTGGCGCATCGGCAGAGCTTTTCTCGCGCCTTCAAAAAGAGGCTCAGGTCATCAAAGTGCTCGGCAATCCAGAGTTGGGCAAGCAGTATCCGGGTGTTGCTGCAGTGATTAACGGCGAGAAACTCATGGTGTCTTTGGTGTCTGCTGAGTGCATCAAGCGGCACGGTACGGAAGTCCTTGAGGGCGAGATCAACCGGACGCTGTTGCGTCAGGCACTTCGAGCGGCCAAGAAGCAGGTAAATCAAGCCGACCTACAAGCGGAGGTTGCGAACGCCGCCCTCCGTTACGGGTACGTCAGTTCCAATGGTGAGGCCGATGTGAAGGCTTGGGTCGATTCGGTTACCGCTTCGGGCGAAACCACCGAGCAGATCTACATTGCAGATGCGGTGTGGCCGAGTGTTGCACTTCGCAAGTTGGTGGAAGACGAAATTGTATTGAGTGAGCGGGATCTGCAGGAAGGCTTTCAGTCTGCCTATGGACCGCGAGTCGAAGTTCTGGCGATTGTCCTCTCTGACCAGCGCAGTGCGCAGAAGTTGTGGGAGATGGCGAGAGACAATCCGACCGATGATTTCTTTGGCAGGCTTGCCGAGCAGTACAGCGTCGAACCCGTTTCGTCGAGCAATCTCGGGAAAGTACCGCCCATTCGGAAATTCGGTGGCCAGGCTGCGATCGAAAAAGAGGCCTTTGGCTTGAAACCCGGGGAGTTGAGCGGAATCATTGCTACGGGGGGCAAGTATTTGATCCTGCGATGCCAAGGGTTCACCAAACCGGTTGTGAATGAGCCTGCTGTGGTCCGCGAGGAATTGGCTCGGGATCTTACTCAAAAGAAGCGAAATCAGCTGATGACGGATCGTTTCGAGCAGATTCTTGAGGCCGCGGAAGTCGACAATTTCCTGGAAGTTGCCAATGCTCCCAAGGTGGCGACTCGCCCTTAGTCGATTCATTAGGTCATTGAAACTGCCGAAATCATGAAGCCTGGCCGGTTTGGTCGGGCTTTTTTTTTGTCAATGCAAGGGAAACTTGCGGCACATTCGCTGTTAGCACTGGGCGAAGATCGGTGTCTGATCGACAATGATTTAGGAAGCAGCGATGTTTGTGTCGTGCTTTAGCTGCGTCGTCATTAATGCATCTCCGATACGTTCCCTACCACGCCAAACAGACCATGAGTGATTCGTTCAATATCGATGCACCCAATATCGATGCACCAGCGATCGATATGCCCACGACCGATCCAGTCCCCGAACCCTTCGAGGTGCATTTTGCATCGCGAGTTGAACGGCTGCCTCCGTACATGTTTGGACGGATCAATAATTCCCTGTACCAAAAACGGCGAGCTGGCGACGATGTGATCGATTTAGGGATGGGGAACCCGTCTGATCCTCCTGATCCTGCGGTCATACAGAAGCTGGCAGATGCCGCAGCCGACGAAGGAAATCACGGTTACAGCAAATCCAATGGGATCGTCAACCTGCGTCGGGAAGTGGCAAGCAAGTATTATCGCAAGTACGGCGTACGACTCGATCCTGATTCTGAGATCATTGCCTGTCTTGGCAGCAAGGAAGGTTTTTCGCACATGTGCCTGGCCCTGATGGGGCCGGGTGATACCGCGATCATTCCATCTCCCTATTTTCCGGTTCACATGTATGGTGTGATCCTTGCCTCTGGAAACGTCGTTTCACTCGATGTTGCCGATCCAGACTGTTTTCTTCAAAACGTGGCGTACACATGTGAGCGGATGGCACCGCGTCCGAAGGTCTTGATTGTGAATTATCCTCACAATCCATCTTCGGCTGTGATTGAAGCTGACTTCTTTGTCGAGGTTGTCCGACTGGCAAAGAAGTATGGGTTCCTGGTGATTCATGACTTTGCCTATGCCGATGTGGCATTTGATGGATATCAGCCACCCAGTTTTCTCGCGGCACCGGGCGCTACCGACGTCGGTGTCGAATTCACCACCATGAGCAAGGGATACAACATGGCCGGATGGCGTGTTGGCTTTTGCGCTGGGAATGCCGATATGATTCGTGGCTTGGGGACCATCAAGGGGTACTATGACTACGGAATGTTTCAGGCAATTCAAATTGCTGCCATCGTTGCCCTTAGGGAGACCGAGGCGAACGTCGAAAACCAGTCCGTCATTTACCAAGGGCGTCGCGACGTCTTGGTCAATGGTTTGAGACGTCTGGGATGGAAGCTTGAATCACCCAAGGCAGGGATGTTTGTCTGGGCAGAAGTCCCGGAACCTTGGCGCCGTTCCATGAGTACCATGGACTTTGCCATGAAGTTGCTCGAGGAGGGGAATGTTGCCGTCAGTCCGGGTAGTGGGTTCGGTACCGCAGGCGAAGGATTCGTGCGAATGTCCTTGGTGGAAAATGAGCAGCGTCTTCGGCAAGCCGTTCGTCAAATCGGGAAATGTCTTTCGAGTCAAACGGTAGCATCACGCGAGTGACGCGGTCGCTGCTGTTGGCAGGACGCCACTTGGACACTCACTTGCTGGTCGCCGATTGCCCGCCTAACGTTCAGGGACCCCGATTCGGTGATCATCGGCACGCCCGTACATAACGGGTTTTGCCACCAAAGTACGGTTTGCCAGGTGGTTTTTATTGTTTGCTGGCCCGCAAAGTCGCCGATCAATGGCATTTCAACCCAGAATGGATTATTGTTCTGACAGTGTGGAAGAGACTTGTCGATTGGACCGCCCGTCCAAGGTTCAGTCGCGTTTCCTATGCATCGCCCTACCCCTGCCTCCTATCCCACATGGCGTCCCATGAAGCCCAGCATTCTTACCTGTACGCTTTCGCTTGTTCTTTCCATGTCGACAGTCGCTCTGGCCGATCACAAGGTCCTGTTGCAGGGTGGTCAACGGTTGGCCGTGATTGATGCTGATGGTTCTATCAGTTGGGAGATGCCATGGGGAGGAATTCATGACATTCATGTGTTGGACAATGGCCATATCCTGACGCGTCAAGGCAGGGCGTCGGTTGTCGAGATTGATCCTGAGACCAAGAAGGTGGTCTGGAATTACGATTCAGCCAAACAAAACGGTAACGCCGGCAAGCGGATCGAAGTGCACGCTTTTGAGCGACTTGCTGATGGAACAACCATGATTGCCGAGTCTGGCGCAGGCCGAATCATCGAGGTCGATCGTGATGGTAAATTGAAACGCGAGATCTCGCTGGTGCTTGATCACCCCAATGCTCACAGCGACACGCGTTTGGTGCGTGCCACTGGTTCCAATAGTTATCTGGTGGCTCACGAGGCTGATGGGAAAGTCCGTGAGTATGATCGTGATTCGGGCAAGGTTATCTGGGAATACGAAGTTCCCATGTTCGGAAAATCAGCTGAGAACGGACACGGTCCCGAAGCATTTGGGAATCGCTTATTTGCGGCATTGAGACTTGAAAATGGCAACACGCTCGTTGCGACCGGGAATGGTCATAGCGTGCTTGAGGTGACACCGGAGAAAAAAATTGTCTGGCAAATCCATCAGAAGGAATTGCCGGGGATCCGTTTGGCGTGGGTGACCACCTTGGAAGTCCTGCCGAACGGGAATATTGTGATCGGGAACTGCCATGCCGGGGCAGATCAGCCACTGCTTGTTGAGGTTGAACCGAAAACAAAAAAGGTTGTTTGGCAATTCGATCGACATGCTGATTTCGGCAATAATGTCTCGAACTCCGTGCTGGTTGACCTGGTTGGAGAATCACTGAGATAGAAGCGTCTATCCAATTTTCTGTGTAAATTCTGCCCGTGAGCCGGTGTGGGATCAACCGTTCCTGTCGGAGCGGCGATTCCAATCCCTGTTGCGGGCTTACTACCTACTTTTTTGAGATTCTGGAGATCCACGTATGATTCGTTCTGCTCTTTCTGTTGCGTTCTTGTGTGCGTTCACTTCCCTTGCAATGGCTCACTGCCAGGTCCCTTGCGGTATCTATGGTGATCAACTGCGTTTTCAGCAGATGCTTGAAGATGAGCACACCATTTCCAAGGCACAGGCCCAACTTAATGAATTGTCCGGCGGCGATATTACGCCTCAGACAGTCAATCAGATGGGTCGTTGGGTTGCTGCCAAAGAAGATCATGCAACCAACATTCAAAACACGATTGCCGCTTACTTCATGGCTCAACGCATCAAGGCTGACAATGAAAATTATGTCAAGCAATTGACGGCAGCCCACGCTGTGATGGTTGCTGCGATGAAGTGCAAGCAGTCAGCGGATCCAGCCACCGCCGAGGCTCTGGAGAAAAAAATCTTTGATCTTTATCGAGCTTACGAGGGCAAGGAGCCAGCTTTCGATCACGACCACTAATCGTATGCAAAGCTGGACACTGATTCCGGCTTGCTGGTGTTCCCCCATCGCGGGCTGTCACCCAATCTGTTTTTAATAGGAGCTGGCCCGCAGAGGGCCGGCTTTTTTTATAGCGATCGAGAAGTCAGGCGGTTGCGTTTGTTCCAACCAATCCCATCATTGAACTGTTAGACCCTGTTCAGTCGTGGGGCAACGATGGCTCGAAGTGCTTTACGCAATGCTGTTGAGCGTCTGTCTGAATTTAATCGAAAAGGCCACCATGCCTGCCGTCTTTACGATGGCGTTTTGGTGTTTCCGACTTTAGGAGCAGCTGGCTTTTGCGCAGCTGGTTTTGGAGCAACTGGTTTTGGAGCAACTGGTTTTGGAGCAACTGGTTTT
>JAPKCI010000255.1 GCA_028823035.1 Rubripirellula sp.
CCGTTGAATTTGAGCCGTTGAATTTGAGCCGTTGAATTTGAGCCGTTGAATTTGATTGACTTCTTCGATTTCAACAGATCGCACACGATGCAGCCGAGCATCTCTCAATTGACGGCCCGCAGCATTTGCTCGCGAATTCTCTGCACATCCCGTGGCGATCATTGACTTGATTCAAGCAGGCCAGCGTGCACCGACATCGCGAATCCAGTCACGTGCGATCAACTCGTGACCTTGCGGCAAAGGGTGTACTCCATCCCATATCCAATGTTCGGGGGACACCGCCATCGCCGCATCGTCAAACACCTGCTGAGTGCGAATGTGGACAGCATCAAACTCAGTTGCCAAGCGAGTCACGACTGGAATGAGTCGATCGACCTGGCGCCGCCAGGGGTCATACGCAGAGGCGGTCGACAGTCGCCCGGAGGCCAGAACGAAGGGATCAAGCAGCACCAAACGCAAAGCGGGATTGGCAGCACGACTGGCGTCAAGCATGAAACGATAGTCCTCCTCCCACCTTGGCACATCGACGCCATTGAGATTGCGTCCTACATCGTTGACACCCACCAGAATACTGAGCACATCCGGCTTCAAGTCGATCGCATCCGCCTGCCAACGCCCTCGAAGATCACTCACTTTATGGCCACTCATCCCACGGTTGTACACATCAAGCCCGGCATTTGGCAGATCGACACCCAAACGGGCTGCAATCAGATAAACGTAGCTGTGCCCGAGATAATGGTTACGATCTTTTTCATTCCGTCCCCACTTCATATCGGTAATCGAATCACCCTGAAATACCATCCGGCTTCCCTGCTTGAAACCGGGGCGGGCATAGTCATAGCCGCTCACACTTGCACCCGCGTCTTTCGGCTGAGGTGTCATCGCAACGCTACCGGTTTGGGCTGCAACCGTTCCGGCTAACACACCCCCATGTAACAACTGCCGGCGATTCAAACGAGTCATTGCAGCACTCCAAGTTTTTTAAAAACAAAACGGCGATCATTGCGATCCAGACCGTCCACAAGCTTTGCACCCTACAACTGCCCACAGACTCTGCGTGCCGACCAACCCAACTTCCTTAATTGGGGACTCCCGCCCGCCCTGCATCGACTTCCCGACCGAATGGTCCATTTCCGATGTCCAATCGCCAGCTATTCAGAAACCCCAGAACGGCTGTCTCATCATAGCCTTCTCCCTGCTCCAATTCCTCTGTGTCCTGCGAGTGAATCAGATCGCCCTTCGAATCGAGAACGAATAAATGTGGATAGGCCTCAATCGCTGGAAAACTCGCAAGGAAATCTTTGGAATGATCAGTCGGGTAGGCAACTTTCATGACTACAAAATGGTCCTCGAGCAACTGTCGAACCGGTTCCTGCTGACGCATGAATTCTGCCAGGCGCCCGCACCAACTGCACCAATCACCACCGACCTGCAGCAGGATCCGTTTTTTTTCTCTTTGCGCACGAGTGACTGTCAAGCGAAGATCCAATCCCGGATCTCGTGTTTCGTCGTACTGGCTCACGCTATAAAAAACGGGGTCGACCTTTACAAGATCAGCAGCGGTCGCTGCTCTTGGCTCGATAATATTCTCCGCGATACGAGCACTCTGCCCTGATGCTTGCGGTACAGCCTGCAACTCGTCTTTAACACCGCCGCAACCAACGATCGCAAGACAACCCGACACCACGAGGAACAGGGCGAGCCCCAAATCCCATCGAGAACGGTTTCCATCAAATGAGATCGAATCATGCATCGGTTGATTTGTCACCACTCACCCCAAGGTCCCAGCTCTGTTTTTGGATCACACCTGACTGGTTGAACCTGAATCAGTTCCGACAGGGAGGCCACTGTCAGAATGGATATGTCGACCCACCTTGCCCGAAATAAGGAACTGACGTGTTGACCTGTAAACGATCTTCGGTGAATGACTGTCAACCGGGATTCTCAAACTCACTCTTGAGCCCTACCAAATAATTTTCCCCGTCCTTGTCGAGGCGGCCTCCAAAGTTACCGAGCCAAGCAACAGGGTCAATGGAATCACCCAGTCCTCGCAACACGTCCATGGCAAGACTCATCGATTGCGACAGGAACGGAACCCCTCGCATATGGAGAAAGTTATCATCCGTGATCCTGAACTCCTCATAGATCGCTCTTAATTCTTCGATTTGTCTGAAAGCTTTGTCGTAATAGAGGCGATCACGCAGCGCGCACCCAAAGTAATACCGCATGAAGGGGATGCTGGGCTGCTGGGAATGGTTGCACGCCGCCTGGCACTGGATGGCAACCTCAAACGCATGCTCTGCTGTTGGGATCTCACCTGCCAAAGCGCCCGCGGTGATAACATTGAACCAATCACCGGCATCCGTGCTAACTGACGCGATTCCTTGAAACAACACCAACGCTTCGGTGAAATTCTTTTTACTAAATTCCGACAACGCAACTAACTTACACGATTGCCGGGCCAAAATCGCATCGCCCACTCCAAGAAAGGGCCTGGCAGATGCGATGGCAACGTCAAAATCGGACGCATCAAACGCCGCCCATGCATCCCGCAATTCAATTCTTCTTTCCGGCACCGATTCTTCTGCCGTTTCGTCCGATGCCGCTGCTTTCTTTCCGAACCACAATTTACGGAGTGACATGTCCACCTGTTGATGCATCCCTTTAACCCGTGCGTTCTCCCCAGTGTGGAAACATTTTAACGCATTTTCCAGACCACAAAACGAACTGTGCTTGTGTTCAGGCCTACCGGACAATTAGGCCTGCCCATTTCAGCACCCCAGCCAACTTCACAAATTGCAGAGGTTGAGGAAAAAGTCGAGAACACCGAGCATTTCGGAAGGCTGAACAGCGTCGCTTGTAGCCACAAGCCAGGTTCAGTTATCGCTCAAACTAACAATCCTTCTCCGCTCCGTTCCATAGCAACGCTTGGCCAGTTGATGCGAATCCGCCTTGTTGAACTACACAAACGTCTGCGCGATTCACGCAGACTCAATCGCCTACCGCCGCGATCGTCGTTTTCTGGTTCCCTTATCACTTGGCACTAACAATGGTTCCTGAAGATACTTGTGTCGATATTTTTCATTCACGTTTACGCCGCTATCAATCCACCCGGTTTCATCGCGTGCAACGCCCTCGAACCATTCCGACCCTGCCGCGTTTTTTTAGCAAAACTCAACTCCAATCTCTTCAGCAACAATGGCTTTGTGCTCGACCCGTCCATTACTTTCAATGCCAGACAATCCTTAGCCATCTGCCTGTAGTTTTCGCGACTTTCCTCGGTCTCAACGTTCATTGCTGCATTCAAATAACACTTGGACGCCAACCGCTTCACATCCTGCCACGCTACTCAACCGAACATCTCGCTGGCGAAAGCTGATTAGAATCCTTGCCCCAAAGGGGCTGATAACCGATCGTTTCCATGATTTACATTGGACACCATTCAGTACAACACCCCCGCTCAACACTCAACACTCAACACAACTGGAAACAGCCACAACGCAAAGGAGTCACAGCGTTATAACCCCTACGATCTGCCTTCTTATCGCCATTAGACCGATGAATCCTGCTCCGCCGCCGTGATACGCTAACACTAATGAGGTATTTTTTCACTATGACTCATACGCTCTTTATCCCGAAAGTTTAGGCGATTCACACCGATGAGATTGCTATATACACTTTGCTGGATTTCGATTTGCCTCGGCGTCATCTTGATGGTGGCAACGTTGGCTTATGACATTCTTGTTCTCGACATTCTTGTGACCGATAGTTCGCGGACGGCAAACCAAGTCCAACGTGACACTCGCTTGGTCCTTTCCGGCGCTGGCATTACTGTGTTCAGCGCTCTGGCTGGAATGATCGTCGGACTATTCGTAAAAAGCCCGCCAGTCACCACAGAAAGTCCAGCAGCAAAATCCTGAGCCTATCACAGGCTTTGCAACTCAATCCATTTATGGCGAAACACCTAACAGCCAATCGTTGTCTAGGACTGCTGCGGTTCAGTCAGAAAGCCGTCTCCCTCTGCCAAGTGTCATGCGAGTTCGAGTTGATTTATCAACGCGGGTACTTTTGTGCCAAGTATCGGTAGTCGCTCTACCAGACACGGCCACTCTGAATAACTGCCAAAAACTACCTACCTTGGTAAACAGGCTACACGGTTTCCGGGGTGTCTCTCTGCACAACGGACAGACCAAACTTTTCAAGGGCCGGCCCTGTATCGACCGGGAAACATGGCAAATCCCATGAACACCAGGTAAAGACTCCCGAGAACCACGAACACGATCAAATCGCCCGGCTGACGCAACGCTCCTTTCGGCATCACATACAGCAACACAATGATGCAATCAATGAAAGCGAGCAGCCCAAGTCCGAGACAGAGCATCACGACCTGCACTCGCCGCATTCCATCGCCACAGGCATTGCGTGCAATCAACTGTCGTCCGAGTCCGTAGCGAATGAGGAATCCGAACACAGGCAACAGAATCGCCAGAAACTCGATGACCCCTCGCTGACCAGGAAGCGCAAGTGCGACACACCAAGGCGTAAGCCAAACCACGACCGGCAAACATCCATCGCAGGCACAAACCCTGCTAAACCATATGACAAGCATCCTTCGCCAGGTTATCGCATTCAATGTTCTACTGACCGCGAAACAGGTAAGCCAGACGGAGAACTTCCCATCCAAGTATGGAAAACCAGAAACAAGGCAACCTCACGGAGCATTCGGACACGCCGTGCATGCTGCCACGCAAATAGAATACACCCACCGACACTCATCCGCGTCCTCCAACACCAAGCAAGGCGCAGAGCTCAAAAGCCGTCTGAGTACTCAAATCTGCTGGCAACTTAAGCGCCGACAATCGTCCAGGCAAAAAAGAAGTTCGGCGGCTCATGCCTGACTTACCCTGCTGAGCCATTCCGCTGCTGACTGGCAGTCCTGCATGGTCCCTGCCGCCGCCAGATAGCCATCCGGTCGAACGACCAGCCACTCCTTGTCACGCAAACCGAGGCATTCCAGAGCAGCAGCCTCGATGAATCCACCAAGAGTGTCGCAAGGCTGCCCCGTCAAGTCTGCTGTTTCCGCAGAATCAGAGGACGAAACTAAATCGACTGCAACGACTGACGCCGAACGGTTGTCATCCGACACTGGCCAACCGTCACATCCATCCGCGGCACTAAGATTTAAAGTAAGCAGAGCGGCCCGGCCGCCCGACAATTGTTGGTACAGCGTTCGTGACTGGCCCCGAGCATCGACCCAACTAACGTCGGGAACACGATCTCCACATCGTGGCCCCCCGTGATGTTTTCGGGAATCATTCCCATTCAGGACACTGCCCCGATAGGCGATCGTGAACTCAGCCAAATTTTTGCGAGCAAGATCCTGAACCCAGTCAAAATGGAAAGCAATCTTGGCTACCGTATTCCGCAATCGTTGCAACAGTCGGGATTCCGTTGTCACCATTCGGGTCACATGAGACGTCGTTCGCACCACCATTGCTCCAACGCGACTTCGTTCGTCCGAGTAACTTTCCAGCAGAGCGTTACCTCCCATGCCCCTGACAGACCACGCAATCTTCCAAGCCAGATTGCAGGCATCTTGAATCCCCGTGTTCATTCCCTGACCACCCGCGGGACTGTGTACGTGTGCTGCGTCCCCCGCGAGGAATACATTGCCACGTCGATAATGTTCAACCTTACGTTCGTGGATACGAAATTCGGAAAGCCAACTTGGCTCGCGAGCCTGGATCCCCTTGGCGCCGCGTTGCTGCATCAACCCGACTATTTCATCAAGGCTCGGATCGCGTCTCGGTGCATCAGGGTCATTCATGGGCTCCTCTGCCACGACCCTCCACAGGTCATCACCAAAATGAAACAGCAGCAGCACCCCATCGCGGCTCCAGAACGCTGCAACATCAGAATCAGGAAGTTCTCCCTCCAGGCGAACATCCGCCAACACCCAACGATGACAAACCTTCTTGCCGGGAAAAGCCATCCCTAACGTGTGACGAACCACACTATGCGCTCCGTCGCAACCGACTAGGTACCTGACTGTTAGTTGTTCATCTAACCCATTTCCGTCTGTCAAGTGACAGCGCACCCCCTGATCCTGATGCTCAAACGCAACCAGTTCAACACCGCGTCGTACTGACCGATCGCGTTGGGTCAAATGTTCTTCCAACAGACGTTCGGTGTCGCTTTGCGGCAATAAAACACCCGTGCCGAATTCACCCTCTGTCGAGGAGAAATCTATCTCCGCAATCTCCTTACCCTCTTCAAAAATTTTTGCTTTGCGAACGGGACGGCCTGTGACTTGAAAAACATGTGAGTCCATGCATAGATTCAAGAGTTCAAGGGAACGCCCCCAAAGAACGAGCGCTTTGGATTTATCGGACCTGCGCAGATTCTTTTCGATGATCATGAACGGCACGCCCATGGCATCCAACTGCGCAGCTAGGCTCAGACCGACCGGACCAGCGCCACAAATCAGGACTTCAACGTCGCGGGTCATGGTACTAGCCCTCTATTTCCAATCAAGGAACAACTAAAACAACAACGGGCACAGCGTCCGCGCAGCCAAGTCTACCACGCACTGACACCCTGCAACGTCTGGCATGCAACGAGAGGCTTCCGTGGCAGAAAAACGCAACCAAAAAGTGGACTCGCGCGAAGATGAGTTCAGAAACTCGCGGCCCTACTACCGCAAACGAGAGACAGCAGGATGAACCTCATCAAGCAAGTCAACAATCAAGAAGCTCGCCTTCGTATCTCACACCTGCTGAACAAAGACTTTACGCCCGACTGGGGCTAGGGCGAGACTCCGATGGAACACGCGTTGTTGATGATACAAGTCTGGCTTGGAGTACGCCAACTCTTGACTCTGATATTTTTCAAACAATTCACGGATGTCAAATCCCAAACCCGTTCGCTCGGGAGTCCGACGACATGGACGTGGTGTTCATAGACGTCGCGTTTGATGAATGTTTTGCCAATTCCGGTGGGCCCGGCAACCAGGGTCATTCCGTGATACCGGTCAACCTCAGCGTCGGAAAACGCCTGCCGTGCCCTCTCAAACTGATCCCGCAGTTTCGGTTTTGAGGCCCCGAAATTATCTGCAATTTCGATACAGCTTGCTTCCCCACCCCGCAGACCGCTGCGGTAAAGTTCAATCTCCACCGACTTCAGATGCGTCGAACCATCCAAATCAGCCTGTGAGAGATCATCCGCCCAACATGCTCTACGCAAAACAACGCCGACCACGCAAAACAACGCTGAGAAAAGCGACCCAAAGAAAACAACACCAACCTGAGGCAACGGAATTCTGGAACGCATACTTGTTCCATCTAACGCGAGTACGAAGTGAATCAGCAGACAGCTGTTAGACGCGAAAAAACAACCTGCTAATCAAGAAAACGGAACAGGAAAAGCGAATACGTTAACCTCCGCTTCACGCTTTCTAAAACTCAGGGATTATTGAAGACGCTTCTGTGAACTGGGCGTCAGGCTCGATGCATGCCAGATACTAGATCCACACGCGATCCTGAGTTGCACCCGCATCTCCGGGTGTTCGTTTCAAACGCAACACCGTGACTAGCTGATGTCGTCACCGAATCCTCAGCAGGATAAACCCAGCTATCGTCGGACAGCCGACCCAGATACACGAAACGCTGCGTACTGAGGCCAAGGCGAAGCTATTGATCTGAGCCAGTCGTGTAATTGATGAAATCTGCTTGCTCATCAACGGACTTGATGAAACCATCAAGAATGGCCGAGCGGTCGCTCCCTCCAATCATAGAGAGCACGCGATTGTCGCGAACTCCCGGCTGTCTAAACTGTTCATGCAATGAATCGAGTGCCGGACTGAATTTAGATGTTCGAATCACATAAACGACGGTTCCGTCCTCATTCAAAGCTGTCGTCGACTGCTTGGCCGGAGTGAAGAAAACCGCTTTCATAAAAACTTCACCAACGTTGTTGAGTTCAGGAACATTCCCGATCGTGGCGGAATCAGGCTGGATCTGCGGCATTTGCTGACCCATTTGAGAAAACTGAAGCAACATTTGCTGCATTCTGGGACTGAAAGTTCTCTGCATCCATTGAAATGGCGGAATTTTATCGTTGAGAAGACTCTCCCTGTTCTGCTCGGGTACAAAGTCTGCAAGCGGTCTGTCGGGCGACTTACTGGCTTTCTCTGCAATTTCTTTGGCAGCAGCAATGGCCTTCTCACGTGCTTCCTTTGTCCGCACAGCTTTCACAACTTCTACTCGCACCTCATCAAGCGTCGGAATAAAGGCCGCCGTGTCATCGATTTTCCAACTGACGTACAGCGTTGTTCCCTCAAAGTCAAATGTGCGAAGCGGAGAAAACTTTGGCTTAACCGGCTCACCATCACGATTGAGAGAATACATGATTTGCAGGAAACTAGGTGCACCCTCTCTGCTGGCGATCGATTCCATCGAATTTGCAATTGGTTCTTCACGGATCGTCAGCGCGCTGTAGGGTCCAATGGTTTCAACTGTCAGTCCATTTGTCGCTGCGACAGCGGTCAGGTCTGGACGAACGATGCCGTGCAGTTCACCCGAAGCAACCTCGCTGGAAAATGCGACTTTTAGTTCCTTCATTTGGCTGGGGCTAACAACATCTGTCCCGATTTCCGAGTTAGTCAACGTATTTTCGAACTCGTCCCCATCGCCTGTTTCAATTGCCTTCGCAATCCCCGATTTAACGAGCGAGGCGAGCGCGACATCGCTATTGAGAGCTTTGACCTTCTCTTTCAATTGCGTGAAAGTATCCTCCATTAGCTTACGGTTTGCGTTATCCCGCGATTCGGCGGTCATGCCGCTCCGGATATTCCGCTGGTTGAAGTAACTCTTCATCTCGGCAGTGACCTCAGCCATGACCGCCTCCAAACGCACCTTGGCTTTGGCTGCAGCCAAATTCTTTTCTATAGAGGACCGCATTCCTTCAAAACTCGTGTCCTTTGGTTCTGGTTCAACCTTTGGTTCTGGTTCA
>JAPKCI010000256.1 GCA_028823035.1 Rubripirellula sp.
CGATTTCAGACGCCTGATCGATTTCAGACGCCTGATCGATTTCAGACGCCTGATCCAGCCAGATTTCGGGGCCAGCCAGATTTCGGGGCCAGCCAGATTTCGGGGCCAGCCAGATTTCGGGGCCCGATTCAGGCGTCTGAGTGTCAAGGCAGGTTCCCCGTCCGCCAGCGGAGATCCCCCGGTGTCAAACTAGAGGGTTTGATGGGCAGCCATCGCAGACCTCTCGATCCTGAGGAAATCTGCCAATTTGGAAGGATCGTGATCAGCCGCCGAAAGTCGATATCGGCCAAATCCAATGATAGCAAAGACTTGCGAAACATTTTCCAACAATGGCACGCCGGTTGCTACGAAGAGGCCGACATTGCAGTTGACTGCCAATCGTGCGCTGAACGTCCAGTTCAACCTCGAGGATGCCAAAATGGCTTCGGGGATGGGTTGCCGGGTTCACGGACGAAATTTCCATAAGACTGATTGACCTACATTTCCCGCTCGCAGAGAGAGGTACCCCACAGATGGCAACTGCCACCAAGAAACAGTCCAAGATTCGTCTTCAACCCATGGGCGACCGAATCGTCGTCAAGCGAGTCGAGAGCGAAGAAACAACCGCTGGCGGGATCGTGCTTCCCGATTCGGCTCGTGAGAAGCCTGCCAGAGGCACGGTCGTTGCAATTGGCAGCGGTCGCCTGCTGGACGATGGTTCGCGTGCGGCAAGCCAGTTGAGCAACGGCGATGTCGTTTTGTTCAGCAGTTACGCAGGCGAACAGGTAGAGATCGACGACGTCGAGTACCTACTGATGCGTGAAGACGACGTGCTTGCGGTCATCGAATAATCGACTCTTCGACCTCAGCAATTCCTGTCCCACAGACATTCACAACACACTTTAAGAAGACTCATGCCAAAGATTATTGCATTTGATCAAGAAGCCCGCGAAGCGATTCGCCGCGGTGTTTCCAAACTGGCCCGTACGGTCAAAGTCACGCTTGGCCCGAAAGGCCGCAACGTGATCCTTCAAAAGAGCTTCGGCAGCCCGACCGTTACCAAAGACGGCGTGACCGTTGCCAAAGAGATCGACCTTGAGGACGTCTATGAGAACATGGGCGCCCGCATGGTTCGCGAAGTAGCGAGCAAGACCAGCGACGTCGCTGGCGATGGAACCACCACTGCCACCGTGATGGCCGAGGCAATCTTCAACGAAGGCCTCAAAGCGGTTGTTGCTGGCGTGAATCCCATTCAAATGAAGACTGGCATTGAGACAGCTGTTGCAGACATCACAGAAAAGCTTCACAAGATGGCGACCAAGGTCAAAGACCAGGAAGCCATGGCGAATGTTGCAACGATCGCGAGCAACAACGACCGCGAAATTGGTGATTTGCTTGCCGATGCGATGAGCAGGGTTGGCAAAGACGGCGTCATCACGGTTGACGAAGGCAAGAGTCTTCAGACCGAGCAGGAGTGGGTCGAGGGAATGCAGTTTGACCGCGGCTATCTGTCGCCGTACTTCGTGACCGATCCGAGTTCGATGGAAACGGTTCTGGAAGATGCCTACATCCTTGTCTTCGAGAAGAAGATCAGCAACATCAAGGACATGGTGCCACTGCTCGAGAAAGTCGTACAGCAGGGCAAGCCTCTGTTGATCATCGCTGAAGACGTGGATGGCGAAGCCCTTGCTACCCTCGTCATCAACCGACTCCGTGGAACCTTCGCGGTTTGTGCCGTCAAAGCTCCTGGTTACGGTGATCGCCGCAAAGCAATGATGGAAGACATTGCCATCTTAACCGGTGGTCAGGCTGTCTTTGAGGCTCTGGGAGTCAAACTTGAGAGCGTTGACCTGCCTCAACTTGGCCGTGCCAAGAAGATCATCATCGACAAGGACAACACGACCATCATCGAAGGTGGTGGAAAGACAAGCGACATCAAATCCCGGATCGATCAGATTCGTCGCGAGATCGAGAACAGCACCAGCGATTACGATCGCGAAAAGCTGGAAGAGCGATTGGCGAAACTGGCCGGTGGTGTTGCCAAAGTCAACGTCGGCGCTGCGACCGAAAGCGAGATGAAAGAGAAGAAAGCCCGCGTCGAGGATGCCCTGCACGCGACGCGTGCAGCGGTCGAAGAAGGAATTCTTCCCGGTGGCGGTGTGGCATTGCTTCGCGCAGCTGGCACAGTCAAGCCAAGTGACGACCTCAGTCAGGACCAGATCGTTGGTTACAACATTGTACTGCGATCCTGTCGGGCTCCCCTGACAATGATCGCTGAAAACGCCGGTCAGGACGGAGGCATCGTCTGCGAAAAAGTCTTGGGAATGAAGGGCAATGGCGGCTACAACGCGTTGACCGATAACTACGAAGATCTCGTCAAAACTGGTGTCATTGACCCGACCAAAGTGACTCGCACCGCACTCGGCAACGCCGCTAGCGTGGCAATACTGTTGCTGACCAGCGACGCATTGGTCGCAGAAAAGCCCAAATCCGGTGGTGCCAAAGGTACCGGCGGCGACCACGACATGTATTGATCATTCCCGTTAGGGATCAATCATCTGAAAAAGCGACCAACCAAAGTTGGTCGCTTTTTTTTTGCGCTTTTAGCAAATAGGCCGGAATACATCTCGTCGAATGAATAACGCAGTTCTGACACCTCGGTGCTGACACGCGGATGCTGGGATCACCCGACTGAGGCAAAGCACACTGAGGCAAAGCACATGGACGAGAGGCATGACCCCGCAGGTGTGAAACACATGACCAGGAAGCCCCACTGTGGACAGCCTTGTGCACGTTACTCACAACACTGTGCACGTTACTCACAACACTGTGCACGTTACTCACAACACTGTGCGCGTTACTCACAACACTGTGCGCGTTACTCACAACACTGTGCACGTTACTCACAACACTGTGCGCGTTACTCACAACACTGTGCGCGTTACTCACAACACTGTGCGAGCCAGAATAAAACCACAGCGTGAACCGACCAATTTTTTCAAGCCAGTACAAGTCGGGCAATGTTGATGTAAATCACGATCCCGAAAATATCGACAATCCCAGCGACAAAGGGATTACTCATCATCGCGGGATCGAGCCCCAAACGCTTGAAAATGATCGGCAATGCGCCACCGCACAAACACCCGCAGACGATCACGGAAAGCAGCGTTAGAGGGATCACCAGAGCATCACGCATATTGGGAGCGATAAAAATCGCTACCACCCAACCGATCAGTGAGAGAAATCCACCCAAAGTCAGTGCCACAATCACCTCACGCCACATGACTCGAGGCCAATCATGGAACTCAACTTCTCCGCTCGTCATCGCCGTGATGACCAACGTCGCCGATTGGCTGCCCGAATTGCCTCCCGCACTGATGATCAACGGAATGAACCAAACCAACCAAGCATAACGCTCCAACTCAAACTCGTAGTTCCTCAAAGCAAAAGCGGTCAGCAGAGCGGCAAAGAACAGGATAGTCAGCCAGATTCCACGCTTCCAGGAAAGGGTCAAGAGCCCGATTCTCAGGTAATCATCCTCCAAAGGCGCGACAGCAGCAATTCGCTGTGCGTCTTCGGCCAACTCTTCGCGAACGACGTCGATGACATCATCGTGCGTGATGATCCCCAGCAACTGCCGCCCGCTATCGACAACTGGAATTGCCAACAGATTGTATTTTTCGACTGCCTGCGCAACTGTTTCCTGATCGTCCCCGGCCAAAGCAACCACAAGGTCTGATTCCATCATCTCGCCGAGTGTTCTGGTGGGTCGAACGAGCGACGAAACAAGTTGGCGAGTCGAAACGATTCCACGAAGCAGGCGATTTTCATCCACGACATACAAGTAATAAATCGTTTCCAGTTCATTCGACTGACGCCCCAATTCTTCGAGGGCTTCGTGAGCGGTCAAGTTCTCGCTCAACATCGCGACTTCGGTTGTCATCAACGCCCCCGCAGTTCCCTCTGGGTAAGACTGCAAGCGTTGGATATCGCGTCGATCTTCCAGGGGAAGCAACGGCATGATCTGATCGACACGGTCATCGGGCAGTTCCTGAAACAGGTCAACCCGGTCATCGGGCGGAATTTCTTCCACCAGTTGGGCAACTTCGTCGGGCTTCTGCACCTGAAGCATGGCAATTTGCCGTTCCTCAGGAAAATATCCGAAAATTTCGGCGCGTCGGTCAGGTTCGGCGAACTGCAGAACGCACCAGACCTCCGGATCCGTGAGCCCCTCCATGAACTCCGCCGTGCGTCCGGGGTTCAACGCCATGCAGAACTCTTGCAGTTCGGCGAGATTCTCATCGGCCAGCATCTCACGCAATTCAGGGAGAAAAAGTGTATTGACCATGATTGCACCGAACACGGCGAAGCTGACTTCAAGACGTCGCCTCGTGGACCGCAGGTTGTCTCGATCGTTCCAGAGATTTTCTATTCCAGCAAAGTTGCCCCGTGGAGACCCTGCCCCCCGGAATTCCGCTTGGACTTCCATTGCTTAGGCATGAAGGGCAGTATCAAAAAAAGCCATTCCTGCAAAAAAAAATCGGCTCCGGCAAGCGGAGGGTCAATTGCTGACCCGTTCCACGTATTCGCCGGTCCTCGTATCAACTTTGATCACATTGCCCACTTTAATGAACCCGGGAACGACAAATTCCGCATCGGTTTCAACCTTGGCAGGCTTGGTGACGTTAGTTGCCGTATCACCCTTGGCACCCGGAGCACAGTCGACCACTTCCAGTTCGACCTGATTGGGAGCCTCAACGATGATCGCATTTCCATTATACAGCGTCATCGTGCAAATCATGCCGTCTTTCAGGTATTTCCAGACGTCTCCGGCGACGTCCTTGCTGACCTCGTATTGCTCAAATGTTTCCTGATGCATGAACACGTAATCCTCGCCCTGACGGTAGAGAAACGACACGTCGGTCGTCTCAACATCGGCTGACTGCAGCGAATCGCCACCTTTGTAGGTACGGTCCAGCGAGGTACCACGAACCAGATTCCTCATTCTACACTTGTAAAACGCATTACCTTTCCCAGGTTTTACAAATGTCATCTCGGTCATCAGGTAGGGGTCGCCATCAATTTCTACCTTAAGCCCTTTTCGGAAGTCGCTTGTGTTATAAGTAGCCATGTAGGAGATGGCTCCGTCGTATGAGTCAATGAAGTGGAACAAGAGGGATGATCGTTGATTCGAGCGATGCGGAACGAGTCGACCAACCAATCCGGGAAGATTCTAGCGACAAGCGAGGACTTTGTCCCCACCGCTTTTAATCTGCCCGGACAACCGCCAGATTCTGGACCGGTCGACTGGCAGATTGCGATGAAACGGGCCATTCGTTCAAGCAGGGAACTTAGAGAAGCGGTCGGTCTGCCGCCGAACGCGCCTGACACGCCCGGCCCGGATGGAAAACTGCGTTGTGAGCATGATTTCCGCACTTTTGCCCCCCTCGAATTTGTGTCTCGCATTCGACCGGGAGATCCCGACGATCCATTATTGAGGCAAGTTCTGCCCATCTTGGACGAGGAGATAGAGCAGGCGGGTTTCGGTTCTGATCCTGTCGGCGACCTCAACGCTCTGGCGGCCCCCGGCGTTCTCCACAAGTATGAAGGCCGTGCTCTGGTGTTGACCACCGCCGCCTGTGGCATTCACTGCCGCTACTGCTTTCGACGAGAGTTTCCCTATCAGGAAACGGGATCACGCAGCGACGATTGGCGCCCGTCCATCGATTATCTTGAGAGTAACCCCGACATCGAGGAAGTGATCCTCAGCGGAGGCGACCCGCTCACGACCACCGACGAAAAGCTGCACGAATTGCTGACAGCCATCGAAAACATCCGGCACGTACAACGACTTCGGATACACTCACGAATGCCGATCGTCATTCCCCAGCGATTAACCGATTCTCTTGTGAATCGGTTGTCCGAAAGTCGATTGGCAGTCTGGCTGGTCATCCACACCAATCATCCCCAAGAACTTTCGGACGCAGTTCTTTCCAGACTTGCCGCCGCCATCGACTCTGGTATCCCCGTTTTGAACCAGGCGGTGCTATTGCGCGGAGTGAACGACAACGCGGACACGCTGATTCAACTCTGCCGTCGACTTGTCAACCATCGAATTCAGCCATACTACTTGCACCAACTCGATCAGGTCCGGGGAGCAGCTCATTTCGAAGTACCAGTCGAGACAGGGCTCAGGCTGCTTGACACTTTGCGAGCTGCATTACCCGGCTACGCGGTACCGCAGTACGTTTTCGAGGAAGCCGGGGCCAAATCGAAGTTACCCATTTCAGACAGCAGCACGACCGTAACTTCTCAGGCGAGCAGCGACAGCAATGTACGTATTTGAAAATCCGGTGCTGCAACGCGAGTTATTGGTCAACCTGCGAACCAATCGTGCGTTTTTTTTACTGGCTGGCTACCAATTATTGCTGTCAGCAGTGGTGCTGGTTGCATGGCCGACAGACCAGATACTCGACCTGACGACCAATCCAAAGTCCGCGAAACAACTGGTCGACCTATTCTTTCTCGGACAATACGTCATCGCCTCACTGATGGCTCCCAGTTTTGCCGCTGGCGCGATCACTGGTGAAAAAGAGCGTTTGACCTATGAGATGCTGCTTGCCAGTCCTCTTCGGCCCGGTGCAATCATACTGGGAAAAATGGTGGCCTCGCTCACTCACCTCGGCATGCTGATCATGGCGTCTCTGCCGATCATTGTGCTCTGCTTGCCTCTGGGTGGGGTAAGTGTCTACGAAGTTCTGGCAGCTTACCTGGGACTGATTGCCTCGGTGATTCTGTTTGGTGCGATTGGAGTCTTCTGCAGCAGCTACTTCTCTCGCACCAGCAACTCGCTGGTCGTCAGCTATCTGGTCATTCTGCCGCTGGTGATTCTGGCGGTGAGCGCTTGGATTGCGTTCGCCGACTACGGTGAATTGCGTTTGAAAATCGCCTTCTTGATTTTTCCCGCCTTCGCAATGACGGCGACGATTTTGATGTGCTCTGCGGCAGCGGGGCGGATGCTGTACCCTCCAGATGTCGGCAGTGAAGGCAAAGATGTCATCGATCTTGAGAAGGAAGCGGAGGAAGCAGTCGGACTTGTCATCCAGCCAGACCAATTCCCTGACCGGCTGTTTGCGCCGCCAAAGAAACGGGAACTGATGCCCGACGGCACCAACCCGGTGTACGACAAAGAAATCCATAGCGAAATCTTCAGTCAGGGCACCCTGATGCTGCGTTTGGTAATTCAGATCAGCATGCTATTGGCGATCCCACTCATGGGAATTTTCCTGTTTTGGCAAATCGAACATTGCGCTTGGTTTGCGGTCTACGTCGTCGTGTTCAGCATGTTGGTTGGCCCCGTGTTTCTGGCGGGCAGTATGACCAGTGAACGTGAACGTCAAACCTTGGATCTGCTGCTGACGACAACGTTGACACCATCGCAGATTCTGTGGGGGAAGTTCGTCGTAGGATTTCGCATCTCAGCCGTTTTGACTTCGTTCCTGCTCTGGCCCCTGCTTTTAGGAACGGCTCTGAACATGAGCTTTTGGAGCAACTGGGCAGCGGTCCTGACCATGTTCATCGTGGTCGTGGTGGTTTGTCTAGTGAACGCTTCAATCGCCCTTGCCAGTTCCCTGTTCAACCAAAAGACATCGATTGCTCTATTGACCACCTATTCGATTCTGTTGCTGCTTTACGTTGGGCCACCGGCAACACTCGCAGTCATGCAGATCCTCGAATTCAGGCCTCAAAGTATCGCTGCGATGGAATGGATCGGAATCACAAGTCCATTTTCTGCTCTGTTTGCCATTCCGTTGGACGCGAACTTGAAAATATTTTTCGATGACGAACCGGCCAACATCGGTAATCTGAAGGTTGTCCTGGGTTATATAATCTTCAGTCTGACTCTAGTGACGTTAATCACCGGCGCAATGGTGGTCCGACTCAAAGCGAGGCTGGGGTTGTCGGATTGATTGCTCACAACAACCAAATCATGGAACGATCTAATCGTGGAACGGAACGAGCAAATCACGGAACGAGCAAATCACGGAACGAGCAAATCACGGAACGGACGATGCAAACGCAAACCAAAATGGATGACCCCGCTGGACAATAACGCCCGTCAGCAACACGACGGATCGGGATCGGCAACTGACCAGCACGCACAATGGGGCAAAAAACACAGTCAACTGACCAGTCCAATCTGTCGACCAGCTCAATCTGTGAGCGAGCCCGATGACTCGACCATCACATGACTCGACCATCACATGACTCGACCATCACATGACTCGACGAGGAACATGAAACGCGAACAGATTTCGGCGGACAGACCCTACCTCGTCCTTCACGAAGCCGAACCAGACGGACAGGGCGGCCAAGTCGACACGACAACCGTATTCCTGACCGCATCAAGCTGTCCGATCGGTTGCACGATGTGCGACTTGCACCACAATACCCTGCCAACAGCAACGCCTTCGGGTGCAATCACTCGGCAAATCGACATTGGGTTGCAGGATTCCAAAGCGTCGTGGCTAAAACTCTACAACAGCGGCAATTTTTTTGATCCACGCAGCATACCGCCAGCCGATCACTCCGAAATAGCAAAGCGTTGCAACCGGTTTGATCGGGTCATCGTTGAAAATCACCCCCGTTTTGGAAAGCACAAACTGCAGCCGTTTCTCGAACTGCTGGACTGCCAATTCGAAGTTGCTGTTGGACTCGAAACGGTACAACCCCGTTGGTTAAGTCGCCTTGGAAAGCAGATGACCCGTGATGATTTCAGTCGTTACTCGACCGAACTCGCCAGCCTGGGTGTGGACTTGCGTGTCTTTCTGATTCTAGGCGTGCCTGGTATCGACGTGGTTGAGTCGATCCGCTGGACACGGTTATCCCTCAGGCACGCAATTGCCTGTGGTGCCCGCCACGTGAGCATCATTCCCGCTCGATCTGGTCACGGCTGGAATGACCGCGCCAAAGAGCTTCCCCATTTTTCAGTCGCTACTCTGGCGGAAACGCAAGAGAAGTTACTGT
>JAPKCI010000047.1 GCA_028823035.1 Rubripirellula sp.
ACCCAACACTCGAGTAACCCAACACTCGAGTAACCCAACACTCGAGTAACCCAACACTCGAGTAACCCAACGGTGCATTGAAGTAGCACCATCAACACATCATAGATCAACGACTGTATCTACCAGCATGAATCGAGGTTGCTTCCAAGCAACTCGATAAAAAACGGGTTACTCCGTTCCTGACCAAATCATTCCCTCTTCCGGAAGATGCCATGCGTCACTCAATCACCCTCAGTATTTTGCTTCTTCTGATCTGCGGTGTGACGTATGCGGCGGACCCACCTGATGCCACCCGTGGCGACAGAATGGTTCAAACGTATTTCGCCCAGCAGACGGCAGAACTGACAGATCGCACCTTTTCGGGTATCGATTCGCTCAGCGATTGGACTGACCGTCGGCAAGAATATCGCGAGCAACTTTTCGAAATGCTCGGCCTTCATCCACTTCCTGAACGTACTCCACTTCAGGCCACGATCACAGGTTCGGTCGAGAAAGATGGAGTGATTGCAGAGCGAATTCATTTTCAGTCCCGCCCGGGCCTGTATGTCACAGCTAATCTTTATCGCCCTGTACGACAGGAATCTCCGCTCCCTGCCGTTCTCTATGTCTGCGGACACGGGCGTGTCAAACGCGATGGAATCAGCCTCGGCAACAAGACCCACTACCAACATCATGGTGCCTGGTTCGCTCGCAACGGCTACGTTTGCCTGACCATCGACACCATTCAACTGGGTGAGATCGAAGGCATCCATCACGGCACTTACCGCGAGAAAATGTGGTGGTGGAACAATCGCGGTTATACACCCGCTGGTGTTGAGGCATGGAACTGTGTCCGAGCACTTGACTACTTGCAGTCCCGTGATGAAGTCGATGGCGACCGACTAGGCGTGACGGGACGTAGCGGCGGTGGAGCCTACTCTTGGTGGATCGCAGCGATCGATGAACGCGTCAAAGTCGCTGTACCTGTCGCCGGTATTACCAGCTTGCAAAATCACGTTGTTGATGGCTGCGTTGAAGGACATTGTGACTGCATGTACATGGTCAACACATTCAGATGGGACTACCCGATGGTGGCTGCGTTGATCGCACCCCGACCGCTACTGATCTCAAACAGCGACAAAGATCGAATTTTTCCTCTCGATGGTGTCGTCGACGTTTACACGAGAACAAAGAAGATCTACGAGCTTTATGACGCCGCTGACAAACTCGGTCTGCACATCACAGAGGGCCCACACAGTGATACACAGGAACTCCGCATCCATGCCTTTCGGTGGCTGAATCAGTACTTGCGAGATGACATGTCGCTGATTGACACAGTGGCCACTCCGTTTTTTGATCCGGCAGAGCTAAGAGTGTTTTCCGAACTGCCATCTGACGAGAAAGTCACTTCCATTCACGAGAGCTTTGTACCTGCAGTAACAACCGACACGCTGCCAAGAAACAGTGACCAAGCCAAGCAGTTTGATCGTCTGGTCATGCCACTGATACGCAAAAAATGCTTTGGTGGGTGGCCGGCCGTCACAGAGGAAACTGATGCAAAATTGATCGCTGAGGGATCCAGCCAGAGCACCGAAGTGCGTGTCATCGATTTCAACAGTCAGGCTCCCTACCGTCTTCGCATGTATCTGGTTGGATCGCAAAAAAGCGATTCCGAACCTATCCTTCTGAATGTACTGGGCTCCAAGCAATGGTCGCACCTGCTCTCAGGATTGGCCACCGTGATCCCCAATCATACCTCCGGTGTCGAGGCCAACGCAGTTGCCTGGGACACCATCGTTGCAAAATCGTTGTCCCAAACTGTTGCGTACATTGCACCACGCGGTGTCGGACCAACCGAGTGGTCAATGGATGAACGAAAACGTACACACATCCGACGACGATTCATGCAACTCGGGCAAACGGCTGCGGGAATGCAAACGTATGATATTGTGCGAGCTGCAACAGCTCTGCGAAGCTTCCTGAAATCCCCTGATCTCGCATTCTCACTTGAAGCAGAAAACGAGGCAGCAACATGGGCTTTGTTCGCCTCGCTTTTCATTGAGAACGTTGACTCGATAACGCTAGGGAATTTGTCTCCCCGCAATCGGGACGCACCCGATTTACTCAACGTCAGCCGCTTCGTCCAACCACCCCATCTGGTACTCATGAGTGCGGGGCGAGACCGGACCCTGCTGATCCGGAATTACGAGACTTGGCACCAGCAGTGGAAAACTGTGCTCACCGATAACCCGCTCGCCAACAACGCAGTTCAATTGGTCACAACGCCCGGAAAGTCCCATTGAACTGGGTGCGCGGTGAACTGGGTGCGCGGTGAACTGGGTGCGCGGTGAACTGGGTTCACTGATCAACCCAGCGAATTTTTTCAGATACTGGCTGACGTTTACCAGATGGCCAGTCATGCGAGGGATACCCGAGATAAAACAGCCCCAGAGCACGATCATCCCCGCTTAGGCCGACGTAATCACGCATCTGGTCGCTTGTTGCAGCGGCATTGCTGGACCAGAACGCCCCGATGCCGTAGGCCGCGGCGGTGAGATGCATGTTCTGGACGGCGCACGCCACAGCTTGAATCTCGTCCAATTCTGCAATCTTCTTGCTGGGCTGTCGCTTCATCCCAATCACGATCACCACCGGGGCGAGGGTTGCATTTCGTTTCATGCCTTCGTATTTGTTCTGCCGAAACGTCTCAGGCGTGGTAACTACCTGATAAGTCGACGCGAGAAACTCGGCCAATTTACTTCTGGCGTCACCCGTAAAAACAGAGAATCTCCACGGCTCAGTCATCCCATGGGTCGGTGCCCAATTGGCATTTTCGAGAATTTCATCAACGATCTTGCGTGGGATCGATTGATCGGAGAACTCCTTGGGCTTGACGGTACGCCGACGACGGATGACCTGTGTTATTTCTTCAGCACCCACGACATTCACCTTTCTTGTATTCGTTCCAACTCATTGGTTGCCCAGCAATCGCGACGGATTTTTTATCATCCACTGCTGGATCTGATTATCGGTTACACCAACTGATCCTTGCAGCACTTGAATCATCTGGTGGAAAGTGGAAGCGCACCCGGCATAGTGGGTGCGACAGGCAGCCCAGGCAGCCCCATCCACGTCTACTTCAACAACCTGCCCTGATAGTTCATAAGTTCCCGGACCAAGTCCTGCGGCACTAATGGCATCGGTGACAATAACAACGTTATCACTGGGGACGACATCCAGATAGTTCCTAAGTGCAAACGCCGGCACATGGTGACCGTCAGCAATGAATGAGATCATCAGCCTGTCGCTTACCGCAAGTACTCGCTGGACGATATTGTCGTGACGTGGCAACAAGGCAGGGCAACCGTTTCCAAGATGAGTAAACAGTTTCAGGCCATTATCAATACCGCAGTTCAAATCATTCAAGCTGGCGTCACTGTGTCCCGCAGCAACCACTACTCCCTGAGCAGTAAGGTGAGAAGTCACCTTGGCGTCGGAATCCATCTCCGGCGCCAACGTCAGCATCCGAACATGCCCGCGACCCGCATCCAGCAAGCGGTCCGTGATGCCGATATCGGCGGGCATGGCAGCGGCAGCGGGGTGTGCTCCGATGAACCCATCAGCTGAATTCAAAAAAGGTCCCTCGACATGGATGCCGCGAATGCAATCCGCCACCTCATCCGATGACTCAATCAGCTCCACAAGACGAGAAATCCGTTTGAGCATGAGAGCGAGCGGGGCCGTGATCACAGTGGCCAGAATCGTATCGGTGCCATCTGTTTTCAATCTTCTACAAACGTTCACTACTGACTCGCGAGTGACGTTTTCTGAATTGAAGTCGACGCCAGCGTAACCATTGACTTGCAGGTCGATGAATCCTGTCATTCGCCATGTTCCAGTTGGTTCTTGCCAACGTCACTGATTCTCGAAGCAGCAGCCTTGTCAATGACAAGAGTTGAGTTGGGATGTTCTCTGAGAATGCTGGCAGGAACTTCGGATGTGATGGGTCCCTCAAGCGTCGCTCTGACTGCTTCCGCTTTTCGTTTGTCCGGCACGCTGCAATAAATCTTTGCTGCCTTGAGTATTTGATGCACCGACATGCTGATGGCGTGTGTCGGAACGGAATCCAGTGATTCAAACCAACCTTCACCCACCTGCTGCAAACGGCAGGGTTCATCCAGTTCCACCACCAGATAAGGATCTTCGGTTTTGAAATCAGCTGGTGGGTCATTGAATGCGAGGTGGCCGTTTTCACCAATGCCAACCAACGCCAAATCGATGCGACTGGATTTCACCAATTCGCCCGTCTCACGAATGGTTATTTCCGGATCAACATCGCCACGCAGGTAGTGAAAACTGGCCAGATCAACGTGGTCGACGAAGCGTTCCTTTAAATAGCCACAAAACGAGGCCCCATGATCACTGGACAGCCCGACGTACTCGTCGAGGTGAAATCCGGTCACTTTCGACCAATCGATATCCGGTTCTCTCACCAAATGACCCAACACCTCAAACTGTGAGGCACCGGTCGCAACCACTATATTGGCTGTACCGTTAGCCGAAATTGCCTGTCGCAGGTCCGAAGCGGCGTGCTTCGCCACCCAACATCCCATCTGACTTGGACTGGCGGTTAAGATTGTACGCATGAAGATATCTGAATCACGAGACTGACGGGCAGGGACAAACGAGGCAAGTATTGTTGGCTTTCTGGCCACCAAATGCGAGTCCCGGTTTGCCACTCGGAAAGTTCTTTCCACTCATTCGATCGCTGCAAGAGGTTTACCGTGCGTCGCTCGCTCCCCACCTTTTCCGCTCTGACCATTGCTCTGACGATTACTTTGGGAACCTCATGGGGTCAAGGCCCGCAAGTGCTGCCCAAGGGCACAACGCCGAATGACGTGCGTCTGGGGCAGAAAAAGACATTGAATGATCACTTCCCGTTTGTGGTCCCGGAAAATCCTGCGGAATGGTACGACCGGGCAGAACAACTGCGAAGACGCGTTCTTGTCTCGACCGGACTTTGGCCAATGCCCGAGAAAACGCCTCTCAAGGCAGTCATTTTCGGCAAGACCCAGCGAAAAGGTTTCACGGTCGAAAAAGTGTACTTTCAAAGCCTTCCTGGCCACTACGTCACTGGCTTGCTCTTTCGGCCCGACGCTCCCGTCGAAACACCGATGCCCGGAGTTTTGTCACCGCATGGCCACGGTGGACGAATGCAGGAATACAGCGACGCAGTGTTGGCCAACCAGATCGCTCAAGGCGCCGAGCATTTTGAGAAATCGGGCCGGAAGCCAAAACTGGCCAGGTGCGTGCAACTGGCACGGATGGGATGCGTCACCTTCATCTTCGACATGCTGGGCTATGCCGACTCGATACAGATATCGCATGAAGTCGCACATCGACACAAGGATACCCGGACGGAAGAACTCAACGCATCAGACAAAGACTGGGTGTTCTATAGCCCACAGGCTGACCTTCGCCTGCAATCCATCATGGGTCTGCAAACATGGAATGCTATTCGTGCGCTCGATTTTCTCGCTTCACTTCCCGATGTCGATCCAGACCGGCTGGCTGTCACGGGTGGCAGTGGCGGTGGCACGCAGTCGATTCTTCTCGGCGCGATCGACGACAGGATCAAAGTCTCCTTTCCAAACGGCATGGTTTCAACATCCATGCAAGGAGGCTGCTATTGCGAGAACTGCAATCTACTTCGCGTAGGAACAGGCAACGTGGAACTCGCCGCGCTCTTTGCACCCAGACCCCAGGCAATGACCGCTGCTGACGACTGGACACGCGACATGATGAAAGACGGCTATCCGGAATTAAAATGGCTCTACGCGATGATCGGCAATGAGTCCGATGTTTACTGCCGTCCCATGCTGCATTTCAAACACAACTATAATTATGTCACCCGCGCCACGATGTATCAGTGGATGAATCGCCACCTTGAACTGGGATTGGATGATCCCGTTATCGAACAGGACTATGAACCGCTAACAGCCACCGAAACCACCGTCTGGGGATCAGATCATCCTGCACCCGAAGAGATTGGCATTGCACATGAAAAATCTGTCTGCCGGTGGCTTGATGAAAAGGCGAACGCAAAGCTCGCCGCATTGAACACTCGTGACGACGACGCCAGCAAAGAATTCCGCCGCACTTATGCAGGTGCATGGCGGGTCATTTTTGATCAGGGTATCCCACAGCATGTCACATTTGAGCAGAAGGGACAGCAGATTCAGAATGGGATACAAATTCAAAGCGGTCTTGTTCGCGATCCCGCAAGGCAAGCAGAAATCCCACTTCTGATGCTGCACAAGGCTGGAAGCCAACCCAAAACCTGTGTGATCTGGACAACCGGCAAGGGAAAGAATTCGTTGTTCACGGCCGAAGGTCAGCCTGATCCGAAGCTGAATCAATTACTGCAGCAGAACGTTCTTGTCGTGCTGCCAGACGTGCTGGACCAAGGCGAATTGACAGCCAACCCGGGTGCAAACTCTAGCCTGCAACAACGCATCGTCGATGATTCGCGTTCCTATTCAGCTTTTACCTATGGTTACAACCGAACACTCGTCGCCCAACGTTGTGCTGACCTGCTCACAACGGTTGCCTTTGCGAAAACGCTTGGACCTGAATCCATTGGTCTGCTGTCAACCGACGGCTCATCCGCATGGGCAGTTCCGGCTGCTGCTATCGCAGGCTCATCCGTTGCGCGTGCCGCGATCGTCACGGACGGGTTTCGCTTCGCCCAGGCCGATCGCTATCAGGATTTGAACTTTGTACCTGGCGCAGTGAAGTACGGTGATTTACCCATGCTGCTCGCACTGCGTTCACCACACCCATTGGCAATTGTCGGGGAGAATACGATACCGGCCATCGTGTCAGAAACCTATCAATCCGGGGGAAACCCAAAGGCACTGGTTGAGGGCCCTGACCAGTTGGATCAAGCAACCCTGCAATGGCTATCATCTCCTTAGCCAAAAATCGATCTCAATCCGACATGAACTCTAGCCAGACCGCGTTCGATCAAACATCGAAATACCAGTATCCCAGCGGCAGTCAAACAGTGTTTCCGTGATGAGTGAGAGACTCTTTTCTGCAGGAATTAACAATAGTAGTTATACTGCGAGTCCGCTCACAGACCCACCCGCGTTGAGACCCGCACCGCAAGCCAGTCGGACCCGTCCAGTGTTTTGCTTGACTCGTTTTTTTCCTTGCCTGTTGTTGTCCCTGGTCTCGATCATTGCTCGGGGGGATGGGCCAGATCTTGAATTCAATCATGATGTACGACCGATTCTTTCCGAGAATTGTTTCCACTGTCACGGTCCGGACAACGCCACGCGAAAAGCCGATTTACGGTTGGATCTGGCAGACTCTGCGATGTCCGTCATTGAACCAGGTGATCCTGAGTCCAGCGAGTTGATCCGCCGGATTCTGTCGACAGATCCCGACGAACAGATGCCACCGCCGGATTCCAAAAAGCAGCTCACTTCAAATCAGAGGCAGATTCTGACGGCGTGGGTTCGCAAAAAAGGTTCTTTTGAAAGTCACTGGTCCTTTACCCCGCCCAAGCATGTCATGCCTCCCAATCTGGATGATGACAAATGGTCCGGCGGCATGATTGATAAGTTCATCTTCGCAAAACTTCGCGAGGAGAAGTTGTCACCATCACCTCCCGCGAAACGGGCAACCCTGGCACGGCGAATTTCGCTGGATCTGACAGGGTTGCCGTTGAGTCCGAAGGCGCTCGATGAATTCCTGAATGACGACTCCGAATCATTTGTGGAAGCGCTGATTGATCGTTTGATGCATTCTCCTCGGTATGGCGAGCACATGGCGATACGATGGTTGGAAGCATCACGCTATGCAGACACGGATGGTTATCAAAATGATCGTTACCGTTATCAGCATGTATGGCGAGATTGGGTCATTGAGGCATTCAACAAGAACATGCCTTACGATCAGTTTGTCATTGAGCAAATAGCGGGTGACATGCTGCCTAATGCAACGCTACGACAGCAAATCGCAACCGGTTTTGGACGCAACCACCGCATCAATTCAGAGGACGGGTCAATTCCGGAGGAATGGCGAACAGAAAATGTCGTTGATCGAGTCGATACATTCGGTACTGTTTTTCTCGGTTTGACCATTGGCTGCGCCCGTTGCCATGATCACAAGTACGATCCCATTTCACAGCGTGAGTACTACCAGTTATTCGCATACTTCAACAACGTGGCTGAATGGGGTGTCGGACCCAACAATGGAAACAGTCCACCCTACATCGAAATCCCAAAAAACTGGCCCAACCTGAATCCCGGCGAAGATCGGCTGATTCCCCCCGACGCGGTAAAACTGCGGAACGCCAGGGCGGAAGCTGGAAATGGCCTGCAACGTCCTCAGGCTGGATCGCTCTCGACTCTGATGGTCATGCACGAACTGGACGAACCAAGGGCGACTTACATTTTGCAACGAGGGCAGTACAACATGCCCGATCAATCAGCACCGGTTCTAGCGGGAATCCCCGACTCACTGACGATCTCGAACGAATCGATGCCGCGTAATCGACTGGAATTGGCGAAGTGGTTATTCGAACCGTCCCACCCCCTGACAGCCCGTGTTGCGGTCAACCGACTTTGGCAACAGTTCTTTTCTTCAGGACTAGTCGAAACCAGCGAGAATTTTGGATCGCAAGGCTCACCGCCTTCCCACCCTGATCTACTTGATTGGCTGGCGTTGGAATTGAGACGCAACAATTGGGACATACGCGCGATTCAAAAGCAAATCCTGTTGAGCCAAACTTATCAACAGTCCTCACAGTTCACCAAGAACTTGATCGAACGCGATCCCAAGAACAGGCTGTACGCGAGAGGCCCGCGAGGTCGTTTACCCGGCTTCGCATTGCGTGATCAGGCGTTGGCAATCAGCGGCCTGCTGGTTGAGCAGATTGGAGGCCCGTCAACCAAGCCATACATGCCACCCAAAATCTGGAAATCCATTTCCAATAACACCTACCAACGGGACCAGGGTGCGAATCTTTTTCGTCGCAGTTTGTACACCTACTGGCGTCGCACCATTCCACCGCCAACGATGATGAACTTTAATGCAGCAGCTCGGGAAGTATGTGTGGTTCGCACAGAAACAACGAACACACCTCTTCAAGCATTAACGCTCATGAACAATAAAGTTTTCATCGAAGCGGCCCGCTGGATGGCACAACGCATGTTGGCACAGGCGGGCAATGATCCCAAACAAGCGATTCGACGCGGCTACCGACTTGCGGTTGGTCGCATGCCGACGAGTGATGAAATGAGCATCATGTGGCAGACCCATGCGAACTTTCTCGCTCAGTACAAGGAAAACCCAACCGAGGCGGAGAAATTACTGGCAACCGGTACGACAAAACGAGACCAGACAATTCCCCCTGCCCAACACGCTGCAATGACCATGATTGCTACGATTCTCCTTAATCTTGATGAAACCATTAGCAACGAGTGAGGAACTCAGACATGAACCGGGAATTACTCTCCAGACGGTCGGTGTTGCTTGGCTCCCTCGCTTTGACTTCATTGCTGAATCGCGAAAGCCCTGCCAACGACCATGAATCCATGGTGCACAAGGGTTTGCCCGCACTGCCACATTTTGCGCCACGTGCTAAACGTGTGATCTATCTGTTTCAGTCTGGTGGTCCAGCGCAAATGGACCTGTTTGACTACAAGCCCGATTTGAGCAAGCGATTTGGCGAAGAGGTTCCAAGGAGTGTTTATCCGGATGACCGAAAAACGACGATGAGCTCAGCCCAGGCCAGTTTTCCTGTTGCCCCGAGCACGTTCAAATTTTCCCAGCGAGGTCAGTCCGGATCCTGGATGAGTGACGCGCTGCCCCACATGGGCGACATGGCCGATGAAATGTGTATCATTCGATCGATGCACACTGACGCTATCAATCATGATCCAGCGATCACTTTTCAGCAAACCGGTTCGCAGATTCCAGGCAGACCCAGTATCGGTTCATGGATTGGCTATGGGCTGGGGAGTCATAACGACAACCTGCCTGCCTTTGTAGCAATGAGCAGCAGGGGAAGTGGCAAGAGCGGGCAACCTCTTTACGACCGGCTTTGGGGAAGTGGTTTCCTGCCTTCGAAGCATCAGGGAGTCAAGTTTCGGAATCAAGGAGACCCAGTTCTCGACATTTCAGACCCCGCTGGTGTATCGCGGGATCAGCGCCGCACCATGATCGACTCGCTGACGAAGCTCAACCGCCTAAAATTCGACCAGATCAAAGACCCTGAAATTGAGACACGTATTGCGCAATACGAATTGGCATACCGAATGCAGATGTCGGTACCCGACCTGCTCGATTTCTCTGACGAGCCCAAACATGTCATGGATCTGTATGGACCAGAGGTGAAGACCCCAGGTCGATATGCCTATAACTGCCTGATTGCACGGCGACTCGCAGAGCGGGGTGTTAGATTCATCCAACTTTTTCATCAGGGTTGGGACCAACATGCAAATCTACCTGCACAAATTGGCAAACAGTGCAAAGACACGGACCAATCAACGGCTGCATTGCTGCGTGACCTGAAGCAACGCGGCATGCTGGACGACACGTTGATCATCTGGGGCGGAGAGTTCGGCCGGACCATCTACTCTCAAGGAAAGTTGACTGAAAAATCTTATGGACGCGATCACCATCCAAGCTGTTTCACAATGTGGATGGCGGGCGGTGGAGCCCAAGGTGGCGTCAACCACGGCAAGACGGACGATTACAGCGTCAACGTGGCCGAAGATGGTGTCAGCATTCACGATTTGCACGCCACTGTGCTGCACTTGCTCGGAATTGACCACGAACGATTGATTCATAAGTATCAGGGACGTGACTTCCGACTCACTGATGTACATGGCACTGTGGTTCAGCCTCTTATTTCATAAACAGAAATCGCCCTGATGCGAATGTCTTTCTTGATTATCAGTTTGGTGATCCGCGACTGGCCTCGAAGGGGGGGAATGTGGCGTTAACACCCAGAGGAAAAACGAGTGGAAGTCTTGACCACCGGAACCACCAATCCGTGGGGTCATGACTGGAATTCCATGGGTGAAGCCTTCTTTGTGAACACGGTAAACGGGCACCTGTAGCACATGATTCCGGGTACCCACTTCACTCGGCCCTTTGTTCTGGATCCAAATCAACGCGTCTATGAACTGATTGATTTCCATGCCGATCACTGGCACTTTGATACCAGACAAAGCTGGACGAATTCCCGGGACGGGGAATCCAATTCTTACGGAGGCGGGTATGCCCACTCAGGAACGATGATCTACCAGGGCGACAACTGGCCGGCCGCTTACCAGGATCGTCTTTTCACACTGAACTTCCATGGTCGCCGCGTCAACCAGGAAATCCTGACCCGCAGTGGTTCCGGGTAGATGGCCTCTCATGCAGAGGATGTCTTGTTGGCCAAAGATCCCTGGTTCCGCGGAATGGAACTGGGATCAGGACCAGATGGAGCCGTTTTCGTTCTCGACTGGAGTGACGCTGGGGAATGCCATGAACACACGGGTGTTCACAGGACAAGTGGCAGAATTTTCAAGGTGCGCAAGACTGATCAAACATAGGGAACCACACCACAGACAGATCTAGCAACGTGGCCTTTGGAACGTTTGGCAAAAGTCCATGCCAGCCCCAACGACTGGCACACACGTCAAGCCAGACTCGAATTGGCTCGACGAAACACGGCGACTGATATGGCACCTGCCATGCTACCCTCAGGAAACTTCTTCAGTCATCCGACAGCAGCCCGAGCACGAAGGTTCAGAGTTTGCTGACCCTGCACGTGATCAGTGGCACAAACGCCACCCTGTTGGTTAGTATGGTGAAAACGGAATCGTCAGCACTCGAACTTCCACAGCCTTCCACAGCGGTGTAAACCAGCAGCGTCGCAGTGTTGGGATATCCGCAGATGAATGCATGAGCCGCTAGCCACAAGATGGGCATAGCTAACTCTACACGCCCTCAGCGCCTTCCTTATTGGCACAATCCGTATATTCGGGCCATCTTCTTAATCGGTAAGGTTTCGTTGTCCAGAGTTTTTTGACTGAGCGGAATTGTGTCTTACTCTTCAGTAGAAGTGAGCGGGTCGTTGTTCGGCTCGCTGCCGGAGCGTAAGAAATCGCAGATATGCAATCGCTGAGGTTCCGGTCAGCCTTACTTCCTGGACAAAGGCAAACCGTCTGTAAAGGCGGGGCGCAAAGCCACGGATCCAACCTATTCAACAGTACATGCGTGTGATGTTGACACCGTTGGACCGCCGGGTTGCCAAAGGAACATGATCTTGCGATCACACCATCACAAGAGCATGCCAAGGCGTGTCAGACGAAAGTCGGAAACAAGGCTGTCCCTTTACTCGGGTTTGACTCACGTTGGGTCGTTCCTTTTTAAGTCGTCGTCGTACACCCCAAAAAGGTGTGCGTCTCACTCGCGAGGAGAGAGACATGAAGAATTTCGCTGATAGCATCGTAAATTTTCTTAAAGAAGAAGATGGACCAACCGCAGTTGAGTACGCCGTTATGCTGGCACTCATCGTTGTCGTGTGTTTGACCGCCATCGGAACCATCGGTACCGAGGCAAACACCAAGTTCGAAGAAGTCGGCGCCAAAATCGCCTCAAACTAAAACGACAGCCGCATTGACGAAAGCGGCACCCGAACGATATCTCGTCGCTTTTCGATACGGTCCCCACTTGCAGGGGACCGTATCGTGGCGCCGGGATGTTTGCGTTGAGACTAACCCCTGAACGCTCCCCCCCTCCCTCCTGACCGACTTCGGTTGGTTCACATCCTGCCCACTGCGGGAGTCCTCTCCATGAACTACCCACTACTGCCTGCTGACGCTGCCGCCTACGCATGGCAACTCTCTTGCTGTCTTGTGACGTTGCTGTTCGCAATGTTCAGCTGGCTGATAGGTCCGCGTTGACCTCCTAAACAAAACATCCGCGGGCTTTGAGCACCCCTCGTTCTGCCTGCCGCCCACCGCTCGCCAAACAATACTACGGGGATTACTAATGGAAACGCTACTTAACGGGATTGCAGAAAACTGGACAGTCTGGTTTGTCACAGTCGTCCTAATTGTCGCCGCTGTCATTGATGGTGCGATTCTAAAGGTTCCCAACTGGCTTACTTTTCCATTCATCGTCTGTGGGTGGATGCACTGGACCTTGCAGGACGGCATGACTGGATTGGGCTGGAGTCTGCTGGGCACCTTTGTCGGCATGATGCTGCTGCTCGTTCTTCGGAACGTGGGTGGAATGGGTGCAGGCGATGTTAAACTTCTGGCTGGCGTTGGAGCTTGGTTGGGAATAATGGTCACACTTTACGCCTTTGCAGCTACCGCCATTGTGGGGGGCCTGATGGCCATTGTCATGATCCTTCGAAGTGGCCAGTGGCAGAAACACCTTGCCATGAGTCACCAGATTCTGCATGAGTGGAAAACGATCAAAAATCCGCAGAAGCTCGCGGAAATTGCTCGGGAACGTAAGCCGAGCATGGCGCTGCTGCCCTACGGGATTCCCATGGCAATCGGGTCGATTGCCTACTTCGCGATTGCTGGCATGCTGGTTTGAGCATCGATATTGAGATGCAAGAACCGTGTAACACTCTGACGACTGGGCGAGGCCAACCGGTTGCGTTGGCCTCGCCGGTCGTATTGATGATAGCTCAACGATCCTACGGATTGCAGCGATACCATCCGTTGCACCGAAAAACACTTCTGTGGCGTTTCAGTGTTTGTTAGGGCAGACACTGGACTGACCCCATAAACCGAAGGGTGACTCGTCTCAGGCGATACAGCTGCCATGCGTAATAAATCGATCTATCTACTACTTGCATGCGTCTGCGGTACCGTCGCGGCGATCCTTGCCAGTCAATGGCTAAAAGCTCAAGCCAGCGGTCAGAATGTCGGAAAGACATCAGAGATCTTCGTTACCTCCGTAGCGATTGATATTGGCGAAAAAATAACAGCTGAAAAGATCCAACTGGAACAATGGCCCGAAGACAAGGTGCCTGAGGGCGCCAGCGGGAAATTGGCGGAAGTCGACGGCAAGTACGCGAAGCAGCGATTCTATACCGGTGAAGTCGTGATGCCAGTGAAGTTGATGGACGAGAACTGGTCAACTGTTCCCAAGGGCTGGAAAGTGGTCGACATGGACGCCAGCGGCCTGGGCATTGCCAATCTGATTCAGCCCGGCGATCGCGTCGATGTCGTTGGTTTCTTTGATAAGGGAGAATTCATTCCTCGCAGCGGTTCAAAGACCGTCTTCATGGGTATTCGCGTTTACTCACTCGACGGCGATACCACACGACGGGTTGGCGAACCCCGCACCAAAGCCGCTCGAAATATCCAGTTACTAATACATGAAAATGACAAAAATGCTTGGTCGTACGCTCAGGAACTCGCGGACGTCAAGTTGAATCTGGCCAGCGATGACGACCACACTTTGGAAGATGGATCAAACGAAGCAGCGAAGAATTTTGTGAACTGGATTGAGGATCATCGCAAGGCTGAGGAAGAAGAAGAAGAAGAAGAAGAAGAGCGACAGAGGCAACTTGAGGCAGAACAGGAGCAGCAAGACAATGAAGATCAAGTGTCTACGAAGCCGGAAGTCATTGAGCCCGTTGTCGAAGGATTCACAATGTTCAAGCTCGTTGAGGGCAGGATGCTTGAGTACTGGATCCTACCTGGAAAGCTGCCAGTCTTAGTGGGTGAAGTTGGGGAACTGGATGAGCCGCCAGAAGAATCGTCACAGGATAATCTTCCCGTGAACATTTCCCCAAATGATGACTATCAGCAATTGAATGGAGAGGGCAGTCCGTTTTTCCAGCCGCCAACAAGCAATGAAGCTCGTTAAAAGAAGAACTAGAACAGTACTGAACACCGTCTGTCGGCAATCCAACGATTGCTGACATAGTCACTCGCAAATTTGATTTTACAACCGTTACACGCACTGACCCCTGACACTTGATGAAACAAGTCTTTCATCGAGATGCCAGGATTCGAATGGATTCGAATGTGGTCTAGCAAGGATGAACCCGCGATGGAAACGACCCGACTGATGGCACGACTCTTTGCCGCAAGTCTGATTGCCACGACGATGTCCGTCGCGTGCATTCACTCCGTGTTCTCGCAGATTCCGCTTGGTGAATTCACGTCGACGCGTCCAGCGGTGGCCCACAACATCTCTCAACCCTCAGAGCGGGTGGAGATGATCGTCAAGAGCAGTCGCATTTTGACGCTGGAAGATCGGATTCCCAAGTTCCAGGTTTATAACGAGCAAGTGGTGGGCGCCACGCCCGTATCACAGAATCAGATTCAGATCTTTGCCAAGACTCCAGGTACAACCCAACTGAATCTATGGGACACCAACGATCGTCTCTACACAGTTGACGTCATTGTCATGGCTGACGCTCGCCAGGTGGAAGGCATCCTAGAGAGTCAATTGCCGTTGGCATCGCTCAAAGTGATTCCGATTGAGAACAGTGCAATCATTTCTGGAACAGTTACAAGCGTCGACGATGTCGATCGGGCAGTCGCCATTACCGAGCAGTTCTACACCACCGTCGTCAACAACATCCGAGTGGTGGGTGTGCAAACGGTGCTACTTCATACGAAGATCATGGAAGTGTCCCGTACAAAGCTCCGTGACCTTGGAATCGACTGGGGCAGCGTTTCAACAGGTTCCTTCTTTTACTCTGGACCCAGCGGTTTGATTGATGTCGCTGGAAGTACCATGACTAGCATCAATGCAACTGCCGGAGCGGGTTTGAGTGCGACCAATAAGTTATTTACCAACGCAGGTGATTTCCAGGCCTTGATCTCGGCGCTTCGCAAACAGGATCTGATCAAGTTACTTGCCGAACCGACCGTTGTCGCAACCCACGGTCGCCCGGCACGATTCAACGTGGGTGGCCGTGTTCCCTACATCGTCCCGACTGGTAACAACGCTGTTTCGATCAACTACGAAGAGTATGGTACCTCGGTTGACTTCCTGCCCTTCGTGGTCGGCCCCGGCCGGATCCGACTCGAAGTACGCCCCGAAGTGACAGAACCAGACCCATCACGCTCAATCACTGCTCAGGGAATCGACGTACCAGCGTTCAGTTCTCGTTACGTCGAAACGGCTGTCGAGTTGCAAGCAGGCCAGACATTCGCGATTGCCGGCCTATTACAAAGCCGCACAGAAGCGGTCTCGCGGGCCACACCATTCTTCGGGGAGTTGCCCTACATAGGTGTCGCTTTTCGGCGTGTGACCGAAGTACGGAACGATATCGAGTTACTGATCACCGTCACCCCCGAGATCGTCGAGGCGATGGACCCGCATGAGGTGCCCAGAGGCGGTCCCGGACTCAACTCAATGTCGCCGAGCGACACAGATCTGTATTTGCGTGGTCACATCGAAGTTCCGAATCTGCTGGGCAGCGACAATTGCAAATATCCAACGGATGGTTTCAGTGTCATGCCGGAAGTCATACCGAGTCAGCCCAGCTACCAAGAAGCAGTACCACCGGGAGCTATTGTCCCAAGTGAAGCCCCTGTTGTCGTCGGCGAAGGAGTCTCGATCACCGCACCACCGGCTGAGTGATGAGGTCCGCGAGCATCAAGTGAATCAGAACGCGCGCGATGCAAATCGCCAGGAATACAGTGAACAACCATTGTCATGAGCAACGTACTAAGAATCGCCCTTGTCGATCCAAATGACGGAACGCGAGAATCTCTGAAAGCAATGCTTTTGGGACTCGATACCGTTTGGCTTGAGGCGGACTGCTCACGCTATGAGTTTTTCACCGATGTGCTTGAACAAACCACTCCGGATGTCGGTGTCGTGTCACTCGACAGTAACCCCGATCAGGCAATCGAACTGATCGAGCGGTTGGCTATCGAAATTCCGAGCACAGCGATTCTGGCTGCAAGTCGGGACACCGACGGACATTTGATACTGAAAACCATTCGCGCTGGCGCCCGGGAGTTTCTGACACTTCCAATTTCCGAGGATGATCTTGCTGGTGCTTTACAAAGGGTCAGTCACCAGAAGTTCGGTACCGCCGAGGGCGGTGCTCGCGGTAGTGAGGTGATTGCCATTGCTGGTGCTACCGGTGGGGTTGGAACCACGAGTACTGCAGTCAATCTGGGTTGCGTGCTTGCAGAGAACACGCTGAACAGCGTAGCGTTATTGGATCTTGATCTCGCCCTTGGGGATGCTGATGTATTCCTTGACTCGATCCCTGATTACACGTTAGCTGATGTCGTACAGAACGTTTCTCGCCTCGACATACAGCTGCTCAAGCGGTCGCTTACCAAGCACAGCAGCGGTCTCTACCTGCTACCAAGACCGGTGGAATTGCACGACACGGCTGCCATCACCAACGAGAACATCCGCAAAGTGATCGGGTTGCTGAAGGCATCCTTCACGCATCTGATTATAGATTTGTCGAAAACTTACAGCGTGATCGACATGGCCGCCATCGAATGCGCGACCAAGGTAGTGTTGGTTACCCAGTTGGATCTCCCCTGCTTGCGGAATGTCGTTCGCTTGATGATGAGCTTCGATGAGATCGATGACTTGAAAAATAAAGTTGAAATCGTCGTCAATCGTGCCGGACTGGACTCTGGGCAGATCAGTCTCAAGAAGGCAAAGGAAACCCTTGGGCGAGAAATATTTGCTTTGCTGCCCAATGATTATCGAACGATGGTCGAGGTGAGAAACAACGGCGTTCCACTGATTGTCCAGGCTCCCAGAGCAGGCATCACACATGCGATTCGCGATCTGGCATCGAAACTGGAAGGCGTTAACCAACGAACCGGGAAAGATAGTGACGCGGTCGCCAAGGGTGGCGAGAGCAAGTGGAGAAAATTCTGGCCCGGCGGCAAGTCCAGCTAGGTGTCACACGTTGCTGTTTTCAATCCAGCGAATCAGGCTGCGTACCATGACGCCAGTCGCGCCGGCGTCTCGGGCGGGCTTCGCTCCATCTGCGAAAGCAGGCCCTGCGATATCAATATGCACCCAAGGTACATCACCCACAAAGTTTTCCAAAAACTTGGCTGCGGTGATGGCGCCTCCCCAGCGACCTTCGCCGACATTCTTGATGTCGGCAACTTTGCTTTTGACTTTTTCATTGTAGAGGTCGAACATCGGTAACTGCCAAACCGGTTCTCCCTCGACCCCAGCTGCTGATTGGAAATCGTTGCACAGATCCTGATTGTTCGTCATCAAACCAGCAACTTCGGTCCCCAATGCAACCATGCAAGCTCCGGTCAGGGTCGCCAAGTCAACCATGGCTCGCGGTTCGTGCTGAATCGCTACATCAAGTGTGTCAGCAAGCACGACGCGTCCTTCGGCGTCGGTATTGAGAATCTCAATTGTTTTTCCGCTGCGAGTTTCGATCACATCTCCCAGTTTGTAACTGTCGCCACTGACCATATTCTCGGCAAGGCCACAATAACCAATGACGTTCTGCTTGACCCCCAGTTTGTCAATTCCATGCATGACACCAACCACGGTCGCAGCTCCCGCCATGTCACACTTCATGTCGACCATGCCTTCGCTGGGTTTGAGCGATAGACCACCGCTATCGAACGTCACGCCTTTGCCAACAACAGCAAGAGGGCTCTCTGTGCCTCCCGCTTCATACCTCAAAATCAGCAAACGGGGTGCTTTGGACGATCCCGCTCCAACGGCCAACATCGCCCGACATCCTTCCGCCACCAAACGCTGTTCATCCCAAATTTCAACAGAGACCCTCGTGCCCTCAAAGATGGCAACAGCCTTCTCGGTAAAGCTCTCAGGATAAATGACAGCTGGTGGTTCGTTCACAAGACGCCGCGTCTGGTTGACGGATTCACCGACAGCACGACCACGCTGAACACTGCCCTCTGAGACACCTGAGAAGAGGATTTTTTCTGGTGCCAGTAGCGAGGGATCGGACTGATAGATCGCCTGCTGCTCACAACCCGAAAGTGCCCCCGTTACCAACGCATCATGAGCTTCCTCCGGGAAACACTCGCTCAGCGAAATGATGACCGTATCACGTTGACGGTCTGCCAATCTGCGTACCGCCGTAGACGCAGACTCAAATGCAAGATTTCGGTCGAGGTCGCCTGCCCCCAAACCGACAACGAGGATCATCCTTGGCCCTACGTCACGGGGCGAAGCCAGCAGGGTCATCTCGCCTCGTTTTCCTCGTATTTCACCATTTTCCACCAATCGCTCAAGCCAGCCCTCGGTCATGCCGTTGACGGCAGCCAGCGTTGACGGCAGGCTACCCTCTTCCGTCAGACCAGCGACCAGAACATCGCTCTGCTGCTCTAAAACTTCTGTGACGGTGGAAATTTCAGGCGACGGGATTGGATTACTGTCCAACATGCATTTTCAAGTGGGTGTGGATGAGATGGTTAAAGTTACCGATACGCTAGTAACGTCAGTCTACGGTTCCAGACGCGGTTATCCTACCCTTCGTGATTTGGTTCCGAACATCATCCATGACCCGGAGCGTTTCTGACCGTGAAGCATCGTTCAACCCGAGACGCTGTTGAAGACCTGAGAAAAGATGGTCGCCTGATCCAGATCGATGACGAAGTAGATCCCCATCTGGAAATGGCAGAAATCCAAAGGAGGACGTATGCCAATGACGGACCTGCGTTACTGTTCACGAGAGTCCGAGGCAGTCGTTTTCCAGCCGTTTCCAATCTGTTCGGCTCCATTGAACAGGCTAGGTATCTGTTCAGGGACACCCTGGAAGCAGTGCGACGTGTGATCGAAGTGAAGATTGATCCGTCAGCACTTACAAAACGTCCATTTCGATATGCGGGCGTACCATTGACGGCACTCAAGATGCTGCCGCGAAAGGTGAGCCGAGGAGCCGTGCAGGACGGCAATTGTGGAATCAGTGAATTGCCTGCGATCAAATGCTGGCCGGACGATGGGGGCCCATTCATCACGCTTCCTCAGGTGCTTAGTGAGAACCCAAGGGATCCATCGAATCTGATGCAGGTCAACCTCGGCATGTATCGGGTGCAACTGGCAGGCAACCAATACGACCTTGGCCACGAAGTCGGCTTGCACTATCAGATTCATCGGGGAATGGGAGTCCATCACCGTGCCGCCTTGGATCAAAGCAAACCGCTCCGTGTTGCGATCACCGTCGGTGGTTCACCTGCCATGTCGGTTGCTGCTGTCATGCCGCTACCGGAAGGACTTACTGAACTGACGTTTGGTGGCGCCTTGTCTGGACGGCGGATTCGGATGATTGCGGGCGAGCATGCCCCGGTGTACGCGGACGCCGATTTCGCGATCGTAGGGACGATCAATCCGAACAAGACAAAACCAGAAGGACCGTTCGGAGACCACCTCGGGTACTACAGTCTGCAACATGATTTCCCCGTCATGCAGGTCGATCAAGTATGGCATCGAAAAGATGCGATCTGGCCGTTCACGGTCGTAGGCCGACCACCGCAGGAAGACACAACGTTTGGTCAACTCATTCACGATCTGACCGACCCAATCATTCCCTCTGTCATCCCCGGTGTCAAAGCAGTTCATGCAGTCGATGCTGCCGGTGTGCATCCACTGTTACTTGCGATCGGCAGCGAGCGTTACATGCCGTATCTTGAAAGTCCGGAACCTCAGGAACTATTGACTCAGGCCAACGCAATCCTTGGAAATGGGCAACTGTCGCTGGCAAAGTACCTTTTCATCACCGACGACCCCCGAGATGAACTCGATATCCACGACATCAGGACCTACCTGCAACATGTGCTTGCGAGGGTCGACTGGCGGCGAGATCTTCACTTTCAGACCCGCACCACCATCGACACACTCGATTATTCGGGTACCGGGTTCAACCAGGGTTCCAAAGTTGTCATTGCCGCAACGGGAGTTCGCATACGCACGCTGCCTACGGAATTACCCCCCGGCATTGCCTTGCCGGATGGTTTCAAAAACCCAAGACTTGTTGGACCAGGGATTGTTGCCATCGAAGCGCCACCCTTTGTTTCCACCGAATCTTCACGAGATCTGCAAACCTTTGTGGCGAGTCAAACAAACAAATTGGCACTCAACTCGATGCCTTTGGTGACCCTTGTGGACGACAGTGATTTTGCCGCAAGTTCCCTTGGCAATTGGCTCTGGACCACATTCACACGAAGCAACCCGGCCAGCGACATCGATGGCATCGGTGCAGCGATTGTCAGCAAGCACTGGGGGTGCAGTGGATCACTTGTGATCGATGCACGCATCAAACCACACCACGCTCCACCACTCGTCGAAGATCCTACCGTGACAGCCAAAGTCGATGCCCGTGGCGCTCGCGGTGGCAAGTTAGCCAAGTATCTGTGACTCCTGCTTCTCTGAAATCTGCAAACGAACCATCATGCCAAAATTGCAAGACGTTTTTGAATGTGCGGAACCGGTCGCACTAGTAACGGGAAGTGGTTCCCGACGGGTGGGTCGGGCAATTGCCCTGCATCTGGCCAGCCTTGGCTGTCGAGTCGCATTGCACGCAAACACCAGCATGCCATTTGCGGAGGAAATCGCTGAGTCTATCCGCTCAGACTACTCCAAAGAGGTAATCATCACGCAAGGCAGCCTCTCCGAGGTAGGCACGCCAGAGCGGCTGATTGATGAAACGATCACGGCATTTAAACGCATCGACATCCTTGTCAACAGTGCCGCGATTTGGAAACCAACACCACTGGAAGAGGTTACAGCGGAGGAGATTCGCCAATACTTTGAAGTCAATGCCATCTCATCTTTTCTCTGTGCAAAAGCTGCCGGATTGCAAATGGTGACACAGACAACAGGTGGATCAATTATCAACCTCGGTGATTGGGCAACCGTACGTCCCTATTTAGATCATGCTGCCTACTTCCCGAGTAAAGGTGCAGTGGAAACCATGACACGCTCATTGGCTGTTGAATTGGGCCAACGGAATCAACGGATCCGCGTGAACTGCATTCAACCTGGCCCCGTCCTGCTGGGTGAGCAAGCCACGCAGGATTTTGCCGCACGCATGGCAACGAGCACGCTAGCAGGACGACTGGGAACACCCGAACATGTTGCGCATGCAGCGCAATTTCTTTGCGAGAACGATTTTGTCACTGGCATCTGCCTGCCGGTAGATGGTGGACGCAGTATTTTCGCTCCTGATGGTATTCAGTCTGGTCTCAACAGTGGCTAGGCAGCAAACTGCCAGAGCGGTTCATACCCATTCATCGCACAGTCACCAAAGAGATCCTCTAGGCTGCTAGCATCGCTGCGTACCATTCCGAACTTGGCAATGCATCCAGGTCGAATGCAGCCGATATCTGTTCGGCCAAGAGCCTCACTGCCGGACCAAGTTGCCATGCGAAAAACAGAAAGTGGATCGAGGTCTGATCGATGGTTCAACAGAAACTGAACCTCGTTCCAAAGATTCAAGTCAGGATTACTGGCTCGTGAATCTGTTCCCAGTGCAACGCGGACACCACTCGATAGTAGTTGATCCACGGGATGTGAATCATACCTGAAAAAATGATGGGTTCTGGGGCAATAAACAACCGTGATGTGGGGATATTCGGCAAGCAACCTGATTTCAGATTCATTCAGGTCATTTCCATGCACCAGCAACGAACGGGGAGTACTCGCCAGTTGTTCGATCAGCTTCAGGAAGGGACTCTCTGGCCAGGGAAACTGTTCTATTTCCCATACACCCAGCGACTGCAGCGCGTCAGCAAACGGGCCAGTACCTGTCCGCAACAACTCACGTTCAGCCGGTGACTCAGCAACATGCATTGCGATGGGTCGATGATGCTTCCGTGCCAATTCGAAGCAAGCACCGAGTGTTTCACGAGAGGTTGAATAAGGCGCGTGAGGACTAACGCCACCTTGCGGATAACGGCGAAGATTACTCCGAGCCAATTCCAGACGCTGACTTCCACGTTCCGCGCTCAGTCCGAGTACCTCCGCAAAAGGAACCAAATCCAAACCACTTTCATTGCCCGGATATTCGCAAGGTGGGGTCGTGATTTCGCCCGCCAGGCAAGTGCCTGTTTTCACCAATTCACCGATGCCAATCCCAATGGCTTGCTCTCGACTGGTCTCATCTGAGGACTGCCGCGTACTGATCACTTTGCCAATCCACTCCGGCAATGAAATCCCGGATTCACCAATGGGTCGTTGGCAATCGGAGAATTCTAAATGCGTGTGTGCATTGACCAAACCGGGAAAGATCGCCACATCCCCCAGGGACTGAGCGTGGCAAGGTGCCGGTTTGGAACCCATTTCGACAACCCGCCCACCCTGAATTCGCACCCATCCGCCATTGATAGGATTACCGGTAACAGGAATGATCCATCTTGCTGACAGTACCTGGCTGTGATTGTTCATAATGAAAATGCCTTCTCCACAAAGTCGCTTACTTCGCTCATTCTATGAGCGTGATCCGGTTGATGTCGCACGCGATCTATTGGGAATGTCGCTGTTACGGAAAATCAATGGCAGGTGGATCGGTGGTCGAATCGTTGAGACCGAAGCCTATTTGTCACATGACGATCTGGCCAGCCACAGCGTTCGGGGACCAACTGCCAGCAACTCCGCGATGTTCGGGCCACCGGGAACATTGTATGTCTATCCCATCCACGCCAAGTACTGCCTGAATGCGGTCACTGAACCGACCGGTACAGGCAGCGCAGTGTTGATTCGTGCCTTGGATCCCTTTTGGGGAATTACCAGCATGCAGCGGCACCGACATACCGATGACATGGCCCGATTGACCCGCGGGCCTGCGATGCTGTGTCAATCACTCAATGTTGACCGATCCCTCGATCACACGGACATGGTCGAGTCAAAACTCATCAGCATTTTCCAGGCGGGGCAACCTGAAATCGAACTCGGCACCAGTGAACGCATTGGCGTGACACGTTCGCGAGCGTTGAGGTTACGTTTCTTCATTGATGGCAATTGGTTCGTCAGTGGTCGCAGAAAGGACCACCGATCACCTCCCGTCCCCCCAGCCAAAACACTGCGATCTTAGACTGTGCTGATTTTGGCATCGGATCTCCCAGATTCGACAGACGATCCAATGTCCGAAATAGCTTCAATACTCTCTCGAATCTCTGCCTCTCAAACTCTGCAGCAGTCAAAACCTGCTGTACTGCTCATTACCGTTGGCAGCTGAATTCGTGGATAACAAAGCCGCATCCAGTCGATCCACACAATCAGTTTCCAATGCAAATCACTTCGCTGATCGTGTGAGCATACAGGCAATCATTGGCGAAACTCAGACTCGCCCGGTTCCACGCCCGTCCAACAGGTCCGAGATCATTGATCGCCGAGATCGCTTTTCCATCCAGCACTTCGCTGTCCCAACGGACCACGTACACCGTACCTGACATCGTAGGCACATACAGGTATTCACCAATGACAGTGGGGATCTGTGACGCATGATGTCCCCAGCCATTACCCCTTGATCGCTGGTCACCCATCACAACATGCCCTGCCGAGTCCTTCATGTCGTTCTCCGCAAACGCCCATTCTGTAATGGGCAGCGTTTCCGGGCGTTTTTTCTTGCGTGCCAGCAGTTGATCGACAACTTCCGCATCCATTCCCTCGGGCCCCCACAACAACTCATTCTTTTCAGCCACGGGCCCTGGTCGCATTTGCACTGGCAGTTGCAGGTACTCAACGCGACCATCTCGCACATCAACCCGACCCAGCCATGGTTCCGTGTAGCTTCGAAAATAGTGGTAGTGCCCGGCGAGAACATTGGATTGCTGAATGAGCGCCCGTGTCTTTCGTCCAATGGAGATATCTTTTTTCTCCGTCGTCCACCTGTCATCTTTTTTGGTACATACAGCGACACCGCCAACGATGGAAATCTGGCGCCGAATCTTACCGCTATAAGCATCGACCCAGAGGTGGTTTCCGGCGTCGAACACGAGCACGTCATCACCATACAAATTCAACGTCATGGTGCTCATGAACTTCTGAAGGGGCAGCGTCCACAGCGTCTTTCCATCAACGGTGTCAATCATCGAAACACCCGTAGGTTTTTCGGGTGGCGAATGTCCGCCACCCCTCCCAACAACCATGACTTGACGTCCATCTGATCGCGACATAAGCAGCGGGACACAACCCATGTTCGCTCCACAACTCGTTGACCACTTGTCTTTCCCGGTTTCAAGGTCAATCGCCTGCAACTGCGTCCACTGATCAAGCGGTGCATCCTTGTACTCGTGTGTAAAATGCCCCGCTTCATCTGGCATATAGCTCTGCTTGATGAACACGATAGAACCTCGCAAAAGCGTCGGTTGACTACGCCCCACCGCCATCACCTTGCGACTCCACTGCAAAGCCCCATCCATATCGAAACAGGCAATGGTTCCTGATGCGTTGAAGAAGCAAACAAATCGTCCATCGGTCACTGCTGGTGGTGCCGTGCTATCACTAAAACAGCCGGACAATCGTAGAGGGTGCGCCGCCTTGATGTCGTGTTTCCAGATATTCTCACCGGTATTTGCGTCGCAGCACCATGCCACGATGTCAGCACCTACCGTCGAGTCCTGTTCAACCGGTTGCATCGTTGTGAAGAAAATCCGATCACCCCACGTGACCACTGTACTCTGCCCCGTCGCCGGAAGCGTTTTGCGCCACTTGATCCCTTCCTTTCGAACAACACTCCATTGCCTGGGCGCAGAGGCGTCGGGGATGCGGAATCCTGCATTTGGCCCGCTTCCCTGACTCCAGTGTTTCATCAACGTCCGCTGAAAAAAACTCAAAACCAGTCCGTGAGCCTCGTCTGTTTGAAACAGTGTCCCACCGTGCTTTGCACCTTTCACGATATGCAAATGCGATGACGCCCCAGCCATGACCAGTTTCCTGTGAAGCTTGGTGCTTTGCGAAACAGGAACGCCCGGATCCTGATCACCGTGCATGATCAGGAACGGTGCTACATTACCAGTCACATGGTCGATTGCACTTGCATCCCGCGCCAGTTCAGGTACTTCACGAACAGTCGCACCTAGAAGTTTTGCACCATTGGATTGCGCCACTTCTGCCGCTGTTCGACCATTGCCAACGTTGTTGGGCGGCATGCTCATCAATTCCGATGGCCCGAACCAATCGCAAACGGCCTGAACACGGCTGGACACTGACTCCTCGCCCGGAAAAACACGCGTCCCCATCAAGGCAACCAGATGGGCGCCGGCCGAGGTGCCAAAAGCACCGACCCGATCCGGGTCGATCCCGAATCTTTCAGAGTTCTGCCGAACCCAGCGTACAGCTGCGTAGCAATCGTTGATTTGCGCGGGCCACTGGGCCACGTCGGTTAAACGATAGTTGATACTCGCAACCGCGAACCCATGATCGACCAGCCACGCAGCATTCTTTTTTGCCGACTTTTTATCTCCCGCTTTCCAGCCACCACCATGGACAAATACTACACAGGGTGTGCTGACATCCATCCGCTGCTTTGGATTTCCATCCACCTGACTCAGTGGCGGCAAGTACAAATCGAGCAACAGCGTCCGCCCGTCCACTTTGCCATATTCAAGATCCCTGTGCAGCTCTGGTTCAGCCGCGACCAAGGGCCAAGAAATCATCCACCATGACAAAGTGAGTATGTACCAACAACGCACCGGAACACCTCAGTAAACAGAGTGGAAGAGAGTTCATGAAACGGCGGTTAATGGATGGCAATGGTAAGCCAGCCGTCAGCAGCTTCTACCAGTAGAGGTCGAAATTCCGTTCCCCGCAACGACTCGAGGTTGGCATCGTCATCAACCTTCAGAACCCGCTCCAATAGGACATCTGGGAATACCTTGGCGAATGACTTTTCAATCACTGGCTTCATCCCGGCCTCACTGATGGACAGTTTCTTACCAGCAAAGCCAACCTTGACCTTGCCTTCACGTTGCAGGACGACTGTTCCATCATCACGCGTGGTTGGCTTGTAAGTTGCCGTGACCTCAAGTGCCTTCTGCAAGACCCTGTTACCCTTGGTGAACCGGCGTCCGCTTACACCCAAACGAATCACCTGATCACGTGCTTCAAAAATAATGGGACGGAGCTGCGAAAACACAATCTCGAATGGCTCAGCATCGGACGAATCTGGATCGTCACCCTGTTTTTCTTTGGTTTCCTCAGCCTCAGCCGCTCCTCGGCCGATCTTTCCAAGAAGCTCATCCAGTTTTTTCTCATCCAATGTCCGGCCTGCCAAAATTGTCGCACAAGCATTTTCGATCGCGGACTCATGAATCTGAATTGCCGCATCGAATGTTTCATCAATCGCAGGCCGTGGGATTACAGATCCCAGTTGGTGATCGCCGCGGAACAGGGAATCAATCGCCAGCATTTTCTCAGTAGAGGACCACGCCTGAGTCGGTGCGGAAAGCGAAAGCCGCTGGAGAGTCGATCCGCCTTGATCAAGTAACCCTGACGCAGGACTCAGCTTGCTTGATTCTGCTTCAAATTGCTGACTGACCCGCTTTCTTAACAGCTCGGTCGCAATACGATCAGCTTGTGGCTTTTTTCGACGCGCCGTTTTCCACGCGATCTTGCGAACAAGCTCCATCTTGTGGCAGATAGCGTCAATTTTCGTCTCCAACTCAACATCCGTCTTGGAACCCGACAACTGGAATCCTGACCCACCAATGTTCAGAGTACGTAGCAGATCGATATCACCAACACCGGTAGTGAGCAGACGCACAGGACCGTTGTAGCCAGTGTTATTGCTTACCACCCGCCCTTTGAAACCGATTTCGATCTTGGCACTGTCGGTCGACGGCAACAAGTTTGCCGTCACAGTTCCATTCATCGTCGCTGTCCCAACAATGCGTGTCCCGAGGATGTTTTCACGAACTGGCTCAACCCGCGTGAACTTCCGGTCAACCGCCCTTTGAAGCAATGGTCTTCCAACAAGGATGACAACGTTCGGCTGGTCGAATACCGTTCGAAAGGCATCGAGCACTTCGTCACCTTGTCCCGATGAATCGATCATCCCCAAGAAGAATCCAACCTGCGCAAACTGCTCCGTTGACGGGTTTGGCTTCAATTCACTGATGAGCTTCTTCATCGCTTGGAAGGACGCGATTACCCGTTTCCCCTTGGTGCTGCGCAAGCCTAGTGCCTGATAAAGTCGCCACGCGGAGTCCCGCAGACTGCTGATGGCACTCAGTTCCAGGCCTGGTGTCATCCCGATCAAACGATCCCGTACTTTTCGTGCTTCCCCCATCACTGCAGCATCTGCTGCCCTTGATTTGATCGCATCAATCAGTGGATCCAGATTTAGAAACTGAAGCCATGCTGCACGATTGTCGGAGTCGGTGGCATGCTGGAAATACTTTTCAGCCGCCTCAGCCATGGCGAGAAAGTCTGCCTTCGCAGATTCCGGATCTGGGAGCCGCTCCGGCTTGAAGTTTGCCGCCGTCGATTCAATGACGGTGATCAGTTTGGCACGATGTTCCTCACTGAATTGTCCGAACGAATCCGAAGGTGTCAGAAAGACGCAGAATACAATGGCAGTAAAGAGTCCAAATCGGGACATGAAATTACAATCGCGAAGAGGAGGAACGTGCATGAAATTTACCGACGAGGCAGTCTGGGAAAGTTTACAAATAGTTTAGCGTTGAAATCCACCGCAGTTCAGTGGGTCACTACCTTAGTGAAACGAGCACAAATTCCATCTTTGAGCTGCTGTTTCTCAAAAACCGCTGGTTTCAAGCCACTAAACAGTCGTCGACAAGCATGAATCACCCTGCCCAACGGTGTCTGCCAAATTCAAGGAATCTCAATCGGCGAACTCCAAGTGGCGGATTCCGTGACAAAAATCCTTAATGGTCGCGTTTATTTGATCCTTGTGATCGTGCTGGATCGCAATGACCGCCACCTCGATTCCCTTCAAACGCAGTCTTCCAAGTCGTCGGTGATCGACACTCACCCACTCGATATTTCCCGACGGATGCGTTCCCACCACGGGCTCTGCTGCCAAGTCTTCCGGGGGCCATGAATCGAAGAGATAGGGTTGCAACCGAACCAATGAATGGGTTGACTCATGCACAAACGATGGTCGATCAGCAAGGCTGTCCTCAGCGATGGACAAATACGACCAGCCCGATGGCACACTGACGCTGACTCCTAAACACCGAAAACGATGCACTGCGGCTTGAGAGCGAATGACAATCGGCTTGCCGCCATGCAGCGTATCAAGCGTCTCTACCGATGCCTTTTCTGACAAAGCGTTTACCGCACCAACAACGACAACAATCCCCAGTGCCACCCACACCAACGGCGTCAATTCGTGCGGCTGAGATGATGGGGACATAAAGCTCACTTACTATTCTAGATTTCCGTACTCACAGTTTAGGCATGTTGATCACTCCATCCCAGTCATCGGGCGGAATACGATTATTTTTTAAAATAATGGACAGCAGAACATCCTTGGGTCGATCCCATGCTGGGATCGCGTGCAAACGATCATAGGCGTCACTCCAATCACCATTTATCAACGCATCGAGACTTGCTTCGTAGGAAGCGATTTGATCGGGACTCAGTACTTGAACACCGGGCGAAGGCGGCTCGAGTAATTCCCAGGCTTCGATTTCCTTTTCCAGCCCCGCTGGACGTACCCGAGCGAGTCGTCGCAACTGATATCCATGGTCACCCGATTCTTGCAGGGCACGTGCCGTATCCATGTCAATGATGACCTTCGCCCCAAACACCTTGGTCAATCCTTCCAAACGACTGGCAAGATTCACCACGGGGCCAAACGCAGTGACCTTCACCTGATCTACCGTTCCAATCTGCCCCGCGACAGCTCGTCCAGTTGCGATTCCGATTCCGAATCGGAAGGTAGCCGTTTCAAGAGCGCGAGTACTGTCGGTGACAATGCGTGACGCGGTTTCGGCAGCGCGAATGGCTGCATCACGTTGCTCAAAAGGCCAACCCCAAAACCCCATGGCCGCGTCACCGTGAAAATCACCGATGACTCCATCAGTATCGAGTATGTGTCGAGTCATGATCCCCAACGCATCACTGACTCTGGCAAGCAATTCCAGCAGTTGATCCGCATCACGTTCGCTACGTTTGGTAAAGCCCCTCAAATCACAAAACATGACGGACAGATTTGCCTCTCGGGGCGCCAATACCTCATTGGTAGCACGTCCGGCAAGGGCCTCCATGACAACGGGCGCAAAGAAACGACGCATCGCTGCTTGCCGACGCTCCAACCTTCGACTTTGCCGCAAATTGGAAATCATGGTTCCAACCAACTCGGCAAATTTAACATCGTCTCCGAGATTCTCAGGGGCTGCCTGCAGAGATCGCTCGAGCCCACCGCTTTCGTCCGGCAACAATTGCCCGGTTACGTACAACGCCCAGCCAGTGCAAGCTTCGCTGCGGAGGGGAACGCAAAATGCCCAATCGGCTTCTTCGCTGGCTGTAAAGGCATTCATTTCGGAAGATGCCGCAGACCAAAGGTGCAACACACTCTCGCGGCGTTCGATCGCCTTCCGCACCAGTCGGGCACTCACAGCAGGCCCGTCCTTGTCAGGAACACGACTGTCATAATGCAGAATGTTCACTGGCCCGATGACATGACCACTTTCATCCATTGCGGAATCAGCCGATGCAATGGCAACTGCAGACGCAGAAGGCGTCGCTTGCAGCAAGACGCTCGTGACACGAACCAACAACTCCTCGTCGCCGCTACTGCTGGTGATCAGATCGGGCAAGCGACTGAGCATTTCAATCCGGGCCGCAGCATCTCGAAAGTTTCGACGACGAAGCATGACATGGTCAAACGCATGCTCTGTCAGATCAGTATCGCCGGTGGAATCGGAAGCACCTGGTCGATTGGCCAAGGTAAACGTCGTGCCGCCAATGACAAAGTGCTCGCCAGGGACAAGCGTAAACTGGACTGACTTGTTCCCTCGAAAAAAAACTGAATTGCGGGCGTTGACCGCACACTGCACCTCAACACGATCATCAGCAATGGGGGTCAATCTGACATGCGACCGCGAAATCATGCCGTCCCAAGGCACATTCCAATCGGCATCAGAGCGACCGATCAGAACGTCGGTTCCGCTGGTTGGTGCAGGCAACTCGCGTCGCCAGCGATTCTCACTCAATGGGCCTTGGGCTATCAAATCGGGCATGGTTGCGGGTCTGATACATTGCGAGGACGAGACGCATTCAATCTAAGGTTTCTGCACAGTCAATGACTAGACGTCTAGCTGGCAGAGTTTGTCTTTGGGTGCCGCAGCAGCGATCCCTGCTGCCCGCCCGGTACTGAAAGCAGCTTGAAAGTTGTATCCACCAATAGGCCCCTCGACATCCAAAAGTTCACCAGCAATGAACAAACCCTTGTGAATTCGACTTTCCATTGTTCGGGGATCAACTTCATCAAGCCGCACTCCCCCAGCAGTCACTTCCGCCTTGTCGAATCCTCGTGTGCCGTGGACCGGAAGCTGAATTCCCTTCAACTGTTGAATCAGTTTAATTCTTGAGTTTTTTGGCAACTCAGCAATCTTGGGATCGTGCCCCAGTTGTGTGACGAGTCCGTTGGCCAAGCGATTGGGAAGCCACATCGACAATACAGAGGACACTTTCAATCTTCCCCCGTCATGCCGATTACTCAATGCTGCCAGCACCTCCTCCTCTGGATATTGTGGCACTAAATCGACGATCAGACGGACGCGATCAAACGAATCAACCGCGGTCATCGCACCGCTGACATCCATGGCGGCAGGCCCGGAAAAACCAAAGTGCGTGAAGAGCAGTGAACCACGTCGCTGCGTCAATGGTTTCTGCTTACCTGAAACCGGCAATACAGTTGCGATGGAATCATCCACCACCAAACCAGAAAGTTCCTGCATCCAACTCTCTCCACCGACCAGTGGAACGAGTGCCGGTCTGGGACGTATGATTGTGTGTCCAAGTTCGGTCATCCAGTCATAGGCATCTCCGGTGGTTCCGCAGCCTGGCCAGCTTTTTCCACCTGTCGTCACGATGATCCGATCAGCATTGATGGCAGATTGATCAGTTTCCAGAAGCCAGCCTGTTTCCATCCGACGGATTTTATTCACACCTGTCCCTGTGCGAATGTCGACGCCAGCCTCAACAGCCAACCGGTGCAACGCATCTCGCACTTGAACAGCACGATTACTGACAGGAAAAATCTTGCCTGTCGATTCCACCTTCGTGGCAACCCCAGCCGATTGAAAAAGCTCGACAACCGCTTGAGGCGGCAATGCACCAAGACTGGGCTGCAGGAATCGCTTTGCATGTCCAAATGCTTTCGCTATCCCGCGTGCATCGGTGTTGTGAGTCAGATTGCAGCGTGTGCCACCCGACATCAGAATTTTGACGCCTGTCTTATTGTTCTTTTCCAACAGCACGACCGTGGCAGAATTGCGTGCAGCTTCCATCGCCGCCATCAAACCTGCTGCGCCCGCGCCAATCACCACAACATGCATACGTCTCTCTTTCTATTCAACGGCACATGACGTCGCGACGATTCAGAACACCTCACCAAATACTGAAAAGCACAGTCAAATACCACCACCGGTTGCCGATGACCCGGCAGATTCACCCACAATCACACTGCATGCGGCCCAAACTGTCAACGCAGCACGGATGGCTCGGAGCATTACTGTCTGAGGGCGACTTCGCTGACCAGGCTCTCGCCAATGGTTATCTGCCGACCCAAGCAAGATAACCCCCAATGATGCAATGCATCAGTGAATCTCGACAAGACCCGACTGCGGAACCACCAGAATGAAGGGTCTCATTGATCCCATTCATGCCCCGAGTTTCTTTCTGCGAAGACGACGGATCACGTAGAAAGTGATAACCGCCAGCGGAAGAAACACCAAAAACATCCGTGCTTAAAGTTCAACCGGCAGCACAAAAGCATACAGCAAACTCCGCAATTCACTCACTTCGGCGGCATCGGTAAGACGACCATCAGGCCAAACCAGGTCACCGCTATCTGCATCAAGTGGTGTGATTCCATTTGGCACTGCAGCAGTCCACTTCGTCCCGGAATCATCCAACTAAGCGCGAACCCTCGTGCCAGTTCGAGGAATGGGATCCTGCCCACTGATCGACAGGTACTCCATCTCGCTGCGACGGGACTTGACGCGAAAGCACTTGAATTCGATCACTGGCTCCGAAAATATTCCCTTTGCACTTTGTCGACAGCCAGCGTGACATAAATCCCTGTTCGATTTCTAATCGTTCCGATTCAACACGTACCTGCTCAATCGTGCCCACAACAATCAGAGCTGACTGCTGCCATGAAGCAAGCGATTTCGGGGGGACATCCGCCATCGCTTTTCGTGGCTTGAACCTAGTGCAGGGGCAATAAGCACGACGTAGCGACTACGCGTCCATGCCCAGCGACTGGCTCGAATTCATTTGTGCCGAGTCTCTGCTCGATGAACCAACAGCGTTTTGCTGATAGACTGATGGCACAGGCGATGTTGCCGAACCGTGTCCGCTGAGTTTGTGAGGCTCTGACATTTAACGTCACGGGCCTGATTCTCTCATCAAACACTTTGAAGATTGTCTCATGCAGAGAAAAACAAAAAGCATCCTCAAAACAATTGTGCCTGTAAACTTGGTTCTTGGTTTTCTTCAATTCCTGTTTACGGCAGTAATTCCTAAGCAACTTGACATGCCGGCATCCTCAACCCCTGATCGTTAGGTGGGAATCACCGTTCGATCGTTGAAGTTGGTACATGGATACTGAAATGACGAACGGGGAACTCAATGGTTTCTAAAATTTCGGTTTCTAAAATTTCGGTTTCTAAAATTTCGGTTTCTAAAATTTCGGTTTCTAAGATCTCGGTTTCAGGGCAATTTCTGCAGGAAAACTTTGGCATGA
>JAPKCI010000257.1 GCA_028823035.1 Rubripirellula sp.
ACGTGATGGCATGACGTGATGGCATGACGTGATGGCATGACGTGATGGCATGACGTGATGGCATGACGGCGGTACCAACACCTGCCACGGCGGTACCAACACCTGCCACGGCATTGAGGCTGATTTTTGCAAACGGATTTACTGCGTCAAGGCTTTGCTTCGATTTGCTTGATTGCCCGTGAGAACGCTTCCTTGCCACGCTGGCTGTCTGATTCGTCCCTGAGACGCTTTAGAACGGGAAGCGCATCAGTTGCGTCCGATCCGATCTTGCCCAGCAGAAAGATCGCATAGAACTGTTGTCGGCGATCTTTTGACTTGAGCCCCTCAATCAGCACTGGTAAGGCATCAGGGCCAGCGTCATCGATTGCACGCAACGCTGCCCTAGCTGCATCGCTGTCCTCCTCACTATCAAGCATTCCAAAGAGAACTGGCACGGAGGCCTTTGCAGCGGAGCCGATCGCGCCGAGTGAGGTGGAGGCATCGCGTCTTACAGTCCAATCAGTGTCCTGCAGAGCACTAATCAGAAGTGGAACAGTCTTGGTATGATCTGTTTCAATTTTGACAAGGCATTGAACAGCAGCGGAACGCACGCTGCTGCGTTCATCTTTCAGAAGCGAGATGACATTGGTTACCGCCTCACGGGCTTTCGGACCAACTTTGCTGAGCGACGGCAGCACCTCCAAAAGAACAGTTTCTTCTTTGTTGGTGAGTAGGTTCGTGAACGCGATAATGACCTCTGGCGAACTCATCCCCATCGTACCGACTGCTGTGACCGCCGAAATTCGAACGGACGAGTCCGGGTCATTTAGCAACACCGCTACGGCGGTTCCCGCATCACCGGCGCTGTCACCCAACTTTGCAATTGCTGCAACCACTGTTCGTCGTACTGTTGGGGCGGGATCCGCCAAAGCGTCGACTAGATCATCCGAGGCAGCCTTCGCTCGCGGCTGAGATAATCCCAAGCCAGTCGCGGCCGCGACACGCACAGCCTCGTCATTGTCTTTCAAACAAGCGACAAGGAGTTGGGTGCCTTCGGTAGAGTCATCCTGCGAGGCAAATACTTTAACGGCGGAGGCGCGGACGGCAGGATCGGGATCCTTGCTGAGTTTTTGTAGCTTCTGCTTCCAGTTTCCTACTGCGTCAGGCAGATTCGCCAGGGCACTGATTGCTGCAATCCGGACGCGATTAGAAGGATCATCCAAGCAGGCCTGTAAAGGCTGGATAGCTATTTCTGGAATGGGGTTCATGGCGGCAATCGCCAGTGCAGCGCTCACGCGTGTTTGTTCTGCATCGGACTGCAAAGCAGCAATCAGCGGAGCGATCGCTTTGGACCCTATGCCAGCCAGCGCGCGGGAAATCTGTTTCGTGGAGTGGCTGTCATCAGTCGAAGCCTGTAACAGGGCTGGTACCGCTGCCGGACCAATCCGAATCAACGCGTCGGTGATCGAAGAATCATCTTCATCTGCCACTTTCAGACCTGCAATCAGAGCTTCAGTTGCTCCCGCCGCATGGGTCCCGAGGGACCCGAGGGACCCGAGGGCACGAGCGGCTGCTGAGCGAGTCACTTGATCATCACTTCCCAGCAGGACAATCAACGCCGGAACTGCCAATTGCGATTGATCGCCGAGGCTTTGAAGGGTATGGATGGCTGCCCCTCGCACGTTTGCTTCCGGGTCCAGCAAGCCCTCGAACAGCAAATTCAGCAAGTCATCTTGTTTGTCTGACGCACGTCCCAGGGCAATCAACGATGCTGCGCGAACCGTAGGTTCATCGTTTTTCGTGAGCCGAATCACCTTATCTGTGAGATCTTGAGACAGCGATGCGGCCTTGCCCAAGGCCTGGATGGCAACTGTCTGAACCTGTGGGTCCTTATCATCCAGTGCTCGGGTCAGCGCAGCCTGTCCTGCATTTCCCAGTCGTGATAACGAGGAAACCGCTTGCCGACGTATCTCTGGACTATCGTCCTGCAGAACGTCGTTAAGAATTTCGGCAGCCTGTTCGGCATTCCTGTCCATCCACCCTAAAGCTTCAATGGCGCCGCTGCGGCGTGAAGACGATGTATCAGCCAACAATTTCCGCAGCGTGGGGATTGCGCTGGGGCCGATTCGACCAACTGCCCATACCGCCCTGTATCGTTTCTGGAGGCTCCGCTCATTGAAAGATTCGGTCAACGGACCAACCGCTGCCGCGGCAGCAGGTCCGATCTTTGCAATCGCCATCACCGATTGCACCCAGACTTGTTCATCTCGATCATCAAGCCGCTGAATCAAGGCATCCAAAGCTGGTAGGGCATCTTGTCCCATCGTCGCCAGATCATAGGCGGCATTCCGCCGCTTCTTGAGATCAACATCCCCCAACGCTTCGGCAAGACGCTGGGCTTCGGCAAGACGCTGGGCTTCGGCAAGACGCTGGGCTTCGGCAACCACTTGTTCGCCAGTTTCGTCCTGGCCGCGAGCGAGTTCGGGTAACGATAACGCGATCGGTACTAACAGAAAGGCCCAGCACCCGATGCTAACGGCGATACGATACTCAACACCATTGTCGGCTTTGCAGCGGGAAAAGATTGTTCGAATGTGGCGGCCGATAATGCACACAAAACTCGTCAGTCTGCGAAGCCCAGCCGGTACTTGCATCAAATTCGCAACTCCGAGACTGTACCTGTGCTGTCACCAACGAAATCGACGGGTGTACCGAATCGATCCAGCATCGACATGTACAGGTTGCACATCGGAGTTTCTCGCGAGACTCGGATGTGTCGTCCTGAGTCAATCCGACCTCCCGCTTTTCCAGCCAGCAGGACGGGAAGGTTTTCGTTGTTGTGGCGATTGCCGTCGCTGATTGCACTGCCGTAACAAATCATGGAGTTGTCGAGCAGGTTGGAATTGCCATCCGGTGTCGATTTAAGTTTTTCCAGAAAGTAACCCAATTGGGCGACATGGAAGCGGTTGATGTCACTGATCTTTGCAAGCTTGCTTGTATCGTCCCGGTGATGCGACAGGTCGTGGTGACCATCTGACACATTGATGTTGCGATAGCTGCGGTTGCTTCCAGCATCGGCAAACATGCACGTTGCGATGCGAGTTCGATCTGTCTGGAATGCCAGCACCATCATGTCGCACATCAACCTAAGATGTTCTTCGTAATCACGAGGGGTGTTTGCGGGAACTGGGTAGTCGATTGCCACAGACGGCTCGTTGTCATCAACTGAACGCTCGATCCGCTGCTCAACCTCTCGAACTCCGTTGAGGAATTCATCCAGCTTTCGCTTGTCCTGAACAGCCATTTTCTGCTGCAGTTGGCGAGCGTCCTCTGAGATGAAATCAAGCACACTCATTTTAAGTTGCTGCCGGCGTTCGGTTTGTTTGTCGCGAGTCGTGCTATTCGAGTCAGAGAATAGCCGGTCGAATACCGAGCGTGGGTTGGTTTCCTTGCCAACCGGGGTCGACTCTGATGACCAAGCGATATTCGAGGAATAGGCGCAGCTATAACCACTGTCACAATTGCCAGCGCTGCGGCCCGCGTCGCATCCCAATTCCAGTGAGGCGAAGCGCGTAGCATCGCCAGCGATCTGAGCTGCAACTTGATCGACAGAGACACCCGAGCGAATATTCTCACCTGCTGTCTTTCGTGGCTGCGCCCCAGTCAGAAACACAGACGCACTGCGAGCATGGTCACCGGGCCCATCACCGTTGGCGCGACCCTTGTCGTGCGTCAATCCGCTGATAACAAGCAGGTCATCCTGAACTTGGGACAACGGGGCCAGGATCTTGGGCAGATCGTACCCATGTCCGACGCGTTGAGGAGTCCAGTTAGCGAGGTGCACCCCATTGGGTACGAAGATGAACGCCATTCGCTGTGGTGAGTTACCCGTAACGCCAGCGGCGCTGGCCACGCCGCTGGCAGTCAGTCCTCGCGGCGCCAGCGATTCCAGCCATGGTAAGGCAAGGGATACGCCAAGGCCACGCAGTACTGTTCGTCTTGTGTATTTGCTTCTTTCGATGCTCATGCTTCCCTGTCAGCCCCAGAAAGTTGAAACGTACCTACAAACTAAAAAAACCGCGGTGAACTTAAACATTGTCGTCAATCATGTGCCATGCACGCAATGAAAAACTTCACGCTATCAATCAGGTGGGCAGAATGCATCCCACCAAACTCGCTCAGTGGACAAAATCCGAGTGGAAAGCCCGATAACGCTCTATTGTCACAGGCTGCCAAACGGTCTAGCCCCCTCTCTTTACTGCAGGCTTTGGTCCCTCTGTTGAAAATAGTGCATCAGTCAGTCGGCCGCTAACGATAGAACCACGCAGAACGTAGCGGGTATCGTTGCTTGGCGGGAAATTCCAGTTCTCCGATCTTTAACCACTGTTTTTCTGCAGGGTCAACGCGTATTCAACAAGATCAACCAACTGATCAACCGTCAATAACTTTTGCAAATCCTGCGGCATCAGCGAGGTTTTTTGTTTCTTGAAAATCTCCATCACGTCTTTGTCAATCGTCTTGTCAATTCCATCGCTGCTGCGGAGGGTCACGGCATCATCGGTTTCGCTGATAAGCAGCCCCGAGACAGCCAGACCATCCTCGGTCAGGATCGAATAGGTTTCAAAATTGTGGCTGATGGCGGCACTTGGATCGAGAATGGATACGTACATCGCTTCTCGCGACAGTTTGCTGCCAATTTCGGTCAAATCCGGGCCCACTTCTTTTCCTTCGCCCCTGATTTTGTGGCATTTGATGCACGTCCCGGTAGTCCGAAAAACCTCCGCACCTGTGGCAGGATCGCCTTTGCGTTTGACCAACTCAACCAGAGCTGGCAGTGGTTGGCTATCTGCGGTGGCGGGCAGTTCCAGGTACTTCGCCGCTTCTGCGGCAACTTTGGTGTCGGTTGAAGAAAGCAAGACGTTAGCAGCAGCGAATTTCAGTTCGTCAGCTAACTGGCCCCTGGTTACCAGTATCAGTAATTCTCGTTGTCCATCGGCTCGTTTGCCTAATGCCTTTACAGCAGTTGATCGTACAGTCGCCGACGCTTTGCCTTCTGATACCACCGTCAACAACAGTGGAACCGTCTGTTTTCCCGCCGCGTGTCCGATCAATTCGACTGCTGATATTGCCTCGCGTTCATTTTCTGAATTGATATAAGCCGAGAGTGAGCCACCACGATTCATTGCGAACAATAACTCGGCAGCTCGCACACCACCTGTCTCGCCGGGATGTGCGAGGCTGTATTTTGTGAGTTGGCCTGCGATCTCGACCGGTTTGAAACGCTCAATCAATTCAAAAGAGCGATCCGTTCCCGGCTTGGCCCGCAAATAACGCAGCACGGCGGCTTTCGCTGGTGCTGAACTATCGAGATCGAAACTCTTCAGACGCAACAACGTTTCGACGACAAGTTTGTCCTTGGGAGAAAGCTCGACCGTTTCTTCTGCAAGCAAATTTCCGGAGACGGGCAACCACGTCAGTAGCGAAGTAAACAAGATTCCCGCGAAGATCAATCGCATTACGGCAGCCACACGAAAGGTCGGTTGTTAAAACACAGCATGCTGATTAACACAGCATGCTGAGCAACACACTGGCAATCGCCAGTGTGTTGTACGGCAAACAGAAGAAACTTCGCTTAGAGCCCCAGAAGACTTTTTAGTGCGGCATCTTTTCGATCTCCAGCATGGAAATCGAATGCCCGCATGAATCGGTTCTGTTGTGCTTCAGTAATCTTGGGTTGCTGCAGGATCTTGACCAGATAGTCGGCGGCAGCATCAGCTCGACTGCGCCAGATGATGTCCTGACCGGCAGGTGTGTTCCAGTTGTTACCCACCTTGTCCAGCCAGGCAGCAAAGCAAGCGTCGGCGTTTCCATCGGATCCGATTCCGAGCGCCTCCAGATACCATCGATCTTTGCCATCATGTTGCATCGCAAGTTGGGCCCAGGCGTTAGCTGCCTGAGGAGACTTGCTGTGCCTCAATGCCAATGCTAATTCCCTGCGTACCTGGGGTGATGGATCGTCAACGAGACTGCCAACGTAGTCGAGAATGTCAAGTTTTAGCTCGCCGGTGATGGGAAGTTTCAACTGTCGGGCCAATCGCACACCCACGATACGGATATTTGGATCTTTGTCGGCGAACGCTTGCTTGACCGTTTTGAGTCCTTGACCGTCGATTCTTCCCAGCAGCCACAACGCTCGTGCTCTGTAAAGTGGGTTCTTTGACGCGGCGAGCTTCTGTAAGGCTGGTTCAGCCTCGACGCCTCTGTTGTTCAACGACTGCCACGCCAGATAACGAACTGCGTAGTTTGGGTTTTTGAGTGCTTCGATTGCACCCTGGATCGAATCGAAGTCGAATTTTGGAACGGAGTTCTTGCCCTGATGGTTGCCGGGCAAAATTCGAAACAGTCGTCCGCGACCAAGATCGCCCATCCCGTGTCCACCAACTCCCGGGTCATACCAGTCAGCTACGATCATCGAACCGTCAGGAGCGACTTTCACATCAGAGGGGCGGAACCACTTATCAGTCGTGCCAGTAAGGATGTCACGGATTTCTGCGGAGTATCCAGCTTGGTCGTCTGAAATAATGTAGGCGCGACAGACGTTTGGCCCCGCATCGCAGTGCACGACATGCCCACGAAACATGGGTAACAAGTCGCCTTCGTAGACGGTGATTCCAGTTGGTGACCCGGCGCCTGTCTGCAGAAGATTCGGAACCACGCCTGGATCGCTCAGGTGCCAGTGCCTCTCCGGAATACTTTGCCGCATCCCGGTCCTTTCCGCTTTCCAGCCGGCACCGGTGTTTTCGTCTTTGTAGCCGTAGTTACCATACTCCATGACGTAGTTGATTCGAACGCCTTTGTTCCCATCATCGTCATTGTCGGATTGCCAAATCGTCCCGTATGAGTCGACTGTCACCATCCAGTTGTTTCGGAAATTCCAACCCAGCGTTTCAAACTCACTGCCATCCAGATTGCAACGAAATACCATTCCTTCCTGGTAGGGCTGGCGATTTGCTGCCACGACATTACCAGCCGTGTCGACGATGGGTTGACCATCCTTGTCTTTGATCTGGCGACCGTTGTTGCCAAAGTTGAAATATAACTTACCGTCCGGCCCAAACGTGAACGCATGGATCCCGTGGTCGTGCTGCGAGCCACCGATTCCACTGAACAGAACTTCCTTGCTGTCGGGTTTGTCATCCCCATCCTTGTCGGTGAATACCTGCACTTTATCGCCAGCCGACACAATGACTTTGTTGCCCAGCACGCAAACACCGTGTGGTGAGTCGATGTCGCGTCCCTGATAAAAGACTTTTTCCTTGTCTACCATGCCATCGCCATTGGTGTCTTCCAGAATCAGAATCCGGTCTCCCTCGGGCCGCTGTCCATTGTGCTTGCGGTAGTTGACGACTTCGCAAACCCAGACACGACCCCGGTGATCAATGTCAATGTTCGAAGGGCTCAATAACTGTGGTTCGGCAGCAAACAGACTTGCGGCCAACTCGGTCCCTACCTCAAGTCCATCCAGTGCGTCGGCAACTTCCCGTGATCCGCCACCACCGCCATCCGAGCCAGTCGGCGTGGGAGGTTTTTGAGTGTAAACAGCAAACTGAACGCTGCTGACGTCGCCACACGCACCTTGGTCTGTCCCGCCGTTGTCGAGTCCTGCCACTGCTTTGAAGTGCGTGTAGCCAGCGGGTATATCAAAAGCGATCACAGAATTGGCATGAGTCCCAATCCCGTAAGCAATTTCTTTGCCATCGATTCGCATCGTCTGACCACCGGAGTTCTTGTTAACGTGGACTTGACCATATCCAGAACTTGCAGATTTCCATTTGAGATCCGTCAGCTTTTTCTCGCCGTTGGGCCCTGTAAGTCGTGGTTCCGCCCAATCGGCCCAGTCACAACCGAAGCCGTTGCCCCCGTCGGTTGCGACAAGAAACAATTCTTTCGCGTTTCCGAGTTCAACATCGATTGCGACGCTGTTGCCTTTGGTTTTTCCCGTAATAACCTTGCTTTTGAAGACTGGTTTGACTGCTGCCCCTTTGTTTTCTGACTTTCCGGGTACCGGGGTTGAACGCTTGATTTTGCGACCGGGCTTTTTCTTGTTTTTGTTGCCCGGTTTTGGCTCGTCTTGATTTGCTTCCAGATCCTGATCGGTTGGATTCGCTGTCGTGACTCCGCCCTCGGGAACCTCTCCATGAGCGGTCCAGACGATGGCGTTCAAGACGACCTTTCGGAAATTCTCGTCAGCCCAATTGTGGTGAAAGTGTCCTCCGGTGAACCCGAAGCCTCGTCCGCCACCGTCGCGTTCCGAGGCCCAGCCCACATGTTGAATCTCGCCGTTGGCAACTTCCTTGCGAACGTGGGGATTGCCACTGTGAGCACCGTCAGGCCGACGCATCGTGTCTTCTGGCGGGTGTGCCGACAGGATCGGTGTGACTCCCTGCATGTCGTCTCGAAAACGCATGTGAAAGTACCATTCATCGTTGATGGTGAATGGCTGAACGCCGTTTGATACTGGATGCTTTGGGAACGATGTGAATTCGGCATCCCAGTGCGGATTGACCGACCAATGCGCCTCAAAGTACCCGCCCATCCAGTCCAGGAAGGCGTCGCCGGCTTCGCCTTTCGGTGTTTCGACTCCGTAATGAATGCAAACCAATCCCACTCCCTCTTTCATCAGTGGGTCAAACTCTTTGATGTGCGGATTTAGTAAGTGCCTTCCACCGCCGTCGCAATAAACAATGACCGTGTCTGCACCTTCCAATGCTTTGGCTCCTTCGGCCGGCCAGCCGTGCTTGATCACCTTCACTTCATAGTGAGGCATTGCCTCTGCGAGTGAACTGGCGAGCAGCCTGCAGCCTGCGTAGTGCTCATGCGATCCGTAGCCATGACTCGGGTTTCCGGAAATGAAGACGATCTTCTTCTTCGCGTCATTCTGTTGCGCGTCATTCTGTTGCGCGTCATTCTGTTGCGCGTCATTC
>JAPKCI010000513.1 GCA_028823035.1 Rubripirellula sp.
CCGGGTTCGGCGTTGGTTGGTTGAGCACGACGTGGTTTACTTGCCCGCTGCGTCCTACGCTACGGCAGCTCAGTCGCGGCTCCGCCTCGCTCCATCGAGCCTACGCTTGAGGACTTCGCTGACCTGCTTGAGGCTCCGCCTACTTGCCAGACGGACTCAGGGAAACACGAAAGCCGTTGCTGTAGTCGCGGTACGACGGACTGACCCTGCCGCGGTACGCCGACCGACAATCCACGGCGGTGTAGTCCCAACTGCCGCCACGGAGCACGCGGGACGAGCCAGATGTAGCACCACTCGGGTCCGTCACGCTACCACTCGGGTAATCACCATACCAATCCTGACACCACTCCCAAACATTGCCGTGCATGTCATGTAGCCCCAAAGCATTGGGTACCTTGCTGCCGACTGGATGTGTCTTTCCGTCAGAGTTTTCACGGTACCAAGCGTAATCCCCTAACTCCGAATCATCATCACCAAAACTGTACTTCGTCGTTGTCCCTCCACGGCAGGCATACTCCCACTCTGCTTCAGTGGGTAAACGATAAACATTGCCTGCTTCTTTCTCGGCGGGCAGGTCGCTTAACCTGCGGCAAAACTCTACCGCATCGTCCCAACTCACCTGTTCAACAGGGTTATCAGCACCTATGAATCAGCTCGGGTTCACTCCCATAATCGGGTTCACTCCCATCACCTGTTCGTACTGAGCCTGCGTGACTTCATGGACGCCCATCTTGAAAGGTTTTGTTAGCGTTACCTCGTGTGCCTGATCGCCCTCACCCATCGTAAACGTGCCAGCGGGAATCAACTTAAACTCCATGCCAATAGAATCCGCTGATTCGGGCGACTCAACGGGTGTTGGGTTGGTCGCAACGGGTGGTGTGGGCTGCGAACGATCACATCCGCAAATCGCAACAACGGCAACACAAACAACAACAGTTTTGAAAAGATTCACGCTCGCCCCGCTGGGTAAAGATTCTTCAACCACCACAAGCATAAACAAAACCCCGCCGCTCGGGGCAGATGGGCGGACCGGAAAGACGATAGGCCATCGCAGGCATGGCACCGCTGAAACAACGCCACGCCAGGGACCTGGACGTTGCACAGAATGCCACGATCAAATCACTATTTTTGATAGACAAGTTTATAGGACTTGCCGCTGTCAATTGTCTTAAAGATCCCATAACGGTTGCAGAGGTAAAGCGTCTTCTCGTCATCCTTGTCTGGCAGAATGCATGATATACCTGCATTTAAATGAAGATCCTTTTTTTCTCCTTCAATCTGAGTCTTGCCAGATAGAGCGGACCAGCTGCGGCTTCGCTGCTCGCTGAAGTAGACCAGACTTTGCTCTTTACCTGAAAACGGCGCGGCACAAGTAAACGTGCTCCATATCCATTCGTCAAATGGCCGAGCGCCGATGGCCGTAATCAATCTGTCGCTGGACGTCCCAACCTGACGCTTCGCATACACGGCGCAGTGGGACCATGTGTAATACAGTCCTCTGGTGGTAGCAAAGTTCACGAAATTCCGCTCCGTGTCAAACACCATGTTCGTGATTCCAAAATCTTCCAGCTCGCACACCTTCGAGCTCTTGATCGTGTTTGCATCGGCAGGGATAGACACCCAATAAATCCGCCCGGGCTCTTCCATTGGTTTGGCCGGTTTCCCTAAGCCCAGTGTTTGAAACTCACGATCGGCAAAGGTACCAACTACCACGATCGGAGCTTGGGTGCTTTTATCAGACTCCGGACTAAACGCGATGCTCGTGATCCGCTCTCCGGCCAGCCCGGCATTGGTCCACGTTTCGCCCGTATCCCGGCTGATGAACAGCCCCTTGGTTTCTCCACCAGCCACA
>JAPKCI010000048.1 GCA_028823035.1 Rubripirellula sp.
ATCGCTAGGGAGCTGAGCAGTATCGCTAGGGAGCTGAGCAGTATCGCTAGGGAGCTGAGCAGTATCGCTAGGGAGCGTTGTCACAATCCGCGGGCTAAGGGTGCGTTGACTCCAACGCGGAGTTGCCGTTACCTGCTACGGTCATCAACGCGATTGATGGCGTACTCTCAGGATTGATTGCGCCAGCGAATGACTACCAGTCTGATAATGGCTACCAGTCTGATAATGGCTACCAGTCTGCGAATGGCTACCAGTCTGCTAATGGGCCGGCATGTGATTCCACAGCGTATTTGTGTTGAGCGTCGCAAAACGCATCGGTCATCCCAGCGAGATACTCGCCAACCACAGTATTGACGGGCTTGCGTTCTGCCCGCTGACGGAACCGTAGGGGAAGTCGAGCTGGATCGTCACGCAAGATTTTGAACATCGTTTGCAATCGATCAGCCGCTGCCTGTCGAACAGGCAGTAAACGTTCGTGACGATAAACGGCATTGAACAGAAACGACTCCAATTCGTTTCGTTCCCGGATCATCGTATCGCTGTGGCTTAAACGCAGGCCAGCATCACTGACGCTGCCGGTGTTCTGTCCCTCAAAGCTCCTGACCGCTTCGATGGCCTGTTCCAGCAAATCCCCAACCTGCAGGTCGATTAAATCATGTACCAGTAACTGTCGTAATTGGGTCGTGGGCAGCATTCCGTGCCGTCCGGAAATCCTGTCCAGCGATCGACGTATGATCGCCAGTGCTGACAATTCGTCGATGGATAACAACCCCATTTGCAAGGCGTCATCTACGTCGTGTGCGTCGTAAGCAATTGAATCTGCAGCATCGACTACCTGGACCTCCAGCATCGGAGAGCGTCCAACAGCTGCTTCCGCTTTATGAGCTCGGACATCCTGACCCGCCAGTGTTTCACCCGAAAGGTTCAAACCAGGGAAACTTGCATATCGCTGCTCAAGCTCTCCCACAATCACCAAGGCAAAACCGTTGTGCGAAAAGCCGCCCTCGTTGACCATGCACTCGCTCAGTACGTCCTCGCCACAGTGCCCATAGGGTGGATGACCAATGTCGTGCATCAGTGCCAACGCCTCGGTCAAGTCCTCGTTGAGTCGCAACACCCTGGCCATGGTCCGCGCAACCGAGGCAACCTCAAACGTGTGTGTCAGCCGGGTCCGATGATAGATTCCCATCTCTCCCGTAAATACCTGCATCTTGCCACTCAAGCGGCGGAACGCGCTGCTGTGCAAAATGCGGTCGCGGTCGCGGGCAAAGGGTCCGCGGTACGGGTGCGGCGGTTCATCCTCTATCCGACCCAGTGAATCACGACTGTGCATTGCATAGGAAGCGAGCAGAAGATGCTCGCGGTCGGCATACCGGCGAAGGTCGATCATTGGTCCAGAATGCGACTGATCCAAAGTGATCCTATTCCTCGAGAGAGTTTTGGCTCGCTAATGTCCAACGATTCCACTGGAAACGTAAACTGCGTGGCCAGCCTACAAAAAAACAAGGGTGCACAAAAACAAGGGTACAAAGACGCTACGCAAGCCGACAACTGAACAGGTACTGTCGAAAACTGAGCAGGTACTGTCGAAAACTGAACAGGTACTGTCGAAAACTGAACAGGTACTAACTGATTGATGACCCTGCTCAACAACTGAATGTACAAAACACTGGGGAAAACAACAACACTGAACGGACTGACTTCATGTCGGTATTGCTTCCCAACCCTATCAGACCAGCATCAGTCCCACACGATCAACCAAACGATCGCAAACGTACTACCTGACTTAAGTTGTGCCAGATAGACTCGGCACTTCAAATCGTTGGGGAATGCCCGCCCTACGCTCATTACACAGATTGGATGTCATGTCGGCTTGGGAAGAAAATGGCTGGGTTTCGCTCAGTCAATGTATTCTGGATTCCTACAACACGCTGCTCGGTCAACAACTGAGCGATCGAAATGGTTCAATTGTTCAACAGGCAGAGAGCCTATTCAACGCTCCGTTCGCAGTGATTGCGCATGACCGACAGACGAACCCCATTCTTTGCTACGGAAACAACACTGCTTTGCAGCTTTGGGAAATTACGATTCCTGTACTGCTGCAAACACCGTCACGCGAAACAGCTGAACCAGTCCATCGCGACGAACGTGCTATACTTCTTGAACGAACCAGCCGCGACGGCTATGTCGATGACTACCGCGGCATCCGAATTGCCACTAACGGAAAACGTTTTCTAATCGAACGCGCAACCGTTTGGAATCTCAAGGCTGCCTCTGGCGAGCTCGTTGGACAGGCGGCCACCTTTAATAGCTGGAAAATGCTCGGTTCTCAAACGTTGCTGGACGGCTAAACGCTCGCTCGGCAATCGACCCAGAGCGGTTCGGTTTCCGGTGCAAACTGTCACTCATTGGGTCGTCAAGCAGACCAACAGTGATCCAGTTGGATACCCGTCAAACGGCCACCACGTACAGTCGATAACGTGTCATGTTGATACGATTAATATCGCACGACACGGACGATGTTGCCGGAAACCGTCTCCGCAATGAAGTAACAGCTTTGGTTGAGGACGGGAACGATGATTCGGTATTGCATGACAATTCTCCTATCTGACGTTGAAACGACGGAAGAGTAAAACACCAAACAGCCAGCAGTGCCCTTGGCCTCATTGTTTTGCATTGGACACATCAATTCGATCCGCTCGAAACATGCTGCAGACCCAAAGTTGTGAGCGTGTCATCTCGTGACGAGAAAACGGGTCGCTTCAACAGCTTGCCTCTGCACGCCTTGGTTCGACGCTCATGTCCTTTAGTACGCTCCGAGTGTAGGAATGGGTCGTGACTGGATAAAAACGTCATCGGTCAATGGTGATTTCGCAGTTCGGCGAAGGCGGAACAGGCTTGCATTCCCGCTGAAATCATAAAATCAGGTTTACCACGCCCCTCTCAGGAATACTGTTTGTACCTGCCCGGGTGCCAGTCTTGCCCGTTCTCTGAACTTCCTGTTTTACCCAGCTTCAATGCAGGGCGTTGTCCTCTACTGGGCCTGCTCAAGCGTTTGATCTGCACCCAAAACACTGTTCCATCGGAAGTGAGAAAAGCGGGATAGAATTTGGCTGTCAATTCGCGAGCGACTCAAGAACCCGTCGAGCGTGACTTGATCTCTGTGGGTTGCCGACGGAAACATCTTGGATTCATGAGTCCGAAGAAGCGGTTGTGATTAAGGGCGGAGACGACTTTGAGCAACTCTCAACAAATGAAATACCCAGTTTGTATTGGGCAACGCCATCGGTTGCTGGTAACGCGTTGCTGATAGCTGGGGCCAAAATGCTGCATTGCATCGGCGATTGATGATAGAGGTGAAAGTAAAGCACTCCTATCTGGCCACCCCGGCGGAGAAACGAGAATGGCGTTTAATACAGACGAGTCATCACCTTTAGACGAGCAAACTGACTTGTGAGTCGTTGGATGTCTCACCCCATAGGACCTGTCTCACCAATTATCCGTATGGCATGAAAGACACTGTGGTGACTCGCTGTGACGGTTGCCGCCATGCACATCTGGCGCCGGTTAAGGTTGTAGGGGATTTACTGTCAATACTGTCTGAAACGACTTGCAGCGTATCGGCTGTTTCATTTTTCCCTTTGACGATCGCCGAAGCTAAGCCATGACCTTCGCAGTTCCGTTCATATGGCAGCGTGAAACAGTGCCTTTTTCTCATGTTAGCTGGTAACTTAGTTTGAAACTGCCATCAAGACTTGAACGTGAATTTGCCGAAAGAGAGCACGTCCCTGACTCTATTTTCAACCTAAGCTCCCCTAGAACGGGAGATGTGCGCCCGTTGCAGACGTCGGAAGAAGCAATTTTTCTGATTCAATTGGCAGTTTTAATACCAGGTTGTGTTGGCTTGGTCGTTTGATCGGCAGCGGGGAAGATCAATTGGAAAACGAAGAATTCATTCGCGAGTTCCTAGAAGAGTCCGAGGAAAATCTCGATCAACTCGATCAGGATTTCGTGGCCTTGGAGCAAGAGCCGAGAGATCACGATCGCCTGGATAGCATCTACCGCACCATCCATACCATCAAAGGAACAAGCGGATTCTTTGCTTTCGCAAAACTAGGTGCGCTTGCCCATTCAGCAGAAAACCTGTTGAGCCACCTGCGCGATGGCTCTCTGACTCTGAACGAAGAGTTGACGTCAGCGTTATTGGATGCGGTTGACGGAATTCGCGAGGTGCTGACTAACATCGGGAACGAGGGCGACGAGGGACGGGGAAATTACCGTGATTTGAACGGTCGCCTTGACGAATTGGCCACAACTGCTGCACACGATCCTTCAGTCACTGAATTCGAGTCAGATCACGACTCACCCACTGTGGTCGCAAGTGAGTCTGCGGAACCATTGACGCCAACCACATCGGAACCTGACAAAACCCTCGACGCTGACGGTACCACCCTGATTACAGGCGAACCGACAGACGCGTCGGCAAGTCCAGTTTCATCCTCTCATCAAACTCCAACTGACCTATTTGCCAATACGGAATCCGGTACCGAGCTTGGTTCGAGCAACCTGGTTTCAGAAAAACCGGCTAATGATTCCCTGACCGGGAAACCACAAGTCGATGATCTCAGTGATCAATTGGACCCTCCGCAGACGACTGACGCAGACGTACTACCACCGGACGAAAGAGATGCCGTCCGCGCATCCACGAACACAACAGAGGGCAGCATCCGCGTCGATGTTGGATTGCTCAATCAGTTGATGGATCTTGTTGGGGAACTTGTCCTCGCTCGGAACCAACTGTTGCAAGTGGGGGGCGACGAGCCTGACCGCATGCTTGTCAGTGTGACACAACAACTGAATCGGATCACTACAGAGTTGCAAGAACGTGTGATGAAGACACGGATGCAACCCATCGGAAACATTTGGGGTAAATTTCCACGCATCGTTAGGGATCTTGCGGTGATGTGTGGGAAAGAGGTTGACCTGGTCATGGATGGCCGGGAAACGGAAGTCGACAAGTCATTGCTGGAGGCGATCAAGGATCCACTGACTCACTTGATTCGCAACGCTATTGATCACGGAATCGAGACTGCGTCGGAACGCAACTCTTATGGCAAGAGCAAGCGTGGACAACTACATCTACGCGCATGGCATCAGGGCGGTCAGGTCAATATCGAAATCAGCGATAACGGTCGGGGAATTGACCCGGAAGTTATCAAACGTAAAGCGATCAGCAAGCAGATCATCACAGCCAAAGAAGGCGCTGCGATGAGCGAACAGCAGTTGATACACATGATTTTCAGACCAGCCTTTTCCACCGCTTCCCAGGTCACGGGTATTTCGGGACGCGGCGTGGGAATGGATGTGGTCAAAACAAATATCGAAAGCATCGGCGGATCGATCGATATCCATAGCCGGATTGGCATTGGGACAGCCATCAAAATTAAAATCCCACTCACGCTGGCTATCGTGCCCGCCTTGATCATTTCCAGCGGGGATGAGCGTTTCGCAATTCCTCAAGGGCACCTTGTTGAAATGCTGCGATTGGATGAAGGAACCAAAAAAAACGTCATCGAATCCGTGCGTAGCGCACCGGTTTACCGACTCCGCGGGAAGCTCTTGCCACTCATCTATCTGAGCAAACTATTTAGTGGCGGGAATCCGGTTCCCGAAAATCACTCAGGTCATGTAAATATTGTAGTTTTACAGGCTGACAGTTGCCGTTTCGGCCTGGTGGTCGATCAGGTAGAGCGTACCGAAGAAATCGTTGTCAAACCTTTGCACCGTGCGTTAAGTGTCATCCCACATCTTGCGGGTGCAACAGTGATGGGAGACGGGCGCGTCGCATTGATACTCGATGTGTTGGGTTTGGCGTCCAGCGTCGGCCTTAGCGTGGAAGAACTGGAGCGTGAAAGCACGAATACCAGCGACCAGATCACGCCTGACGATGATAGTCAGATGTTGGTTTTTGAGTTGCGTTCAGGTCGGCGTTTGGCGATGCCCCTCTCAGGGGTGGACCGACTCGAAGACTTCCCCCGCTCTGCGATAGAACAAGCTGATCGAATTCAAGTGGTGCAATATCGGAATCATATAATGCCGCTGATCGAACTGGCCAACGTCCTAGCGGACTCCCCTCAACCCACCAATTCATTGTCATTGCAGAACGCTGAGCGAGACAACTCGATCAAGGCAGTCGTGATCAGCGAGAACGGACACAACGCCGCCATCGCTGTGGAGAATATTCTCGATGTCGCTCACCAGCATGGACCGATGCAGATGACTAATCATCCGGGCAACTCGATCAGAGGCTCGGCGGTCATCGAGGGCAAAGTCACGGATATCATCAATGTGTCCAGTTTGATTCGAAATGCCGGCCTCGATTTCTCTGTCGCGGAAGACGAAGAATGATGACAGAAACTATCACGAACCCCGCTTCACAGCGACAAATCTGCGCGTTCATCCTGAACGATCATTGCTTCGGAATAGACGTGCAATTCGTTCAGGAAGTTTTCCGATTCCAGGAATCTACACCGGTCCCTATGACTCCACCGCTAGTCACCGGATTATTGAATCTGCGCGGCCAAATCGTGATGGCAATTGACCTCAGGCTGCGACTGGGCATGCCCGAGCGGACCACGGATCAGTTGCCCACAAATGTGGTTGTCAGAACCGGCGACGGAGTCCTGAGTTTTCTCGTGGATGACTTGTTCGACATCATGACACTGCCCAACGATAACCTTGACGCCATCCCTGAAACGCTGACCGGAATTGAGCGTGAGTTCGTGACCGGTTGTTATAAACTTCAAAACCGATTGTTGCTGATGCTCGACACCATTCTGGTTGCTGACATCAGTGATATTCTGCGGGATGCGATCAACGCTCCCGACTCGTCCTGATTAATCATTCTACGGTCCGAAGGTCGTATCCATCGGACCACCCTGGTTCATTTCCATGATTTTAAACACGATCCACAACTAACACTGAAAACACGCTGGTAAACATTCACAGATGGATTCTGTGAATGCCCGCGCACTGAAACGAGAGCGAAAATGAGCGACAAAAAAACAATGATGACTCGCATCGGGCTGGGCTGGCTCTTTGACTTATGCCATGCCGCATTACACAATCGACTGTTACTTGCCCTGCTGTCGATTTCGCTGATACCACTGACCGTTTTAGGGCTTTCGATGTACTACCTTGCTTCGAAAGCAATCATGAAACAGGCAACGGATCGCCTGACTGCGGTACGGACAATCAAGGCCAATCAAATCCAAGGGTATTTTCACGGAATCCAAGATCAGATCCAGACTTTCTCTGAGGACCGGATGGTGGTGGAAGCGATGATCGGGCTAAAGGAAGCCATGACGACTGTGCGTGAAGAGAATGAAGTGACTGACCAAGATGTCGAAAGAATGAAGGAAGAGTTGAAGTCATTCTACGGGGGTGACTTCGCTCGCAAATACCGTACGGACAACGATGGACAACAACCCAATCTCGACGCACAGCTTCAGCCGCTGGATGCCGACACGATCACTTTGCAGTACGAATACATTCAACAAAACCCCAACGAACTGGGCAAGAAAGAGCTGCTTGACCAATCAGATGACGGTTCCACGTACAGCAGTCTCCACCAACTGTATCACCCCGTCATCAGAAACTATCTGAGAAAGTTCGGGTATTACGATATCTTCCTCGTTGATATCGAGAGTGGTGACATTGTGTACTCGGTCTTCAAAGAGGTAGATTTTTGCACGTCTTTACGGGATGGCCCTTACGCCTCAACTAATTTCGGAAGGGCTTTTCGCGAGGCGGCCAAAGCAACGTGGAAGGATGCCGTTGCGTTTGTTGATTATGCACCGTACACACCGTCCTACGAAGCAGCAGCGAGTTTCATAGCTTCCCCAATTTTTGACGGTGACAAGAAGGTTGGCGTGGCGATGTTCCAAATGCCAATTAGCCGGATCAACGATATTCTGGCAGAGCGAACCGGTTTGGGAGAAAGTGGTGAGACGTACGCTGTCGGGTCAGACCATCTGTTCCGTAACGAATCGAGAGTTCTCCAAGAATTACAGGTCGATACCACGATCATCAACCCCGCAGTACGTGTTGACACTATGCCGGTGCTCAGTGCCTTGTCAAACGCGGAATCCGGAACAGCGATTACCACAAATTACCGAGGCGTAGAGGTACTGTCTTCCTGGCAACCGCTGACTGTCGACATTGAAGCAGAGGGCGAAGAAGACGGTCGGCAGTGGGCATTAATGTCCGAAATTGAGCTTGCTGAGGTCCGCAGGCCCGTGACTCAGATCGCTTTTTATTCAACCATGATCTGCATCTTGACGGGCATCTTGGTCCTTTGGATCTCCTATCGTTTCTCGCAACAATTCAATCGCGAGGCAGTCAGACAGGCTGCCCTGGTGCACGGCATTGCCGACAATACCACGTCGTTGGCGGGTGCGTCCGAGGAATTGACGTCAGTAAGCCAACAAATGAGCTCCAATGCCGAGCAAACCACAGCCCAGGCGAATGTCGTTTCAACCGCTGCAGAACAAGTCAGCCAAAACGCACATACCGTCTCATCCGGCGTCGAAAGTATTACAGCGAGTATCCGTGAAATATCCGAAAGTGCTAACGAAGCGGCTCGCGTTGCAAGCGAATCTGTCAGGGTAGCCTCCGTGGCAAACGAGCGGATCACAAAACTCGGTCAAAGCAGTTCAGAAATCGGTGAAGTCATCAAGGTAATTACGTCTATCGCTGAACAGACCAACATGCTTGCACTGAACGCCACAATCGAGGCAGCAAGGGCAGGGGATGCTGGTAAAGGTTTTGCCGTTGTTGCAAACGAGGTCAAGGAACTGGCGCACGAAACTGGCCGTGCTACGGAGGACATTCGCCAGAAAATCGATGCGATTCAAGATGACACCGGTCAGGCCGTTGATGCGATTGGCAAAATCAGCGCTATTATCAACAAGATCAGTGACTTCCAAAACACAATCGCAAGTGCCGTAGAGCAACAAACATCAACAACCTGTGAAATTAGCCGAAATGTTTCTGAGGCAGCGACAGGAAGTACCGAGATTGCCCAGAATATCACGCAGGTTGTGTCAGCTGCTGAAAGTACCGCTGAGGGTGCTGGTAACATGCAGATGTCGGCACAGGAACTGGCCCGGATGGCCGCGGATCTCCGCACGCTCGTTGAACAGTATCGGCACGGTTGAGGTTACGTTAGCATTTCATCATGCGTGCATTTGTAATTGACGATTCGAAGCCCGTCCGTGGTATCTTGGTAAAGATGCTCAAGGGCTTGCAATTCGACACCACCGAAGCTGAGAATGGCCAGCAGGCTCTCGACTGCCTTGCTGACCAGGAAGTGCCTGATGTGTTTTTGGTGAACTGGAATATGCCGGTCCTCAATGGGCTGGAGTTTATCGAACGCATCAAAGCGGACAAAAATTACGCCAACGTTCCGCTGCTAGTGGTGTCGGGCGAATCAAGGCCAACGACGATTGCCCGGGCGACTGCAGCCGGTGCCAATGGTTATCTGGTCAAACCAGTCAGCAGCACGTCTCTTCGGGACAGTCTGGTTTCCATCGGAGTCAGTCTGCCCACAACAACACCGAAGGCTCTGAGTCCGCCAGATGTTACAACGCCTGGCTTGACTCCGAGGCAAACTCCAGCTTCCACGCGGCAGCCTTCGGCAGCGAGTCGGATCAGTAACCCGAATTCAGCTAATTCTGTTACGACCCAAGCAATTCGAGTACTGGTCGTGGATGACTCGGTAGTGGTGCGAGGGATCGTCAGTAAAATGCTACAGGAAGATCCATGCATTGAAGTTGTCGGCACTGCCGCTGATGGCGTGATTGCTCTGGCCAAACTTAAGCAACATGATGTTGACGTCATCCTGCTGGACATTGAAATGCCGCGGATGGACGGATTTGAGGTTTTGAAGGCACTCAGGAGAGATCTAAATCAAATTCCAGTGGTGATGTTCAGCAGCCTCACGGAACGCGGAGGCGCCTCCACCGTCGAGGCATTAATGCTGGGAGCCAAGGATTATGTGATGAAGCCGGGCGGGGCTTACATGACTGATGCCAAGGAAGGAAGAAAAGCGATCCTGGAAGAATTGATACCGAAAATCAAACAGTTTGCGGGATATGGCAGAAAGCCGATTGACAGTCGAAACGCAAAAAAAACGGAGCCTTTAGAACGAGTCTCCCAGCTCCGTAGTCGGATTGATGCTGTCCTCATTGGCGTCTCAACAGGTGGCCCTCAAGCTCTAGCCAAACTTATCCCCAAACTGGGACACGACCTGCCCGTCCCGGTGTTGATTGTCCAGCATATGCCAGAGGGTTTCACGAGGCATCTGGCAGACCGTCTCACCACGGACAGCGGATTTCCGGTTACCGAAGCAATACACGGGACAAAAATTGTTGCGGGACAGTTTCTGGTCGCACCCGGTGGATATCACCTTGCTGTAAAGCGGTATCAGACAAACGTGATGGTATCACTCAATAAAAACGCACCCATCAATTCCTGCCGTCCATCTGCTGATGTGCTGTTTCAATCAGCGACCACGGCATACGCGAGTAATGTTCTTGGCGTCGTCTTGACCGGAATGGGTTCCGACGGCGCAGAGGGGTGCAGTGCGATCAGACAGACAGGGGGCCAAGTCATTGTGCAAGACGAAGAATCGAGTGTTGTGTGGGGAATGCCAGGCAGTGTGGTACGCAGTGGTTGCGCAGACAAAATTGTGCCTCTCGAGAAAATCGCTGATGAAATCTTAGGCCGCGTCTGGAGAATGCGTTCTCGGAATACGAGAACGGATCTGCGAAGCGGAGGGTCAGAGTAAACATGGCTATTCGTCAAGACAATTTCGAATTCATTCGCGATAGGCTTTACAAGTTTTCCGCTATTATCCTGAATGACAACAAACACTATCTTGTTGAAGCCCGGTTGTCGCTGCTGGCCAAGCAGAATGGAATGCGAAATGTCGACGAGTTCGTCGATCACCTAAGATTACCTGCTGCGGCTGTACTGTGGAACGATGTCGTGGACGCGATGACCACGAACGAAACCTCGTTCTTTCGAGACATCACCCCGTTTGAAGTATTGCGTGACAACGTTTTTCCAGCCCTGCTGGATACTGGCCGCGGCTCAGGCCGAATCAATGTCTGGTCGGCCGCCTCGGCCAGCGGGCAGGAAGCCTACAGTATCGCCATGATGTGGCAGGAGTGTCGCAATCGTTGGCCCAATGGGGAGCTTGAAATTTTGGCCACCGACATCTCAAATAGTATCCTCGCACGGGGACGGGCGGGATCCTACTCAGAACTTGAGGTGATGCGAGGCCTTAGTCAAGAACGGCTGGAGCGGAATTTCCAACGCGAGGGCGATCGATGGCGAATCAACGAGAAAATGCGGCGCACAGTAGTTTTTCGTTACTTGAATCTTATCGAATCATGGCCCACTTTGCCCAAAATGGACATTATTTTCATTCGCAACGTCTTGGTATACTTCGATTTGCCCACAAAGCAGAAGCTATTCGCTAAGCTTCGAAGGAACCTTAAACCAAATGGGTTCCTGTTCCTTGGCGGGGCAGAAAGCGTTCTTACAATTGATGACCAGTTTGAACGAGTGTTTCCCAGTGGTGGTAATTGCTACCGATTGAAGAAATGACACAAACAACATGACAGACAAGATTGACTTGTTGATCGCGGAAGACAGTCGCATCCAAGCAAAGATGCTCCGTAGAAAATTGGAATCCGCTGGCTACAGCGTGAGATGGGCTGAGAATGGGCAAATTGCTCTGGAAATGACACGGGAACGGGCACCAGCATTGATCATCTCGGATATTGAGATGCCCAAGATGAACGGTTACGAATACTGCTCAGCTGTCAAATCAGACCCGATCTTTAAGACAATCCCGCTGATTCTTTTGTCGACTCTCTCTGATCCAGAAGACATCATCCGGGGCCTGCATGTTGGAGCAGATAACTATGTCACCAAACCGTATGACCCTGAGTACCTGTTGTCTCGCGTCAACGACTTGCTGAACACGCCATTGGCTTCTTCTGATGACGAAGAGGATACGGAGCTTCGCGTCAAGCTTGCGGGAAAAGATTACACGGTCAAGGCCGGAAAGCAGCAGGTACTGAACCTCTTGGTTTCAACGTTTGAGAATGCGGTTGGGAAAAATCGTGAACTCATTGCCTCCAACGAAAGTCTGTCGGTGGCCCGTGATGAACTGGAAGATTCGAACAAAGACCTTAAGCGACTTAATACGGATTTAGACGATAAAATTCAGCGTATGGCATACGACCTGAATGCCGCCGTCAAAATCCAGCGATCACTCCTGCCCAGTGTGACGCCCAACATCCCCAGCATTGAATTCGCTTGGACCGTTGATCCGTGCGATGATCTTGCTGGTGATTTTCTTAATTTTTTTCCGCTCGATTCCCGTCATGTTGCAGCCTTCGTGGTCGACGTCAGCGGACATGGAGTAGCCTCCTCTTTGCTGGCGGTCACGGTCGGGCGCATCATGACCCCGATGGTCTCGGCAACGTCACTGCTCGTTAAATCAGATGACGGTGACGCGGAACATCGGATTGTGTCTCCTGCTGAAGTCGCATTTGAACTGAATAACCGTTTTCCAATGGAAGATCAGGGCAATTTGTACTTCACGATGGTTTACGGAATCCTGGACATGCAAACGCAGCAGTTCAAATTCGTTTCTGCCGGTCATCCGAATCTTGTCCACGTGCCATTAGGCGGCAAGCCTGCTCTGATTGAAACTGCCGATATGGCAATTGGCTGGGTTGGAAACATTGAATTCGAAGATCACAGCGTGCAACTTGCCCCTGGCGATCGCTTGTACCTCTATTCAGATGGGGTGCCGGAAGCAATGGACCACGATTTAGAAGAATTCGGCGACGAGCGAATGCTTGCCAATATTACTGAGGGCCAAAACCAATCGGTCCAGGCCAGCGTCAAGACACTTCAAGCCGCTGTCATTGAATGGTGTGCCACCAACGGACCCAAAGATGATGTTTCTATCCTGGGTTTCGAACTCACCAAATGACACGTGTGCTAGCAAGTAACTGGCCCGTCAGCGTGGATGCATGAAACGACTGTGACAGCATTGCATTTGGCAGCGCTAACCAAACGCACTTGCGGCACATCCACGCCCTCTTGTCGCTTCCACGTTACGTCCAGAAATACGCGAGCGGAGTTTTCTCGACTCTCAAATTCCACTGTGTGGGAGGAACGCTCGTATTTCGTGCCTGGCAGCAGAGACAGCCTGTTCTCACCAACTGGTGGACTGGATTCACGACAGTGTTTTGATTTAATCCAATGCCCAAAAAGTTTTTTGCAGATCTGCCTGTGGTTACGTGCAAACCCAAGATGCAATGGTTGCCCAACCTCAACGCACTGCAGGAACGAACCACCGTAGAACGCAATCAGCCGTCGCCTGTTGCGATTACAACCTTCTTCAAAACCAGAAATGCCTAGCCTATCACGTCGGACTAAATCCAATCCCGTATGGTTCAAAAACATCATAACGAGGAGACCCCGCAGAGTGCTCAAAAGCGAGGTCATGGCGGATGCGTTTGTAATGGGATTGGTTACGGAATCATGCTTGTCGTGACGTGCATCGTTAGCGGACGTTCCTATGATTGGATAAACAATGATTACCCCACCGTGATTGCAAATCGATAGTTCCCTCGTTGCTAACTGGCGATCAGTTTTTATACATTTCACGTGAGCAGCGCGACCAAAGCAATATCCGTGTCGACGAACTGTGTGATGACGTCAAAAATGGTGTTGTGACGATTGACCAGATCGTCACACGTCTGAAAAGGTCCTCTTACCACTGCGGTTGGGTGTTTTGGTTCATGGACCAAAACATCAATGAATCAAAGCCTTCCGCAGGCAAATCCCGGCTAGTCATCAGGCCACAGTCGATTAGCCCGGTCCACGCATGCGTTTTGTGCCGCTAATCCGACCAAAACTTTGTCCTGCGAGAAACTTCATCTGTTTACTACACCCGCAACGCTGTTGGTCTGCGTTACATTATCAGCTGCTCTGCAATCCGATAACACCCATTGAAAGGCCACCGATATGAGCATGGAATTGATAACATCTTGGGTGAACAGCCCCGAGACACAGGATGCATTCAGGGTGATGTTGCCCAGCGTCCCGATTGCGGTCGCGATTTTGTTCCATGCGATCGTCACTCGCCCAAAGCGACTGTCGCCAAATACTGCAGTTCCAAGCAAACGTTCCGACGCACGAATCCGTTAGGTTGTGATTGCGACGCATTCGTGTTGTCATGAAATTGCCGACAGAATTCGCTGTGCAAAGGGCATTTCCATGCGGCGAATGTCGAATCCCATCAGGCCGTGTTGGTGCAACGCCAGTGGTAACACGTAGATCAATGGAACAGAGTACATTGTTCTTCTGGTTCGAGGCGGTGCCAACGTCGTTCCAATACCTCGGTTGATTGCACCACATCCATTTAAATAGATACTTTCCATTTCTAGAAAATGCAATCCGATACCTTCTAACGCGGTTCACCAAATAAATGCTCCTTAAGAATCGAACTCTCCTTCGATCGAATAGCATCCTGTCGCTTCATGTACTGGTCGCTTTCATTTCCCTGGTTTGCGTAACCTCAGGGTGTGGATCTTCTGGTGGAGGACCGGTTCAACTTGAAATGGTTACGAATTCCATCGGAATGAAATTTCTGGTTGTACCGAACGGGACTCTGATGATGGGTTCAAACAGCGATAACGAGCGTGAGCGTCCAAAGCATGAAGTAACGATAACTCAACCCTACGCCTTAGGCATGCATGAAGTCACCGAGCAACAGTTCACTGAGGTCATGGGAAAAAACACGAAATTCAGTTCACCCAACAGCGCGTTGGATAAATTGCTCTGGTCGGAGGCCGTCGCGTTTTGTAAGCGATTGTCTGACTTACCGGCTGAAAAATCTGCCGGACGCGTTTACAGGCTGCCGACCGAGGCGGAGTGGGAGAATGCCTGCCGTGCGGGAACCACCACCAAGTTCAGTTTTGGTGACGATCCAACCTTGTTCGGACAGTTTGGTTGGTACTCGCGCATCAGTGGCGGAGAGTCGCATCCTGGCGGACAGAAAATGCCGAATTCGTGGGGCTTCTATGACATGCACGGAAACGTTTGGGAGTGGTGTCAAAACTGGTACTACGATTACGGCGACGTGCCTATCACGGATCCACGCGGCCCTGAGACTGGTCGGACACGAGTCTTGCGTGGTGGAGGCTGGTTTCATCGCGAACTAGACTGCAGGTCAGCTTCCCGGTTCTCAGAGGATCCCAATTCGCCGACGAAATATTTGGGTGGAATGCGTGTTGCCTTCACCAGCAACTGATTCGCGGTTTTTTCAGATCAGCCAATACTTATCGAGACAATTTCAGTGTGAATAGCGTCAGAACCAGACAGGTGATTGGCAGGTCGTCGAAAATTGTCTGTGAAAATAATTCGCTCGTGCTGTGAGTCACTCGTGCTGTGAGTCACTCGGCCGTCGTCCTGAAGTTGTCTGCTTTCTTCTGTTCTAGTTCCACCACAATCTGACTCGCTATCTGCAGAGCATCGCTCAATTCCTTGTAGGTCACCCCGTACTTTGACGACAAGGGGACGGTTGTCTGCAAAATCTGCCACGCGAGAGTTGTCGAATCCATGTTTCTTCTCCTGATGAGAATGTTGATTGAACATTGGCATCCGGGTAAGCGATTCCCGGATACTGAATTACTGGGTGAATCGATTACTGGGTGAATCGATTTTTAGTTCGTGTCGCCAAAGTCGCCCCACCTGTAAAGCGTGAGTGACCTTTAGTGGTGCCGAATGGCCAATCTGGGTGAAAAGTAGTGGGTGTAGTGAAAGGATTTGCGTCCGCATCAGTCACAGTCCTCAGTGGACCCCACTGGACAGGCTATGATCCTTAGACTTCCCAACTACCAGAGTCGCAGAGCTTGCAGCGGTAGTCAAATATTTTAATTTCCTCCTGCTTTTTTTGACTATTTTCAGTTGCGAGACAGCGTTTTCCGTTCACGTTGAATCTTTTCTCAGCAGCATAGCTACCGCTTGAACAGCAGCCGTGGCAGGCTGGGAAGTCGATAGCACACACCGAAACGTGCGTGTTTAACGCTGTATTTGAAAAACTCGTAGAGTAATTTTCCCTCTCGGCGGCCGCGATGGATGACAAATCAGGGCCGCAAACAGCACATCCGACAAACGCCGATCATTTCTGGTGGTTGGAAACTTAGTTTCGGTTGCAATTGAGTAACCCGACGTCAGCGAATATCATCTATCTGTCCCACCGATACGTTTCCCGCCACATTTTGCTATACCGTGAATTGCACGGTATGCGGAGCCTGACGTTTGTTCCATCCATCGACGTGCATTGCCAAGTCAGCCTTCGTGATTGGCTTGCTAACCTCTTTGGCGCTCAGTCCGCTGAATGCCTCAGAACCCCTGATTGCGGATGCTGATTTCCAGTCAAGCATCAAGCCAATTCTGACGGCGTATTGTGTGCAATGTCACGGTGAAAAGAAGCACAAGGCAGATTTGCGATTGGACACACTTGCTGGCCATTTCTCAGGTGCTGACGCGGAGTCATGGCATGATGTCCTCAATCGGGTAGAAATTGGTGAGATGCCACCCGAGAAAGCGAAAGCGATCCCCACTGCGGAACGGCGACGCCTCGTCGCATGGATACGTTCCGGTATCCGGAATGCCTCGCTTCAACAACAGGGGCCACAGGATCGCACTGTCGTGCGTCGGCTTACTCGTTATGAATACAACAACACACTGAGGGATTTGACGGGAATCGATCTCAACTTTGCCCGGGACCTGCCCCCCGAGTCGTCCTCGTCAAATGGATTCAAGAATAATGGCCGTACACTGGGATTGTCACCATTGCAGATAGAGTACTACCTGCTGGCAGCACGGCGTGCGATGGACAGAGCAATCGTGAGCGGGGAAGCACCGGAAATCTATCGACACCGCTTTGAGGAATCCTCGCCTTCGAATACACCAAGAATCAAAACGCCGATTGGCAACCGAATGGAACCAGGCGGGCGTTTCTTTGGCAAGATGCTTGAGTTTCCGAGTCAAGGCGAGTTCATCGTGCGGGTCAAGGCAGCGGCTGATATACCTCCAGGTCAAGGTGTCCCCCGCATGCATGTTTCGCTTGGGTTGCGATCAGATACGGTGACACCAACGAAAGTGTTGGCCGAAGTCGACGTCGTGAACTCACAGAGCCAGTCAAAAGTTTACGAGTTCCGAGCCCGTATCGAAGAGTTTCCACTACCGGGGCATAATCCGAAATTTCCCGGTGTAACCATCGCAGTCGAAAACGTGTACGACGATGGTTTGCCGCCAGAGTTGCCGATTTTGATTGACACCATCCGTTTCTCCGCAGCAGAGAAAAATGAAATCGCGCTGGCTGCCAAGCTGAACGCTCCCGAACTTCTCCAAGTGAACGAGACACATGCAGGCAAAAAAACGTCACGCAATCTGACAAAATTGGTTGCAACAGTGCAACAGGGGATCGAAGAGTTGCGGCGTCTGGATCCCGACCACAAGAAGCAACTCGACTTGGCACTGCGTCTGTTTGCCGTGCAGACGTCGTGCGACAAACTAAAGGGGCAAGTGCAAAACCTTGCGAAACAAATAAAACAAGACCCTGATGCAATGTGGGAAGCTTATCAGGCACACAATTCGTCGGCACTCTCGGATCATCGAGCGGTGCTGGCAAGGTTCGATAATCTGACCCCCGTGGATCGAAAAGACAAGGCAGCAATGCGGGCGTTCCTGCCGGCACCACCGGACCGTTCAACTTTGGTTTTGCAGTCGTTGGAATTTGAGGGTCCGATCTTTGACCGCTGGCCACCGGCAACTCATCGTCGGTTGCTTCCTGAAGTATCTGGTAGCGAACGGTCCAGGGCTGCGTCAAGTATCCAGCAGTTCATGAGTCGCGCTTATCGCAGGCCTGTGACCGACCAAGATGTTCAAGTCGTGCTTTCATTTTATGATGAGCTTCGCCCCGTCTCAGAGAGTTTCGAGGAAGCAATGCGAGAGTCATTTGCCATGATTCTCGTTTCACCCGAGTTTTTATACCTGTTTGAACCCAATGAAACTCAAGAACGTCGCCCTTTAACCCAGCACGAGTTGGCAACCCGAATCTCGTATTTTCTCTGGTCAACCATGCCTGATCCCGCTCTGATGGAACTGGCGAATGAGGGCAAATTATCCAACCCTGATATCCTCGCGAAGCATGTCCGCGAGATGATACGAGATCCAAGGACGGAACAGCTCGTTGAACATTTCACAGACCAGTGGCTCGACCTTTCGGGAATTGAACGGGTAGCTATCAACCCTGAATACTACCCCGATTTCGACGATCGGTTAAAGCCGATGATGCGCAAAGAAACACACGCTTTCGTCACAGAAATACTTCGTAACGATCTCAGTGTGCTGAACTTGCTTGATTCCGAGTTTTTGATGTTGAATGAACCGCTTGCAAAGCACTACGGATTGACTGGACCACAAGGCGGGCAGTTTGAACGCGTGCAATTGGAACAGGGATCTGACCGCGGCGGAATTCTGACACAGGCAGCAGTTCTGCTGTTGAATTCCACTGGCGAAGACTCGCACCCGATTCGTCGTGGCGTCTGGCTTAGAAGCCGTTTGTTGGATGATCCCCCGGCTCCACCACCGCCAGACGTTCCTGATCTTGATTCCGAGGAACCCGAATTGGCATCGCTGTCCGTCAGGCAGCAGTTGGAATTTCATCGCACAAAAGAAGCATGCAATGACTGCCACCGGGGAATTGATCCTTGGGGGATACCGTTTGAACAATTCGACGCGGTCGGCCAGTGGCGAGACACTGCGTTACGTATCGCAAGCGGACGTAAAAAGAAGATGAACGTACCAGTTGAAGCTGTGACGATTTTGCCGAACGGTCAAGAGATTGACGGAATTAAACAGTTGAAAAACTATCTTTTGGAACAAGAGAGTCGGCGATTTTCACGTGCTTTCACATCAAGGTTACTCGAATACAGCATCGGAAGATCAGTCACCTTTTCGGATCACGACGCCGTAGAGTCCTTAAACGATCAGTTCTCGAGAGACAATTTCAGGTTGAGTGATTTGATTGTCGAGATCGTTAAGAGTGACAGTTTCCAAAGCAAATAAGGCCTCCAGCGGGAAATCTCAATGACAGACAAGGCGTGGCAACTGAGTCGACGGACACTTCTGCGTGGTGCGGGTGCATGCATGTCGCTTCCCTGGTTGGAAGGCATGGCGTGGGGCAAAACAAAGGCACAAGATTTACCGAAGCGTTTTTGTTGCGTTTACTTTCCGTTTGGTGTGGCTGTGCCAGCAGAAGACCACCCTGATCGTCAGTGGGGATGGTTTCCGACCGGTGAGGGTAAAGATTTTAAATTCACAAAGGTTCTTGCACCTCTTGAACCGCTACGTGATCACGTCACCGTGATTGGCGGCATTTCTCATCCCAACGGTTGGACGATGGGTGGTCATGACACCGGCGATATATTTCTTACTAGCGCGTCGATGAAGGGCGGAGTGTTCACGAACTCCATTTCTCTGGATCAGCGAATTGCTGATGCCAACAGTGCTCGAACCCGGTTTCAATCGCTGACACTTTCAAGTGACGGTGGCGTTGGTGAACCTACACGTTCATGCACGTTGTCGTTTTCACGAGAAGGGCGACCGATCCCCGCGTTATCCAGCCCTTCACAGATTTTCAATCGTCTGTTTGGTCAGGAAACCGGCGGAACGATGGCGCAGCAGCGACAACGTCTTAAAAACGAAACCAGCATGCTCGACCGCCTTCTCGAAAACTCCAAATCACTCAATCGTCGTCTGGGAACAAACGACCAACGCAAATTCGATGAATATCTTTCCTCCGTTCGTGCTATTGAGCAACGAGTCGCGCGGGCCGAAGCCTGGCTCGAAATTCCAAAGCCGGATATTTCGAATGATTCTGTTGACGTTGACGCTACGCAACAGGGACCGCGAGAATACATCAAGTCAATTTACGATTTGATGTTCCTGGCCTACCAGACCGACTCAACACGAGTCGCTACCTACATGATTGGCCAGGTAGCTGGTGCCACGACGATTGCAAATGCTTTTCCTGCCTGCCTTGGCCTGGCTCCTAATTGGCACGGCTTGGCTCACGGCGCAAACAAGCCCGAAGGAATGCGGAACCTCGGAACGTTTGACCAGTTCCTGGCAGAAAACCACGCGAGATTTCTTGGCCGCATGAACGATACTGCTGAAGGTGAGGGCAGCTTACTTGATCGTACCATTGTGCTCTATGGATCTAGCAACAGTCGAACACACTCTAACCACAATTACCCCCTGCTGCTGGCAGGTGGACGTGGTTTAGGTTTCAAACACGGTCAGTTTTTGAAGTACAACGAGCGTGAAATGAGATTGTCAAACCTGTACGCGACGGTGGTTGATCGCCTTGGCATTCACGATCAGGGGTTCGGTGACAGTACCGGCGAGATGTCAGATGTCGTTGCCTAGCGGGCTTTGTTTTGTCGATCCATGCATCTCAAACGCAGCACTGCCCGCTGCCACACAAGCAGTCTGCACGCGACTTTAAAAACACCAAACCGGCTGGCCTCGGTTTCCCGATGCATTGCCGTCAGCTCCGAAAGTCACAGCACGCTGTCTTTTCTGGAGACGCAAGTTCGAGAGTTGCCACCATCAAACGGAAAATCGAAAGCGATGGGAAGCTTGAATACAATGACATCCCATTTCCTGTTAATCGATTACTGAAGGCAAGCGACGTTTGTATTGAATTTGTTTTTCACAGCGAGGCGGTCAATCTTGCTGGCCGATGGCAAAAGTTGAATGGACGAGCTGGACCATGTTTTGCGAATTCTGTGTTCCGATGACAATGTACGTCAAAGCGAGAAATATTGTCATCAGGACGTTTATGATTCAGCAGATGAAGTCACGCCTGAATTCGAAGTACTGTGCGAGCCGGTTTGAATTGCCCAGCCACAGACTGGGTTGTCGGTGAACGCCCCAGTTTCTACAGAAGTTCTTGCGTTAGCCACATTCGTTGCCCCGAGTGGGGATCACCATGCGTTTGGCCCCATTTGTGATGCAGCAGTCACGACACAGAGACGTGTCAACCATGCTTCCTGGCTGTCGCGGATTTGTGTCAAACACGCGGAACTGTGTGAGCTTCGGGTTCCCTGTAAACGTGTTACCCGACTCTCTAATGCGGCGCGTTCTGCACGACTCCAGAGGCGGCCCTGTTGCTTAAGCAATAGAAAACGCTTTTAATGCCTCAAGGTTTGGCGGCTGTTCAAATGGAACAACGAACGGATGGATCGGACAGTCCGTCCCGAGGCGTTCCAATTGGCATTCTCTATTAACGTTTGAAAAGGCTGGCGAATATGCATTGGGTAGGCCGGATACTCCTGATGCTGCTCTACTCGCTCTATTGGGGCGGCCTGACGTTTTACACCGGTATCGTCGTGCGAATCATCCACTCTGTGCTAAACGACCCAATGGAGGGTGGACTGATCACGCAACGAGTCACCGTAGCCTTGCAAATATTAGGATTTCTTACTGTTCTGGTGATGACCTGGAACAATGTGGCAATCATCAGGAAGTCGCGAAAACTCGGATACGCATTGACCGCGTTGACAGTCGTGCTTGCGTTTTCGCTGTTCGGTTTACTGCTGATTCACTCTCAGTTGGACGCCGTCATTGACGTCGACGCCATGCAGATCTCAGATCGGATACTCTTTGACGCGGGCCATCGGCGTTACAATCAACTTACCACCGTACAGTGGATGGTTGCTCTAGCCTACCTTCCGACCACCCTGTTGGCGTGGCAAATCACGGATTCACAATCCAGCGATTCTTGACGGCATACGAGACGCAGTCGGTTTACTCCCAATACCAAGTTGCTGCGTTTAGTAATCCAACCATCCGATCTTGCAGCCGTATTGATTCGCAGAGGCTTCAAACTTTTGCATAGGGTGGGTTTAGCGACATTCCCGCTTGCTGCCCTGACGGACTCCGAGCCGCACTCAGATGCTAGGATTTGGCGGCGGGATCTTCAGGTGCTGAGTGTTCGATTCCCTTGGCAGTCAATTTATCCAAGAGATCGGCCCTCTGCAGAGAGCGACGGAGTGCTTCTTCAGCAGTAATGTTTCCATCGATCACATGCTGAACCAACGCATCGTTCATTAATAGGTTGCCTTCTTTACGCCCGACCTGCATCCCTGATTCTATCTGAAATGTCTTGCCTTCGCGGATCTGATTCGAAATTGCATTGTTAACGATCAGAACTTCCAACGATGCAATTCGCCCCCGCGGAATTCGTTTGCACAATGTCTGTGCGACAATTCCCTTCAGGCTACTTGCCAACATGGTTCGGATCTGTGCCTGGCGGTCAGCAGGGAACTGGTCGATGATTCGATCAACGGTCGACGCAGCGGTAGTGGTGTGCAGAGTTCCAAACACCAAATGCCCGGTTTCTGCTGTCTCAATCGCGATATGCGTCGTTTCCAAATCCCGCATCTCCCCAACCAGGACAATGTCCGGGTCCTCACGGAGAGCAGCGCGCAGAGCCCTCGAAAATGACTCGGTGTGTGTGTGCACTTCCCGTTGGTTGATCAGGCACTTTTTGTTCTCGTGTACAAACTCAATCGGGTCCTCGATGGTAATGACATGGTCGGTACGACGCTGATTGATGTAGTCAATCATCGCGGTAAGCGTCGTGCTTTTTCCAGAGCCCGTCGGACCTGTCACAAGCACGAGGCCCTTTGGGAGTGCGCACAGTTTCAGAATCGCCTCCGGCAATTCCAGCTCTTCAGCCGTCATGAAATCATTTGGAATGATTCGAAAGACTGCCCCTGGTCCTCTTCGATCACGGAATGCGTTGCAACGAAATCGGGCCACGCCATCAAGTTCATAAGCCCAATCTGCATCGCCTGTTTCTGCAAAATCACGGCGTGCATTTTCGGTCATGATAGGATCCAGCAACGCACTGACCTTGTCTGCCTCGAACGGTGTTGCCTTCAACGGCGACATCGTTCCGTGCACTCTGAGAATCGGTGGTGAACCGGTGCTGATGTGCAGATCCGAACCATCATTCTTTTGGATCGCTATTAGATACTTGTCGATATCGGGCATGCCGCGTTCCCTAGCTGACAGCGGACCGGGAACGCTGGATTCCGCTGGGTGATGCAGAGCGTCCTGATCGATTCCCGGAGGCAAACCAACGTTTCAGATGATTCGTTGAAGCTTGCCTGTGTAGCGGTATAACAGCCCCGATCACCAATAGCAAACCTTTCTGAGTCAAACGACACGGACCGATCCGCCGTCGATGCCACAGTCAGTTCCTTCAGTTGCCAGAATCATGCAATTTCCGGGCATTGAGATTTCCCTCCTGCCCACGTAACGCAAGGCAGGAACGAGAGTGATTCGCCTACCTTCCATGCTGGCTTCTCCCCTCGCAGTCAGGCCTAATAGCGTCACTGGCCCGTGCGCAGCAGTGAAAGCCCATAGCAGTCAGGCTGCCGGCATGTCGGACACGCGACAGAGCCAGGTTCAAAACCCGAATTCCAAAAAACTCACTGCAGCTACCAAGGCAATGATAAGCATGGATAAGCACAATGACTTGCATGAAACCATGACCGACGGGGTCGGATTTGGCCATCGTTCTCAATCAGGGCCTTTTTCATCGCGGATCACAGATTCAAGATTACCGTCAATACCGATGAGTCTATGGGATCTGCCGTGACCGAATCTGCGGAGTTTTCCACAAGGCTAATCATCAACACTGGGAGCAAACTGCCCCGCAAAGTCGCTCTAGCCTCAGCCAGGCTTCGGTCGCTGCTCAGGATCGACCGAGCTATCTTGCGGGCTTTGATATGCTTCGAACGCACGATCCAGTATTTCAGAAAAGAACATTCCAAACTGGTTGTTGCTGCTGTTATTGGTTTTGCTATTGCAGCCGGAGGAGGAGGTTGCACGTTCACAAGCTGCTTCCGCGAATTCTTGCGCGCTCTCCCACAAATCCGATAGGTGCAAACGCTTGGTGCCGTCCGGGAAGTCAACCTCCACGTTAAGATCGATTCTAACTTTCATTTTGGATACCCCTTAAGCCTGAATCTGCGAACTGTCATTCAACCGCTTCCCCTCCATGACGAAGATAGTCGACCCGGCACAACCAGAGTCATCCACCGAAATGGGTGAGTCCACGGCTTGACCAAGTTAGCGGCCTGTGATTTCAGGCGGAAAGAATCCGTCGCCGGGGCGCTGGAAACTGAGAAAACAATAAACAGGACCAAAACTCCTCGCGTGGCTCTCAGACAATGACGCACGAACCGTCATCTACTCGCGATTGTCTCCTGTAGAAATTGAACTGGCCCCACGAAGGATACCAGTTTTTCGAGTAGAACATTCGTTTTTCAGACAAGCCGTATTTAATAGAGAGCGTAGCGAAATTTGAAAAACGACTTGGCACTATCGTCTCGGGTGCGGGCGAGCGGTAGCCCAATGAACTGTGTGACCGCACCTGGTTGTAGTGTCTTCTCCATCGTTCGATCAGCACCCGAGCTTCGGTCAACGTATCAAACAATTCCGGTTTCAGTAGTTCGTCTCCGAGCGTTCCGTTGAATGATTCGATATATCCGTTCTCCCACGGACTGCCCGGGGTGATGAATAAAGTCTTCACGTTCACTTGTTCAAGCCAGGCTCGAACTTTGTGAGATGTAAATTCCGTGCCCTTATCGCTTCGAATGTAGGCAGGCGTTCCACGAATGAAAAACAGTTGGGTCAAGCAGTCAATCACGTCCTCACTGTTGAGGCGGCGTTTGACGTCGATGGCCAAACATTCTCGGCTGTATTGGTCAATCAATGTCAACATCCCGAGAGGACGTTCAGCGCTCGTTTGGTCGTGTACAAAGTCATAACTCCCTACGTGATTGCGTCGCTGGGGTCGTAACCGTATACAACTCCCGTCGTTAAACCATAATCGACGTCGTTTTGGTTTCCTTTTCGGCGCTTAAGACCTTCCTGACGCCAAAGGCGTTCAACCGGTTTGTGGTTTACTTACCAAGCTTCTCGGTTTAACAATGCCGTCACCCGGCGATAGCCGTAACGGCCATACTCGGTTTCCAATAGAATGCCAATTCGACGACTGCTTGATGTTCTAGCTTCACTTAGCACGACTTGTTTGGTTCCTTTGGTTTGCATCTTTGACACTTGACGTTTTTAATCCGATCGTGAAGTAGCGCATCTTCGGATGCCTCGCCACCCACTCGTCGGTCCCGAGCCATGTTATCTCAGTTGTCGCCATTCCTTACATTGGTGTTCACCGCGTAATCGGGCGGTTTCAGGCTGATAAATCTCTCGTTAGTTTTGCCGCTCGTCTCCTTAATTGAAGAACTTATCGTGCCCTCATTGCTTACGGGTAAATTACTAGGGCTTGAGACTGACCAAGGTCGGACGCATCGGTACCGAGTTGTAGGACTGGGGCGAATTGGGCGGCGACTTTGCATTCACGCCGTTCTGTGGTTGGCTGGATGACTGAGGTTGGGGTGGAAAGCGGTCTAATCTCATGACGCTGTTTCTAAAAGCAGCCGACCTTCCATCGTGGCTGACTGGATCAAGAGCAAGTGCTGGTTTTGATCGGTTGGGCTGTTAGGGAAAACGAAAAACGGGCGTGGCTGACGCCACGCCCGTTTTTGTTTCATTAGAGGGTTGCTGAATCGCTGGACCGTTACTGGTTCAACTGTTCTTCAACGATTTCGTTGCTGGCCTTGGTTCCCAAGGCTCCCCAGAGGCCGTAAGGACTCTCCCGTCCAACGCCGCCATCGGGACCGCGACCATCGCCGTTATCTCGACCGTAGACGACATGATTTTGGTCACCAGACTCAATCGAGTCGGTGATAAAGATCACTGCACCGTCACCCATCAGGATGTGTGCGCCTCCTTGGTGATAACTCGATGCGCAGAAAGAGCCAGCCTGTCCATGCCATCGCTGAACGTTATAGCTGTTAGGCGGCGTGATCGTGTGGAATGAACTGTACTCCAATCGACCATCCGACCAACGGCGACCGCGTTGATGATTGGGGTTGCTCTCGTAGCATGGTTTTCCTCCACAGGGTGACAAACCACCCGTGGCAGGATTGGTATTGAGGTAAGCTGGGCGCTCAGGATCCAAATACTGCTTAAAGTAAGCAGGGGCCCTGTCCCAAGATGTGTTGTCAAACTCCATCTGGGTCGCAGAGGCTAGTAAGTCCCTCGCCGAGACAACGCACTCACCACCCATGATGGTATTGGAGAGGCCGTCGGTGATGTCACGGAATTTCGTGAAGTGACGGGTGCGAAACACGCCGCGCGCCCAACGCTCAGAATCCTCTTCGCCCCATACGCCGCCGCTGTGGGCTTGACCTTGGTTGGTGACACCGCTCTCGCTCTGCTCGAAGAAGCTGTCTCCTGCACAAGCCGTGTAGTTGTTAAATGCAACTCGGCTTCCAACAGGTTGGGTTGGATCGCTGGGGCAGCGATACGTTGGGACCTGTGTTAACCACGGTTGGTAATTTTCGTCCCAAGGGTTCGGGCCCATCGCTGGATAAGGCGGATTCCTTGTGCTGCCAGTACGGTTGACGGCGAGGGGGTTCGAAACCTGCTCCCATAGCGCCTGTTGTTCGATGAATGGGGTGAGAGGTACCAACCAGCTCAACCAGAAAATGTTGCTGTTAGCAGCACCCATACCAGCCGTTTCATGCGTTCCACCTGCCAGCATCGGCAAATTCTTGTAGGCAGCGTGGTAGTTGTGAAGCCCGAGCCCAATCTGCTTGAAGTTGTTACTGCAACTCATTCGCCTCGCCGCCTCGCGAGCAGCTTGAACCGCGGGTAGTAACAGACCGACCAACACCCCGATAATTGCAATCACGACAAGTAGCTCGACCAACGTAAAGCCGGTTCGACCCGTGTGTCTTTTTTTCATGTGAATATTCCAGGTTTAACCAAGTAGTTTAAAAAAACCAGTAAGTCGCCGGCAAGGGCTTTGACGGCCCATGATGATTTGGATCGACCCACTGTGGCAACGAATGTTTATTCGAGACAATTTATAGTATATGTTGCTGGGCGATTGGTTAACAACTCCCGAAGTCCAACGCGTTTTCATTTTAAAATCTGTGGTCAAAAAACTCGACCGACGTTGCAACATCGCTGAAAACGAGGTTTTCTCGATTTGCAGGACATGTATCTCAGCCGGTTTGAGAACCAATCGGCGTCCGCAATATCAGCAGAACGGCTAGCACCTGAACTGGCTTGATCCCAGAAACACCAAGACCTTGCCAGCAGCAGTTCACACGTCGGCGAACATCGACTCTCTACACTGTCGCGTTCAACGCGATGGTATCCCAACTGAGAAAACAGACGATTCCAACCAATGTGGGAGCGCCGGCAGGTCATCGGCCTGGAATGCTTCTCGTACCACCCGAACTGGAACTATCAGCACGCAAAATTCAGCGTTCGATCTATGCCGGACGACCGGAGGACTTATTTAAAACGGTGGTTTGTCCTCGGCTAACAAATGCTGCGACGGGCGTAACCACCGACACGTCGAAGAACGCCTATCTTCTCGATGCCAGCGCTGGCGCGTTTATCCTTTGTCAACTCGACGGCCAGCACGGGCCAAAACCATCGCTCCACGATATGAACCTGAAGCGGTTCGGTTTGTCGGCTCGAGTGCTGTTTGACTTCGCGTTTTCAAACGGTGGTGATCCAACGGCGGTGATTCGCAATATCGCTGGTAAACTTTCGCATCAACATCCGGTGGCGTCGTCACGCAACCAGAACCGTGATAAATAAGTGCGTTCGGATTGGCTTTCCAGTAAAGACCACATCAGCACCGAGTGGTTTGCTGGCTTCTGCGCGCGGATTCCGGCACCTTGCTGCGGTTAACCGGGGTTCGCTTTTTCTTTTTCCTAGACGGGAGATAAGCAATGGAATCCGGAGTGGATCGACAGATGGTCGAAGATTACAAACGCAAAATTGAAGAACGTGAACGCCAGAACCTGGAACGTCGCAAAGAAAAAGCGGCCGAGTTCGACCGTGGAATTGAGTTCGACCGTGGAACTGAGTTCGACCGTGGAACTTTCCACCTCAAAGAGGCCGACGGTAACTTGATCCCGCATCGGACTGAGTAGTCGGGTCACAGTGTTACCCGCATCGGCGGTTCCACTGACCCGTACCACCCCATACCATCCTATACCACGAAACCATGATAACGGGTGTAACAATCCTCTCATCTGCGTTACACTACTGTTGATGAAAAGTACAAGTTTTCCTGCATAAAACACTCGGAAAACGGCTTTTATTTTCGTCCGGGCGATTAGCTCAGTTGGTTAGAGCGCTGTGTTCACACCGCAGAGGTCACAGATTCGAATTCTGTATCGCCCACTTTCGTAAGTTATTGCCGAAACGCTACTTAGCGTTACCGCCTCTTCGGCGTGCGGCTCGATGTTCAATCGTTACAGGGTATTTCCATACCCCGTATCAACATGGAGTTGTTATGCCACCCTCAAAAAGTCACGCACCAGTTTATCGCTACCACGTCTCGGGAAATGCCCAGGTGAGGCTATGCGGGAAAGACTTTTACCTCGGGTCACACGGATCACCTGAGAGCTATTCTCGGTATCACGCACTGCTTGCGGAATACAACGCCAACGGCAAAAAGCTGCCGGAAGGCGTGCCACAGCATCAAATGTCGCAGGAAATCAGGGTACGGGATGTGACTGCGGATTTCCGCGAACTGGAGCTTCCGCGATACGTTGACAACAGCGGCTCATATAGCCGTCTGTCCGGCGTCCTGAACGCTCTAAACGAGCTTTACGGGGAGTTACCAATATCTGAGTTTGGACCCCTTAGGCTTCGGGAATTACGCAGCCGGCTAGCGAGATCGGGCAACTGCCGGCGTTATCTGAACGCCCAAGTACGAGATGTGATCCGAGTTGTGAGACATGGACTATCACGCGAGCTTGTGAAGCCGGAAACGATCACAGCACTGGAATCTTTGCCACCGCTCAGAAGCGGAGAAGCTCACGACAACCCAAAACGGTAAAGCGTGGCGCTGACACTCGTTCAGGCAACTATTCCACACCTTGATCCCGTGGTTCAAACCATGGTCAGGCTTCAGCTTGCAACTGCTTGCCGACCGTCTGAGCTTTTCAGCATGACACCGTCCCAGATCGACCGTAGTGGCGCTGAATGGATGTACCGACCCGAGAACCACAAAACGCAGCATCGCGGCAAAACAAAAGCTATTCCCATTGTCGGCCAGGCTGTGAAGTTGCTCGAGCCGATGCTGTACTGTGATCCCGATCAGCTTTGTTTTGTGAACAGAGCCGGCACACCCTGGAATAAAGACACCTACAGGCGTCACATCACAAGAGCAGCCGGCAATAACGGTCTGGAACACTGGACGCCCTATCAGTTGCGACACACCGTTGCACAGATCGTCCGTGATGAGCTGGGCGTTGAGGCGGCGGCGGCTTTGTTAGGTCACTCCAAACTGTCCACTACGGAAATTTACAGCCGAGCGAGCGAACAGCGGGCCATCGATGCGGCCAGAATTGCGACTACCAATGCGATAGGTGGTTAGCGGTTTTCCGCAGATGTAATTGACGTTGCTTGTCTGTGTTTGACATGATCGGTAACGCTGTTACATTTACGAACGTCTGGAACGCCTTTGAAATCAAACGGCGGGTGGTAATACCCCTATCGGCATGATGCCGTGAGACAGCCTGTGGAGCAGGTGAAACGTTTTCAGACAACGTGAAGCGTACAGTTAAGGCAGCTGGCTTCGAATCAACTTTTATGAGTTGGTTTGGAGCCAGTTGCCTTATTTAATGCAGCAACTGTGCCTCCGAACCTTTTTCGGAGAGCCTCTTATGCAAGCCAGTTTCAAGAACAGTCATTTGTTGACCGAGGACATAATCCCTGTCCGTGACGTTCCGAAGTATTGCCCAACTCGTCCGTCGAAAGTTACTTTTTATAGGTGGGTTAATAGAGGGATCACGACTTCGAATGGTGACCGCATAAAACTGGAGAGCTTGAAAATAGGCTCACAGTTAGTCACGAGCGTCCAGGCCGTCAATCGCTTCATCGCAGCGTCTCAAACAGAGGAGGCGGCGTAGAGCGAAGGTCACATCGGAAGCCCGGCCCTGGTGCTAGCGGACAAGCATCGGGCCGGCAATTTCCAGACTATCGCGATGGATCAAGTTGACCATCAGGCAATAAAAAACGGCCGTCGGTGAGGATTCCGGCGGCCGTCTGAACACGGGTGCGAGGAAGCACCTATTCGCAACATTCATACAATCAGTATAGCAATGGATTTCCAGAACATCAAAGATCAAGCAGCCGGCCGATGCGGTGACATCATCCCGGCTTTGACGGCATTACCCGCTGAGTATATGCGTAAAGGGACTAGCGATTACCCTTGCCCATTATGCGGCGGAAAGACGGTTATGTACCCAGATGACCGTGACGGCGGCCCACAACAACATGGCCGGTTCACTTGCCGGAATTGCACAGACGGCAAACCGACGGGGGACATTATCCACACGGTTCAGTTATGGGGCGAATACGCGAAACAGTCAGACGCGGCAAAGTCCATCGCGGATTATCTGGGCATGGATTGGGACGGCGAATCCCCATCGGGAAAATACGCTGGTGATATTGTTGAAACGGTTGCCAGGGCCAAAAGGATGCCGGCCGATTCGTTCCGGCGTTTCGGCGTTAAGGCTGCCAGACGTGGACGGGCAAAATCCCCCTGTGCCCGTGTTGACGTTTACGATGCGAAGGGTGAGGTGCATTCCTACTTTGACATTGAGCAGAACGGGAAAGGAAAATTCAAACCGGGTGCTGGTTCCTCCGGCATGTTCTTCCCCGGCCAGCTGCCGAAAGGTGGCGATACTTGGCATCTGGTTGAGGGTGTCAAGGATGCTGCGGCGTTGGATGGTCTTGGCCTTCTGGCGGCCGGTCTACCTGGTGCGGACTTGCCAGTGGCATTTGCTGAACTGTTTCGGGGGTGTGATGTTGTCATCGTTCCCGATCTGGACAAAGCCGGTCAAAAGGGTGCAAAGAAAACTGGCGGGCGATTGCTGGAAATTGCCAAAACGGTTTCGGTTGCTCGATTGCCGGGTGAGTTGAAAGATACATCCGGCGCTGATGTCCGAGACGTTATCAGCAAACTGGGCCATGAGGCGGTCCTCAACACGATCAGTAACGCCCTGGAATTTATCCCCGATGAGGGCGGGTTGGATGATCCCGAGGACGGTGATGGCCGGCCAGTAATTGTGCTGGACAATCGCCATGATTTGCATATCGAAGAAGTTTTATCCAGTATCGGTAAATTGAATTGGGGAGGCGAGAAACAGCCGTCAGACCGCGAAGATTCGTTGGCCGTCTATCAACGGGCCGGGCTGTTGGTCAACGTCATTGAGGAAGTTAGGGCCGACGGGAAAACGGCAGACGGCCGAGTGAAGATAGCCAAGGGAACGGCCCGTATTCGTCCACTGCCGGCAGCGGTGCTTGACCCGATCATTACCAGTAGCGTTCGACTGCAACGAGAAAGGAAGGGTGCTGACGGTGAAATGTCACTTGTTGATTGTCCGCCGCCGAAATGGTTGGTTGAGGGAATCCACAAACGAGGCCAGTACGCCAACAGGGTTCCAACGTTGGAAGGAATCGTGACAGCACCAACACTACGGCCAGACGGGTCGGTGCTTCAAACGCCAGGGCATGATCCCGAAACCGGTTTGATCTACAGGCCGACCATACATTTTGGGAAGGTTCCAGCGTTGACCCGGCAATGTGACGCCCAAAGGGCAGCACAAGAGCTGGCCGACATTGTTTGCGACTTCCCCTTTCAAACTGAAAACGATAAGGCCGCCTGGGTTGCCATGTTGTTGTCGATGATTGCCCGACCAGCCATCGCGGGCAAGGACCGGAAGCCACAGAACGGATTGGTTCCGTTATTTGCAATCACGGCGAACGTCAGGGGTTCCGGCAAGTCGATGCTGGTCGATATTGCCTCTCTTATCGCATACGGTCACACGGCATCAAGGACGCCTTACGTGGCAAACAACGATGAGATGCGAAAGCAAATCACCTCGGTTGCAATGGAGGGAACGCAGGTGATTCTGATCGACAACATTGAAAGGCCATTCGGTGCGACTAGCTTGGATGCTGTTCTTACGTCAGGGTTCTGGTCTGACCGGGTGCTGGGCGAAAACCGGACGATCAATATGGAAATCAAAACGATCTGGACGGCTACCGGCAACAATCTGTCTTTCCGAGGCGACCTGAGCCGGCGGGTGTTACCGATACGGCTTGATTCGCCACTTGAAGCACCCGAAACCCGTTCAGACTTCCGAGTGGGTGACCTGCTGGACTATACGACGAAAAACCGGGCCGGGCTGGTCAATGCCGCGTTGATCATCCTGCGAGGTTACTTTGTTGCCGGTTGCCCAACTCAGAAGGGCAAGCGTTGGGGATCGTTCGACAACTGGAACAAGATCATTCGCGGAGCTGTTGTGTGGGCCGGGCTTCCTGATCCGCTGGAAACGCTTGAGTACGCCAAGACGAACGATGAGTCCGGCGATGCTCTGCGGCTGCTGATGGCCGGTCTGTTGGAAATGGACGACGGCCAAGGTGGACTAACAACGGCCGAAATCATCCAGACGTTACACGATACGAGAGAGAATCCAGGCACCCATTCGGAAATGCGAGAGGTTGTGGCCGAACATTTGAGCCGGCCCGATGCCAAGCAACTGGGTTATTTGCTGCGAAAGTATGCAAACCGGCGTATCGGAAACTGCAAAATCAGCAGATCGACAGGTCACGCCCGCCAGAAACGATGGCAAGCGGTCATTCATGGTGACGATGGAGACTATGGTGACGATGATTCATCTAAGGAATATTTTCATGGTAAAGGTGTGTCACCTGGCGACACACGTTTTGGGGAAAAGTTCTACTTAGGGAAAACATCGTCACCATCATCTCCATCGTCACCACTTGTCACCTCTTGTCCCGATTGTGGGTCTGTGATGGACGCCAAAACCGAAGAAAGTGACGCTGAAAGCATCCTTTGGCGGTTCTGTCCCGACAAGGAATGCGGGCGAGTCTTGAGGGAAGTGATGTAATGAGTTTAAAAACGGTGCCCAAGATCCCAGCCGATTTGCCCGATGCGGCCATCACAGCGTTAGTCGATACACGGGAGCAGCTGCCGCTCGACCTTCCCTGGTTAGCCC